>NZ_CP085154.1:3332859-3635847 GCF_022788695.1 Pseudosulfitobacter sp. DSM 107133
CCTCGGCCAGCGATTTCAAAGGTGGCAAGGTCGACGCGGCACAACGGTCGCTGGACTATATGGGCCTGACACCGGGCACACCGCTGAGCGAGGTCGAAATCGACACCGTCTTTATCGGCTCGTGCACCAACGGCCGCATTGAAGATTTGCGGGCTGCGGCAGCGATCCTGAAGGGCAAGAAGATCAATGACGGACTGCGCGCGATGATCGTGCCCGGCTCGGGTCTGGTCCGCGCACAGGCCGAAGAAGAAGGTCTGGCAGACATCTTCAAAGAGGCCGGCTTTGAATGGCGTCTGGCAGGGTGCTCGATGTGTCTGGCGATGAACCCCGACCAGCTGAGCCCCGGCGAACGCTGCGCCGCCACATCCAACCGCAACTTCGAGGGCCGTCAGGGCCGGGGCGGACGCACCCACCTGATGTCACCCGCGATGGCGGCGGCGGCGGCAATCACAGGCCGCCTGACCGACGTGCGCGACCTGATGTAAGCCCGTGCGCGGTGCCCCGTTTCAGACGGGGCCACCGCGCCACCCGCCAAAGGAAGCCCTTGCGTGATGCCCCGCCTTCACCCGGAACAGGACACGGCCCGAACATGAGCGCCGCCGATACCCCTATCGGCTCGCTTTGGGTCGGGACAGAATTGCGCTGGCTGGATATTCTGGCCCTGCGCAGCTTTGCCCATCACGGTCATTCCGTGACCCTGTTTCACACCCACGACCTGCCTGATCCGCAGATCAACGGTGTCACGCTGCGCCATGCGTCCGAGGTCTATCACTACTCGGACGCGTTGATGGAACGGGTCACGCCCACGGTCTTTGCCGACCTGTTTCGCCTGCACATGGTGCAGGACACCGACCTTACCTGGGTGGACACGGATTGCCTGTGCTACCGGCCTATGACGCCGAAAGACGGCTATCTGGTCGGATACGAATCGCCCACCACGGTGAACAATGCCGTGGTGCGCCTGCCCAAAGACAGCCCAGCGCTGACCCTGCTGCTGGACCGGCTGAACGATCCCGACTTTGTTCCGCCATGGCTGAAGCGGGCGCATCGCAAAAAGATCCAGGCCATGCCTGCGGGCGAGCGACTGCTGGGTGCCGCCAAGCTGGTGCCCCCCGTTTTTGGTCCGCAGGCCCTGACCTGGGCGTTGGGTGAAACCGGCGAGATCGAACAGGCGCTGCCGCGCCACGTTCTCAATCCGGTGCATTGGTCGATGGCCGACGTCTACTTTAACCCGCACGGCGGCGTGGACGGATGGCTGCACGACGACACGCAATGCATCCACCTGTACGCCAGTCGCATCCGCGCAGCACACCGTCGCAGCATCCCCTTTGAGGGATCTTTCATTGCCAACATCGCCACCCAGGTCCACCACGACTTTGGCGGCAAACCCTTTAGACAAACATAAGGACACCAGACATGGACAAGTTCGAAACAATCACAGGGATCGCGGCCCCGATGCCGATGATCAACATCGACACCGACATGATTATTCCCAAGAACTTCCTGAAGACGATCAAACGCACGGGACTTGGCGTAAACCTGTTCGACGAGATGCGCTATGACGACGACCGCAATGAAATCCCTGATTTCGTACTGAACAAAGACGCCTATCGTAACGCCGAAGTGCTGGTGGCCGGCGATAACTTTGGCTGCGGTTCCAGCCGCGAGCACGCGCCCTGGGCGATCAAGGACTTTGGCATTCGCTGCGTCATCGCGCCCAGCTTCGCCGACATCTTTTTCAACAACTGCTTCAAGAACGGCATCCTGCCCATTGCCCTGCCCCAAGAGCAGGTCGACATTTTGATGAAAGACGCTGAAAAAGGCGCGAACGCGCGCATGACCATCGACCTTGAAGCCCAGACCGTGACCACGTCGGACGGCGAAGTGATCAAGTTTGATGTCGACCCGTTCAAGAAACATTGCCTGATGGAAGGTCTGGACGACATCGGCCTGACCATGGCCAAGGCAGACTCGATCGCCAGCTACGAGGCAAAATCCAACGCCGAGCGCCCCTGGGTCTGAAACTGCTGAATTCACATTTGGTAAAACCACAAGGGCTGCAAGCAACGCTTGCGGCCCTTTTTATGTGGCGCAGAAGCATTGTGCACAATATGTGCCGCAGCGCCTCAGTCTCGACACAATTATGATGCAAGATGGCACCACCCCCACCTACAAAATGCCTTAAGGTTTGCGTTTCCTTTAACGCGAACTTGAGCCAGTTGGCGAAAGAAGGCACAAATTGCAGTATGTTGAGGTAATCCGCTCTCTGCGGCGGGATCAAGTTGGAACAAGTACGCGGCAACGAATCGCGACTGGCCAGTTTGAAGGGGACGAAATGTGATAGCACGACTGACAGGTGCCGCCATGCGCGGTTTCTTGGTGGCATTGATGATTGCCACGCCGGCACTGATGTTGCCGGACGTTACTGCTGACACCACCCAGATCATCCTGCTTGTCGCCCTGCTGGCCGCCTTTCTTGTCTTTATCGAATACAATTCGAATTTTCCGTCCATTGTTGAATTTCGCAACGCACCGCCGCTGAACCGTCTGCGGTTTTGCGGGTTTTTCGTGGCTGTGTTCCTGCTGACCGTGATCTGCGCAGGCCGCACCGAACCAACCTTGTTGACCGGGGCGCTGACCTCGGTTGCCCGTCTGATGGGCAATCTGCTTGATTTTCCGTTCTCTCCGGTGCGTCTGGTGATCCTTGCCATGCCTGTGGACACCCCCGAAACAACCCTGCAACTTGTGCGCGCCGCCGCCGGCCTCAGCTATTTGCTTGCCGTAGTGACGGTCGCGATTTTCGTCGTCCTGGTGCGCATGTTCGGCTGGCCCTCATCGCGCAACGGGGCATTTAACGTTTGGGTCAACCTTCCGCTGTTTGATCCGACCGCAGGCGGCGACGCCCTTGCCCGCCTGAAACGCGATGCGCGGATCAACATGGTTCTGGGTTTCTTGCTGCCTTTCCTGCTGCCCGCCGTGGCCAAATTGGCCGCCGTGGTGATAGGCTCGATCACATTGCAAGAGCCACAAACCCTGATCTGGACGATGACCCTATGGGCCTTTCTGCCTGCCAGCCTGATGATGCGCGGAATCGCCATGAGCAAGATCGCAGAGATGATCGAAGAAAAACGTCGGCGCAGCTATGCCCGCGAGGCAGAAAACGACTATCAGGTCGCCTGACACTTTGGCTGTGCGCCCTTGGGCTGCTGGCCCTTCCCGCGCAGGCCGACACCCTGCGCATTGCCACTTACAACACTGAACTGGCCCGCAAAGGCCCCGGCCTGCTGCTGCGCGACATCGCAGGCGGCAAGGATCCGCAAATTGACGCTGTACTGGCGGTGCTGGTTCATGCGCAGGCCGATGTCGTGGTGGTGCAAGGGTTCGATTACGACCTGACCGGCGCGGCCCTGACCGCCTTTGTCAAAGCGCTGGATGCGCGCGGACTGCATTATTCCCATCAGTTGGCGCTGCGGCCCAACACCGGAATGCCCACGGGGCTGGACATGGACGGCGATGGCCGTCTGGGCGGGCCGCGCGACGCACAGGGCTTTGGGGCGTTCTCGGGTCAGGGCGGAATGGCGATCCTGTCACGCTATCCGGTGGCCCGGGATGCGGTGCAGGATTTCTCGGGCCTGCTGTGGGCCGACCTGCCGGGGGCCGCGCTGCCCCGCACCGATGCGGGGCCGTTCCCAAGCGCCCGAGCGCAGGCCGCACAGCGCCTGTCGACGACAGCCCATTGGGTTGTCCCCATCGACGTGCCGCAGACCGGCCGCATCACCTTGATGACCTATCACGCCACGCCGCCCGTCTTTGACGGCCCCGAAGACCGCAACGGGCTGCGCAATGCCGACGAGACGCGGTTCTGGCAGCTTTATCTGGACGGCGCATTCGGACCGCCTCCGCCAGACCGCTATATATTGCTGGGTGATGCCAATCTGGACCCCGCCGCCGGCGACGGGCACCGTGCGATCATGCGCCAGTTGCTGAGCGACCCGCGCCTGACCGATACGGCCCCCGCCAGCGCCGGTGCCGCCGCCGCAGGCGATGCCACAGACACCGCAGACTGGGCCGACCCGACGCCCGGAAACCTGCGCGTCGACTATGTTCTGCCCTCGGCCGACTGGCAGGTCAGCGGCAGCGGTGTGATCTGGCCCGCCCATCCCGACCCGCTGGCCCAGATCGTGGCCAAAGCCAGCCGTCACCGTCTGGTCTGGGTGGACCTGACACGCTGACAACTTGACGCTTGCAAGCCACCGCGCTAGGCCCCTTGCAACCCAATTTCCCAAGGAGAAAACCCATGTCGAACCCATCCCTGTTGATCCTTGCCGGGGACGGCATCGGCCCCGAGGTCATGACCGAAGTCAAACGTGTCATCGACTGGTTCGGCGCAAAACGCGATCTGGCCTTTGACGTGGAAGAAGACCTTGTCGGCGGCGCGGCCTATGACAAGCACGGCACTCCGCTGCACGACGACACAATGGCCAAGGCGCTGCAAGTCGACGCCGTGCTGCTGGGCGCCGTGGGCGGGCCGAAATACGACACGCTTGATTTCAGCGTAAAGCCCGAACGCGGCCTGCTGCGCCTGCGCAAGGAAATGGACCTGTTTTCCAACCTGCGGCCCGCGCAGTGTTTTGACGCGCTGGCCGATTTCTCGTCGCTGAAGAAAGACATCGTGGCCGGTCTGGACATCATGATCGTGCGCGAACTGACATCGGGCGTCTATTTCGGTGAACCGCGCGGCATCATCGAAGAAGGCAACGAACGCGTCGGCATCAACACCCAACGCTATACCGAATCCGAGATCGACCGCGTGGCGCGCTCGGCATTCGAACTGGCCCGCCGTCGTGGCAACAAAGTCTGTTCGATGGAAAAAGCCAACGTGATGGAAAGCGGCATCCTGTGGCGTGAAGTCGTGCAAAAAGTGCGCGACACCGATTACCCCGATGTCGAGCTGACCCATATGTACGCCGACAACGGCGCCATGCAGCTGGTGCGTGCGCCCAAGCAGTTCGACGTGATCGTCACCGACAACCTGTTCGGTGACATCCTGTCGGATTGCGCCGCGATGCTGACCGGCTCGCTGGGCATGTTGCCTTCGGCCAGCCTGGGTGCGCCAAACGCCAATGGCCGCCCCAAAGCGATGTACGAACCCGTACACGGATCGGCCCCCGACATCGCAGGTCAGGGCAAGGCGAACCCGATCGCCTGTATCCTCAGCTTTGCGATGGCGCTGCGCTACAGCTTTGACCAGGGCGCCGAAGCCGACCGTCTGGAAGCCGCCATTGAAAAAGTGCTGGCCGATGGCGTGCGCACGGCCGACCTGCTGGGCGAAGAAGGTGCCACACCCGTTTCGACCACCGGCATGGGTGATGCGATTCTGGCCGCGCTCGACGCCTCGCTGTAATCTGGAAACCCTGCGCGCCCCTGTTATGCAACGGGCGCGCAGGTGACCTCTTGAACACCCTCAGAATTCAGGCCAATCCGGTCGCAGGTTCCAAGAGGTCATTCATGTCGCGCAACATCCAAGGCATCCTGATCGCCCTGCTGGGCTGTCTTATCTATTCGGCCCATGATGCGATCATCAAAGCACTGGGCGCGAGCCTGCCTGCCGTGCAAATTGCGTTTTTCGCCTATTTGCTGGGCCTGCCCTATGTCGTCTTCCTGCTGATCCACGACACCACGCCCGGCACCCTGCGCCCGGCCAATCCGCTGTGGATGGCGATCCGCGTGGTGGCCGTGATGTTTGCCACACTGGGCGCGTTTTATGCGTTTCTGGTGCTGCCCCTGGCCGAGGCCTATACGATCCTGTTCGCCGCGCCGCTGCTGGTCACCCTGCTGGCGGTGCCGCTGCTGGGCGAAGTGCTGCGCTGGCGGCGTGCCACGGCGGTACTGGTGGGACTGGCGGGTGTTCTGGTGGTCTTGCGCCCTGACACCAATACGTTGAACATCGGACATGTTACCGCTCTGGCCTCGGCCATCGGCAATGCGATGGTTCACATCTCGTCGCGTCGCATTGGCGGGTCCGAGCGGCTGCCGCTGATGATCCTGTATCCGATGCTGGGCATCATCGTGCTGCTGGGCGCGGTCATGCCATTCACCTTTGAACCCGTCAGCGGACCTGCCTTTGGCGGGCTGGCCATCGTCGCGCTGTTTTCCTTTTTGGCGATGCTGTGCATGATCGAAGCATTCAAACGCGGCGAAGCGGCACTGGTCGCCCCCATGCAATATTCGCAACTGATCTGGGGCATATTGTTCGGCGTCCTGTTCTTTGACGAATTTCCGCAGGGGCCGACCCTGTTGGGTGCAGTCCTGATTATCGGTTCGGGTCTGTACATCGTTTTTCGCGAAGCAGGGCAAAACCGGGCGCGCCGATTACGCCGCCGATCGCCGCCCGCCGTCCCTGATTTCAGGCGCTCCTGCCATTTCAGACTTGCCAAACAGGGGCAAAGACGCTACCTCGCGACCTCACGGTCGGGCTGTGGCGCAGCCTGGTAGCGCACCTGCTTCGGGAGCAGGGGGTCGGAGGTTCGAATCCTCTCAGCCCGACCAGTTTCACCATTTTGAACAGACTTTGTGTTTGATCCTTGCGTCATCAACTGACCCAAATGGGAAACCCGACATTCGCGCAGATCGCTGCAAACGGAAGGAAGGCGCGCCCTTTTCGCATCCCCCGGCATAGACCTGACCGTCAGGCTACCACATCGTCGCGCGCGCCCGTTTGGGCCACGCGGCGTCATAGGCGGCACCACCCTCGGCCCCATCCGTCACCTCGGCCAGTATCTCGCCCGGACGTGGCAGCCCTGCGCTGTCATCGCGCGCCCAAAGGTCGGCACGCATCACCGCGCGGGCGCATTGGGTGTAAACCTCGGCAATACGGATCACGATCACTGTGGCGGGCGTGGCCTTGCCCGCGGCAAACCGCGCGCGCAAATCGGCGTCGTCTGTCAGCCGCGCCTGCCCGTTCACCCGCACCACCGTGTTCGATCCCGGCACCATGAACATCAGCGACACGCGCCCGTCCGTCACGATATTGCGCAGCGAATCCAGCCGGTTGTTTCCGCGCCAGTCGGGCATGGCCAGCGTCTGCGGGTCCAGTTCCAGCACCACGGGGCCGTCGTCCCCGCGCGGGCTGCCGTCGGTCCCTGCTGCGCCCACGGTGGTCAGCACACAGAACCGCGAGGCCATGATCCATTTGCGATACAGTGGTGTCAGGTGATCCGAAACCTTGCGCAATGCCGGCTGTCCGGGCGCGCCATAAAGCGCCTCAAGATCGCTTTCCGAGTCAACCCAGTGCATCAGCGCAGCCTTTCCTGTGCAAACCCCGTTTCATGCAGCAAAGCGTCCGAACGCGCCTCGACCGTCTGTTCCAACACCGTCATAAATTCCTCACGCGGCAAGCCCTCGGGCATGGTGGGCATGAATTCGACCACCGCCAGACCCGGCTTGCGCATGATCCCCTTGCGGGGCCAGAACACACCCACATTGGTGGCCACCGGCACGCAGGGCTGGCCCAGTTCCTTGTACAGAACCGAGGTGCCAACCTTATACGGAGCCTTGACCCCCGGTGCGACGCGGGTGCCTTGCGAATAGATGATCAACTGACCCGCCTCCAGCCGGCCCGCATCGACGTCGCGCACCATCTGCTTGATCGCGGCCCCGCGTTTGCCACGCGCCACGGGGATACAGCCGATGCCCTTGGCATAAAGCCCGATGATCGGCGTCCACAGAATCTCGCGTTTCATGATGAACTTGCCCTTGGGCACCGAATGAAAGATCAGCATGATGTCCAGAAACGACTGGTGCTTGGCGGCGATCAGAACATCGCCTGTGGGGATGGGGCCACGCACTTCGGTGCGAATGCCAACCATCCAGCGCGCCGTCCAGAACACCCATTTGCACCAGGTTTTGCAGGCCATGCGCGCACCGTCACGGCTGAACAGGGCATAGGGGGCAAAGACGATACCAACCACCAGCATGGCCAGATAGATCTGGGCCACAAAGACCAGCGAGCGCAGCCATTGGATTGCGTTCATGACAGGTTCTCCAATGTGCGACGGGCAGCGGTGCCCGTGGCCGCCAATGCCACGACACCGGTCAGTGGCGGAATCAGGAACGGCACGACCCAGCCCAGCCCCTGAAACCGCAACCCGGTCAGAAAGCCCGACATTTCATCGCCCCCCGAGGGCATCAGCAACACGGCCATCACGCCCACGACAACGCCACCCGCCGATCCGGCCAGCGCGCGCAGCGTAAAGCGGCGGATAAAGGCCTGGGCGATGTAGCGGTCGGTGGCGCCGACCAGACGCAACACCGCGATCACCTGCGCGTTGGCCGCCAGCGCCGCCTGTGCGGCCAGCGTGACCATCGCGGCAACCGTGGTCACAATCAGCGCCGTGGCGATCCAGCCCAGCAGCCGCAGCCGCGACGCGGCCTTGACCAGCGGCGCACGCCAGCGGCTGTGATCGTCCAGCACCGCACCCGGCACCTCGGCAGACAGCCGCAGCCGCAGGCCCGCCGCGTCGATACCCGCGCCGGTTTCGACAATCTCGATCAGGCGCGGCACCGGCAATCCGTCCAGCGAGACCTCGGGGCCGAACCACGGGGCCAGCAAAGCCGATTGTTCCTCGTCTGTCAGCGCGCGCGCGCTTTCGACCCCGGCGGTGGTTTTCAAAACCGCCAGCGCGGCCTCGGTCTGGGTCGCACGCTGGTCCAGTGGAGCCACGATCCGCAGGGTCGCGGTGCGGGCCAGCTCGGTGCTCCATTGGTTTGCCAGACGCCCCGTGGCCATCGACAGCGCCAGCGCAAACACCGCCAGAAACGCCATCGCCCCGGCTGCAAACACGGTCAGCCGCGCGGTAAAGCCCGAAGGTGGCACCACGCGGTCAGCCTGACGATCACTGTGGGTCAGCGATTTCAATGCATCAAGGTTCAGCTTCACAGATCCGCCCCCGCCAGTTGGATACGCCGGTTGGCGATGCGCAGCACCCGCGCCTGCACCTGCGCCTTGGCGGCGCGGATCAGCGACAGGTCATGGGTGGCGATCAACACGGTCTTGCCCATTCGGTTCAGCTCGATCAGCAGGTGCAGCAGACGCTGGGACATTTCCCAATCGACGTTGCCCGTGGGTTCATCGGCCAGCACCACATCGGGCGACATGATTACAGCCCGCGCCAGCGCCGCGCGTTGGCGTTCGCCCCCCGACAGTTCCGGCGGCAGCCCCCCCGCGCGTTCGCTCAGCCCGACCCAGGCCAGCAATTCCGCCAGATCAGCGCCTTCGGCTTCACTGCCGCGCCCTGATACAGTCAGCGGCAGTCCGATGTTTTCGGACACCGGCAGATGGTCAAGAAACTGCACTTCCTGATGCACCACTCCGATCCGGCGGCGCAGCATCGCAATATCGTCACGCTGCAACGACTGCACATCCGCGCCCAGCAACCGGACGGTGCCCGATGTGGGCAGCAATGCGCCGTAACACAGCTTGAGCAGCGTAGTTTTGCCGGCACCCGACGGGCCGGTCAGAAAATGGAAAGACCCCGGTGCAAGTTTGACGGAAATATCCGACAAAAGTTGCCCACCGCCGTAGCTATACGCCACATTTTCTAGCTCGATCACGTCTCACCCCGCTTGATGCACCTGTTGTGCCTTAGCATCGGTGCGGTTTCAATGCGCGTTACAACACGGGTCAAGGGCAGATTGCACTTTTCTGCGCAGCCTCAACACCATATCCTATGCTTCAGGGCAAGAAACGGGTGAAATTATGCGGTGCGACACGCCATGCGGCTAATATGTCCAAATTGCGATGCGCAATACGAGGTGCCGGACGAGGTTATTCCGTCCGACGGTCGTGACGTTCAATGTTCTGATTGCGGTCAGACGTGGTTTCAACATCACCCCGATTACAGTCCCGAAGCGCCAGAGGAGGACGCGGACGCGCCCCTGTCTGTGCCCGAGGACATGCCCGCCGAAGGGGAAGAGCGCGTGCCAACGCCGGAACCGACACGGCGCAGGCTGGACCCCAAGGTATCAGACATTCTGCGTGCCGAGGCCGAAGCCGAAGCCCGTGTACGTGAAAGCGAAGCGCTGGAAAGCCAGCCTGATCTGGGATTGGACGACGGCGGAGACAGCGGCGACCACGAGGATGGCCAGAACCAACAGGCCGCCCGCCGTGCCCGCGAAGCGCGTGACCGGATGGCGCGGATGCGCGGTGAGGAACCGCCCGCAGACACCAGGGCCGGCGACGCCGCAGCAACTGCGGCGGCTGCCGGATCACGCCGCGACCTGTTGCCCGACATCGAAGAAATCAACTCGACCCTGCGCTCGACCGGCGACCGCCAGATTGCCAGGGGCGATCCGGCCCCCGACGCCCCCGTGCGCGAACGCAAGAAACGCGGGTTCCGGCGCGGTTTTTTCACGTCTTTACTGATAGTTGCGGTGCTGGTGCTGATCTATGTCAACGCCACGCAGATCGTCGCGGCGGTGCCGGCGCTGGAGCCTGTGATGACCGGCTTTGTCGGCACGATAGACCAGGCGCGGGTCTGGCTGGACAGTCAGGTGACCGGCCTGCTGATGTGGCTGGACACGACGGCGGCGTCGTAATCCGGGCAGGGTTACCCCGGCGTGCGGTGGTTTAACCGGACGGCCGGCGCGGCGCTGTCGGGGCGGATTGCGTACATATTCCAACCGATCCCGTACAAGACACGCCCGCCCGAAAGGTGCGTTTTCGGCCCGTTTTGGCGGTGTTGTACATATTCGGGGCAGATGCGTACGAAACGCCGATGGGCCGTGGTGCTGCGACACTATGCCCGACGCAATTAATGCGATGTAGCGGGCAATTTTTGAGGGGTGAGCGCAAATCCTGCGGGGTCGCTTTGACGATCCGCAGAGGGCCATTCCCGCCGCCGTGCCCGGGGTGGGAGGACGTCGCAGGCGCTTTTGAGAGGGGTGTGCGAAGTCGTATTCTGACCGGTAAACTAGGGGCGCGAACGGCCCAAAGCGGTAGTTCGAATGAGGCGCTGCGAACGGCAGCTTTCCAAAAAAGGAGCGGGGTTGCGTCGCCTACCTCGAAACGATGATCTAGGCGATGTACCGTCGCGCGAACGACAGCGAGTTTACGTCGAGAGGGTAGGAGTTCAGATAGTCGGCAGCCGTCAAATCACCCAACGTGGCCATGTGGAGACCGTCTTCGTGCAGAGAGAATGGCCCTTTCCAATCAATAGCGCTGATCTTTGGCCAAATTTGCTTCCTGATCTCTTCGCGATCCGCCAACTCGCGTTTTCCTTCATCCTCAAGTATCGCGATAAAGGTGATTGGAACTGCCGCCATATCTGACCAACTCGCGTGAGGATATGCGCGGATCTCACGAATAGAACGAACGGCTTTGCCGAGGTCAGATTCGCCTTTCGAGTATTTCGAAAGGATTGCTTTGCGCAAAGACGCCACCGATGCCACGAAAGCATCTGGAAAAGCAAATCGGCCAAAGAAGGTTTCAAGTGCTCTAGCAAATTCGAGCTGCTGCCTTTCGTCTTCGCACCCGCGTTGCCGCTCCCAAGAGACAAGGAGCTCTTTTGAAACGCTCATTGTGCGAGAGAAATCGACAACTACGTCGTCTGGTGTTGCGGACAGAAAGCCGAAACGAGGTGCTTGGCCTCGTTTAATCTCCCCAATACGTTTCGCGTCGACAACGACCATTGGGCAAACAGAGACATACGGGACGCGCTCTGACTCCCGAGCCACGTCGCAAGTCTGAGATATCACAGCAAATCCGACTGTCTCGGAGTCGAATACTGCGCCTCCGTCGTCTTCGCCTTCATCTGTCGGCTCTGAGACGTCGCGAAACAGAAAGTCGCCACAATCAAGGGAGAAATCGCCTTGCTGCCATTCAGCAAGGCGAGCCAGAAAAACTTCGTCGCTCTCCGGTGTTTTCTCGGTCAACCGGCACTTCCTTTATGTCTTGTTTCGACGTGCCTTTGCGCGCCGCAGCTTCGGTTGACTGAGCGGCAAGATTTCTGTTTCGTCCATTCTGCTCGATGCTTCGATGCTATCGCCCCAGTGTCTTGGCGCGTTGAACCTTTCGGCGTCTTGGGTCAACGCAGGTCCGAAGGTCGGGCGGCCCAGTCCTTTGCCTGCAAGTGCGCGGACAAGTTCATACTCACCGCCACACAGCAAATCCAAGAAGGTTTGCCCCGGTTGCGCATTGCCCAGAAGCAGATTGCGGTTCTCTTCGGATGACCCTCTGTCGATGAACCTGAGAGCAGTCACGACTTGCCCCAAGCGCTCATGGTTTTCAGCGGACACAGCCTTTCCAGACGCCCAATGATATGGAGCGCGCGCGGACACCTCGAAAACCTCTGCAATCTGAGCCCATGTTAGTCCAGAAATCCGCCGAAGCTCGTGGACCAATTCGGCAGGTGCAGTGTTCGCGGTCCGATTGTTGTCCTCGAAGGAGAAAGACACTGGAATGTTCAGTGCAGTGCTGCCTTCAAGGTATTCTTGGCGCATGGCGAATGCTTGAATGTCTCGCTCGAACACCTTGAAACTCTGCCCATGCGAGAACGGTGCAGCCACTTCGGGTGCGGTTTCATCCATCACATCAAATCGAGTTGCCCCATTCACAGCGGGAGCGAAAAGGATCGCGGCGGATGCCGCGCCTGCGGAGAGTCGTTCAATCAGCATGTCTCTTGACCCCAAAACGTTCCAAGAATTTTTCAGTCACACTCCACCGGAAGAAAGCATAGGCGCGCGCAGCTACCTTGTCGAGTTCGGCACACAGCATTTGGGTATCAAAGATCTGCCCCTCACAATTTGTGCTGTAGGAATCCACGTCGAGAACCCAGCTTTTCACATCAACCGGCGGTGCCATTTCGACGTCGTGGCTGAACTTGGGAGGCGCGAGGCCATACCGAGCGATGATTTTACCCTCTTTGGTCGAGCCTGTGATCTCGGTCATGGAAAAGTCGATGTGTTCGACCAATCCTGATTGCAGGACATTCAATAATTCTGGATGAATTAAATCCGACATGACTTCAAGGTCGCCAGGGTCCTGCAGACGATCAACGTATCTAAACCCGACACGCTGCACCAGCTTAGGGCGAATAGTCTCAACGAGCTTCCCAAGAATGAACTCGAACCGAGACAGGAAGTCATCTCGGGACACATAGCTCGCCGTTTCCAAAGTGATCGCATCCGGCCCCAAAGACACACGCAGCACCCTGCGTGCATCGAAGAACCGCCAGACAACAGTGGTGACTTGCCGGTGCTTCACCTCATTACCGTCGATGACGATGTCCACGCCTTGGATCGTGTCGCTCTGAAAATGTGGGTACTCGTCACGGATAGCCTCTTGGAAATCCGCGATGTAGCTTTCTTCTGCGATCTTAGATATCCGAGGAAATTTCACTTGCCCGAGCACACGCACCAAGGGCGCGTTGCTCAGGAGCACACGATCAGGAACCTCCCCGAAGAGGGGGTCGCCGCAACGATCTGCCATGTTGTTCGCCCTCTTTTTTGAACGGAATATAGCATATGAAGTAGAGTGTGAAGCAAGAATTTCTAGCCTTCAGGAGGTAAAGATTGGTTTAACGGTCGGCACGCTACTCAAGTGTGAGGTGGGTCAGCCCGCAACATCAAGCCGAAGTAACAGACACAATGCAGCCGAACCGATGCGTTGGCTCGGCCCATACTGTGGCTTGGCGTTGGCACACGACGCAGCAGCCATTCGTGCGCTTCGCAGCGAACGTCCGCTTCTCTAATTGGGTGTCTGGGTCAAGCTCGTTTTCCTTGTTCTATGTGATCGGTGATCGCTTATCCGGGTCACGCTTCTCTTCGCAGTCTGTTTTGGTGTTCGAATGGCACCGCTGCATGCATGTGTCGGATTGGTAGTGGAGAGCCCTGCTTCCCGGCGCGCTTCAAGTTGCGCAGCAGACATTTTCGTCTTCATCCACAGACCTCGTCCGGATTGGACGATCCCGTCAGGTTGGTTGGGGGTTTTTTAGATCATGCCGTGCCTCCTGCCTGTTCCTGACGGAATTCTGTGCCATCGGCCCACATTCGATGCAGTAAGACAGCGAGTTTGCGTGCGACAGCGACTACAGCGCGACGGCGACCTTTGGTGCGCATCAATCGCATGCCCCATGATTTGATCTGCGACCCTGCCATGGTTCGCATCAACATTGCGTTGGCTGCAGCATACAGCGTTGCACGAACATCTCGGTCTCCTGCCTTCGATATTCGGCCGGGGTTATCGTGTTCACCTGACTGATATCTTCGCGGCGTGAGACCAAAATGCGCTGCGACAGTGCGGGATTTTTTGAATCTATTGGGGTCATCAATTGCGGCTTTGAATGTCAAAGCTGCAATAGGTCCCACACCTGGCACTGTCATCATCCGCATGCACACCGCGTCTTGCGATGCCGCGCGCTTCACGCGTCGATCCAGTTCCAGATAGTTTTGAAAGAGGACCGTACGGGCATCAAGTAAAGGAAGAACCGCGTGCGCGAGAACTTCATCCATCTCAATCATAGGTCGAACGAGGGCGTCGAAGGAACCGTGCTTTACCGTTCTGGGCAGTCGTACCCCGAAGATCTTCAATAAACCCCGCACTTCGTTTGCAAGGTCGATCGTCTTCTTCAGCAATGCCTTGCGTGTGCTAAGCAGCGCCCGAAGGCCATGAGCTTCGCGGCTTTTCATATGTACTGGACTGAACCACCCAGTGCGTAGGATCTGCGCAATCCCTTTCGCATCGGTCTTATCTGTTTTGTTCCGCATCGCTGACAAGGCAGCATTCACCTGGCGGGCCTCCATACAGACGATATCGAAGCCCAAGGATTGTAAGCCAAAGTAAAGATGCTGGCTCAAGGCACCGGCTTCAAAACCGACGCGCTCAACGGGGTGATCAAAGGCTTCAAGGCACGCAGCAATGTCCGCAACTTCGCATGGCAGCTCTCGCTCCAGCCAAACCTTGCCTTTGCTATCGACGATGCACAAAGCACACGACCGAAGCGACACATCTAAACCAGCATAGTATTCCATCATCTGTCTCCCTTGTTCACAGCTATGCTGTGATACTATCGGGAGCTCGACCAAAGTGCAGGGTCAGCCCAATTACGCATGCTCCCCGCCGTCCCTGTCTATGCGTGACGACATGCTGCGCCCTGCAAGAAGGCCTTGAAAGGACTGTGAGCGGTCGCAACCATGAGCCGTTCCAGCGGCAGAGCTGTCCACCAACCGATCCTCTATGCAGAACGCCGCGAACGGCAGGTATGAGGTCATTTTACCGGATGCTGCAGCGCCCAATGAATGTCCGTTTTTAATCTATTGGCCATGCTGGAACATAGCAGCGACGAGGGCTTCTGGCGCGTCCTCTTGAACCAGATGTCCGGCGTCCGGGATCACCGTGATCTGCCCTGCAGTCAACATGCTCGCCAATTTGTGGCCGCGTTCCAGAGGTATCCACTCGTCCTTTTCGCCCCAAAGCAACGTGGTAGGACACTCCAGTGACGCATACCGGCTTTCGACCTCATCGGTGTATTTCTGATCCATCTGAGCGATCTGGCGATAGAAAGCCGGCTGCCCTGCTTCGCCCTGCCAAGGTTTCATGTAGACCTGTAGCGCTTCCTCTGTGAGTTCCTTGTGCGCGGCGCTTTGCAAATAAGCCCGTAAAAGCGCGTCATGGGCATAGGCTGGAAGACCTGCAAATGCAGCCTCGAACTGTCTGACATGAGCCACGAATGGCGATCCCCATGGGGCGACCGCAACCGGGTCAAAGATCGTCATGCGCTTATATCTCAGGTCATTCAGATAATAGGCCCGCAAAGCGGTTGCGCCTCCAAAATCATGGCAAAGGATTTCGGGGCGATCCAAACCCCAGCGATTGAACATGGCGGTCAGGAGGTCATTTTGCACGGCCAGGGATACATCCTGATTGTCAGCCTTCTCGGACAGGCCGTAGCCGATCAAATCAAAGAAATAGACGGTCCATCGTTGGGCCAACAAGGGCGCGATCCGCCGCCAGACCTGTGACGAGAACGGCGTCCCATGCACCAGCACAAGAGGATCGCCCGTTCCCATTTTCCCCCAGGCAATGGATTGCCCGTTGTGAGTGTAACGTTCGGATAGCGACAGCATGGCAACTCTCCCGTAATGCTTTATGATGGATAAGTGGTTACATCATTCCGCAATGTGTGTAACCTGTAAATTAGAATATGAGGTTACAATGTGGTCGGATGACAGTTTTGTCGGGGGGCATATGGCCTTGGATTTCCTCAATACCGTTGGGGACACTGATAAGTCGCGGTCACACAATTTGATCACGTCACCGGACGCGCTGCTGGATTGGCTCACGGCCAGCGGCAGTGAGGATGACGGCGCAGCCGGCAGCTCGCCATCGCAAGATGATCTAGAGTCACTCGTCAGGTTTCGGGAGCTTGCACACCGCGTTCTTTCCTCCTCGTTGGGCAATGCCACAGCCGGGTCCGGGGACATCCAGACGTTTGAGGCTCAGTTGAAGTCTTCGCTGGGACGCGCGCATTTGGATCTGAGCGCCACTCCAGCCAGATGGAGAACCACCGGCAGCAATAGCCATTACTGGGTCGACCGATTTGTCCTGCTTGTCGAAGGGTTCCTCAGTTCCCCCGAAGCGGCAAAACTGCGCCAATGCGAAGGATGCAGTTGGTTCTTCTTGAATTCGGGAAGAGGGCGGGGTCGCCGTTGGTGCAATATGTCAACTTGCGGCAACCGGCATAAAGTGGCGGCGCATAGGAAGCGGCTGTTGGCAAATGACTAGGGTCAGCAAAGCTGTCATTCAGCGATCCGCAGGGAGTGGCCGTTTTGTCCCGCTCACCGGACTTCGATGCACGATGCGGCGAAGGTCGGCTTGGAGCTCAAACCTACCGAACGGGACGGAGGAAAGTGTTGCTCTTTCAACATAGACAGCCTGATGCGACGGGCCGTGAGCCGACCTGAATACTCACCGAAACGAATGACCGGTTACAGCGCATCTCCCAGCGTCTGTGTCAGAGCACATCCGTGAGAGCCATCCGTCTCTGTCCTTCGGATCTGGTTGCGTAAGTATTCCCGCGGCGCCTGGACCCCCATGCCAACCATTTGTCAGACTTCTTCATACTTGGAAGAAACGAGACCGGTCAGATTTGCTGCGAACAGTCGCTCGGTCAGGGCGTTGGAAAACAGAAAATGCCTGGCAAGGAATTTATCGTGCCACATATGATGATCACCAATCTTTTCCTTCGAAAAGACGACCCGATCCAGACTCTTATCGCGATCCTTATGCGTTTCGGAAAAACGGTTGTACATGCCGCTTTCATCCAATGGCGGAACGCAGAGAGTATCGTGCAAGGTCGATAAGCGTTGACAGATGATCATAAAATAGCCTTCGCCGATGACCTCTTTGCCCCTGCTGTCGTAAGATGTGACGGGAAAGAACTGGTGTATCGCCGGTTCGAACTCTTCCACTATGTCCCTGAAGGTCTGGCTGACCAGGTCCAGAGCTCCGGTCTGGCTATTCACATCCAGCAGTTTGGCCCGTGAGACCGGCGGGCCGGTGCGCCGCACCTTCGTCGGGACGGTTTCAGGCGAAACCGGGCGCCCAACATGCCAAGACGACTTCATGATCCGTGTACCGCCATCGGCCGTCGTGTCTGCCACTGCGACATCAGTGAAACTGCTGTCCATGCCCACAAAAGCATTGGACGGCAAACCCTTCAGTGTCGGATCATAATCCGTGTTGCCGCCGGCCAAATGATACACCATTTCCACGTCTCCCGATAAGTTGCCATTCCCCGTTCCTTAGGTTGCGCGAATGGTAAAGGCTTCAAATTCAGTCTTTTCAATCATGCCTTCAGTGTAAAGGCTCGTCGAAACGCAGGTCCCGCGGCAAGCTGCCATGTGTGACCAACCCAGTGAATGACCGGTTTGCGCCTCCCTCGACGGATGCTGCGTCATTATCGCGCAAGATTTCGCGCCTGCGGCGAACTACAGCAAAGTCCCGCGCTCCCGACCCTAGCAGCGACTGCGGTGAAGGTCCGCTTCGCACCCTTGCCGCTTGTCACCTGCGCGAACCAAGGTCGAAGGCCGCCGCGCATCGGCCCGGTGATGCGCAGCTTGCTGTGCGATCGTCAAAGGAGGATCTGTCCCGCAGGACGGGCCAACATGCTTCGTGAAGACCCTTGTTGCCTTTCGGCCCTCCCGTCTCAGAACCGGTCCAGCAGGCGTTCCAGATAGTCCAGTTCGACCTGCGGGCGTTCGCCTTGGGCCGAGCGGCGGCGGATTTCGTCGAGCAGTTCGCGGGCGCGGCGGTAGACGTCTTCGCCTTGCAACAGCCCCTCGTCGGTGCCGGTGCCGCCATTGGCCCCCGGTGTGCGGCCCAGCGGGTCGCGGGCCTCGGCGCGGCGGTCGCCCTGTGCGGTGCCCTGCCCCGGCTGGCGGTCGCCCTCTTCCTGCGCCATCGCTTCGCCCAAGGCGCGCATGCCTTCGCGCAGGGCTTCCATGGCCTGCGCCTGATTGTCGATGGCCCCCGCGTTGTCGCCGTCGCGCAGCGCGTCTTCGGCCCCTTCCATGGCGCGGCCCGCGCGGTCCAGCGCCTCGCGCGCGGCGTCGCCTTCGGGGGTGCCGGCACCGGGCATGTTGCCCTGCTGGCGGCTGAGTTCATCGCGCAGCGCCTGCTGGCGGTCGGCCAGCGAGCCGCCGCTTTGGCCGTCGCCCTGTTGGTCGCCGTTTTGCGCGCCTTCGCTGCCCTGACCTTCGCCGCCTTCACCCTGAGAATGCTCCTGCCCCTGTCCCTGACCACCGCTGCGGCCGCGGTTGCCCTGGTTTTCACCGGCCCGCGCGTCGGGGTTGAACTGTTCCTGCAGGTCGCGGAATGCCTCGTCGCTGAGCCCCTGCTGGTCGCGCAGGGTTTCGGACAGACCTTCCATCGCGCGCTCTCCGGCACTTTGGCCGTCCTGACCCTGCCCCTGGGTGACGCGCATGTTCTCCATCATTTCCTGAAGCTCTTTCAGCGCCTCCTGCGCTTCGGCCATGCGGCCCTGTTCCATCAGGTCCTGAATGTGGTCCATCATCTTTTGCAGATCGTCCTGTGTCATCTGCATGCCGTCCTGCTGGCCCTGCTGCGGGTCGCCGTTCTGTTCAGCCTCGCGCTGCGCCTGCTGGCTCAATTGCTTGAGGTAATCCTCGGTGGCGCGGCGCAAATCGTTCATCAGCTCGGCAATTTCCGCCTCGGAGGCACCTTCGCGCATGGCCTGTTCCAGCCGTTCCTGCGCCTGCCGCATCCGTTCCAGCGCATCGGCCAGATCGCCTTCTTCCAGCGTGATGGCCAGATCCCACAGATCGTCGGCCAAGGCTTGCTGGCGGTCATCGTCGATGCCGTAATGGGCCAAGGTCTCTAGCGTGCGAATGACCTGACGCAGCTGCAAATACTGGGTTTCCTTGCGAAACACCTCTTGGGGTTTGTAGCTGACGGCGCGCAGGATCTGGGCGCTGCGTTCGGCGTTGGACCGGTTCCACAGCAGATCGCGGCGCATTTCGATGATGGCTGCGGCCAGCGGGTCGAAGAAGCGGCGGCCCGGCAGGGTGATTTCGCGGGTGGCGGATTGGGTCTGCTGTTCGGCGGCGTCCAGAACGCTGAGCGTGATGGTGACGGGAAGGTTGGCCCAGGGGTGCTGCGAAAAATCCTCGACAAAGTTTTCCTCGAACTTGCGGCGGTCGCCGGCGATGGGCATGGGCAGCGGCACGACGATTTCGGGACGTTGTTCGGGGGCGGGCGTCAGCCCGTAGCGGCGGGTGACATTGTCCAGATCGAGCGCGATGCGCACCTCGCCCGCTTCGACGCCATAGTCGTCGGTGGCCGCGAACGGCAGGGTCATTTCGCCCAGGGCGGCGCTTTCGGGGTCGTCCAGTATTCGAACCGTCGGCGCGTCGTCGGGGATCACGGCGACGTTCCAGCTGCGCCCGCCGGGGCCGTTCACCGAAATGCTGCCATCCTGCGCAACGCTGAAGTCATGCGCCGCCCCCGAGGCCGGCGGCACGGCACCGATGCGCCCCGACACGGTTTCGGAAACGGTCAGCGCCCCCACTTCGCCGTACAGACGCAGGGTGATCAGGCTGCCGGCAGGCAGGTTCAGCGGACCGTCGGGAATGTCGTTCAGATAGATCGTGGGCCGTCCGGTATAGCGCGGGCTTTCGGCCCAGCCTTCCCAGACCGGCCCCGTGGCCAGCGCACCGCCACCCGGTGTCATTTCGGCCACCGAGCCGACGCGCCAGATCGACCCGAAGAGCAGCGCCATGACAAAGGCCAGCAGGGCCACATAGCGCAGGGCAAAGGGATCAAAGCGCGCCACCCGCAGGTCGCCCGGCACCGCGCGGGCCTGTGCGGCACGGTCTGCCATGCGTTTCTGGTGTGCGGCCCAGACGGCGGCCGATGCCGCATCGCCCTGACCGATGGCCTGATCGTCCATCAGCGCCTGAATGGGACGCCCCGGCAGGCTGGCATCCAGCCGCGCCAGCGCCTGTGCCCGCGTCGGCAGGCGGAACCAGCGAAACGCATAGACCAGCGCCGCGATGGCCGCGAGGCCGCTGAGCACGGCCGCACTCCAGACCACTTCGATCATCACGATGTCCTGGAGGCCCAGCATCAGCATCGCCAGCACGGCAAAGACCACCGCCAGCAAGGGCCACAGGGCACGCGACAGGTTCTCGGCCAGCATCCCCGCCCACGTCAGCCGCAAGGGCCAGCGCAAGGCGCGCAGGCCCGCAGGCGCGTCAGGTCGGGATGAATTGGCCATGTGTCGACGTTACCTCATGCTGGGGTATGACATAGTCCGTCACGCGGTCAGGTCACACCCATTCGGGGATCGTATCGCGATTTATCATTTCTTCAAAGCTTGGTCGTCGGCGGATAACCGCGAATTGATCGCCTTTCACCAGAACTTCGGGGATCAGGGGGCGCGAATTGTACTCGCTGCTCATAACCGCGCCATAAGCACCCGCACTGCGGAAGGCGACAAGGTCGTCGGCGGACAGCGGTGGCATCATCCGCTGCTTGGCAAAGGTGTCGCCGGATTCGCAGACGGGGCCGACGATGTCATAGGGTTGCTGTTCGGTGCCCGGTGCGGGTTCGTTCAGCGGGATGATGTCGTGATAGGCATCATACATCGCGGGGCGGATCAGGTCGTTCATCGCGCCGTCGAGGATCAGGAAATCGCGGCCTTCGCCGGATTTCACATAGATCACCTTGCTGACCATCAGGCCCGCGTTGCCCGCGATCAGCCGGCCCGGTTCGATCTCGATCTCGCAGTCCAGATGGCCCAGCGTGCGTTTGACCATCGCGCCATAGTCGGTGGGCAGGGGTGGTGCGGCATTGGTGCGCTCGTAGGGGATGCCCAGGCCGCCGCCCAGATCCAGACGGCGGATGTTGTGGCCGTCGGCGCGCAGCTGTTCGGTCAGGTCCGCGACCTTTTGATAGGCGGCCTCGAAGGGGGCCAGATCGGTGAGCTGGCTGCCGATGTGCACGTCGATGCCGATCACGTCGAGACCGGGAAGGCTGGCGGCGTGGGCATAGACGGCGCGGGCGCGGGCGATGGGGATGCCGAATTTGTTCTCGGATTTGCCGGTGGCGATCTTGGCGTGGGTTTTCGCGTCGACGTCCGGGTTCACGCGGATGGTGATGGGGGCGATTTTGCCCATGCTGGTGGCGACGGCACTGAGCACTTCCATTTCCGGTTCGGATTCGACGTTGAACTGGCGGATGCCGCCCTCCAGAGCCGTGCGGATTTCGTCGGCGGTCTTGCCGACGCCGCTGAACACGATCCGCTCGCCCGGGATGCCCGCGGCACGCGCACGGCGGTATTCGCCGCCCGAGACCACGTCCATGCCCGCGCCCGCATCGCCCAGCGTTTTCAGGATCGCCTGATTGCTGGCGGCCTTCATCGCGTAGCAGACCAGGTGGTCCATGCCCTCAAGCGCCTCGTCAAACAGGCGGAAGTGGCGCAGCAGGGTGGCGGTGGAATAGACGTAGAACGGCGTGCCCACGGCGGCGGCAATGTCGGCCACGGGGACGTCCTCGGCGTGCAGAACGCCATCGCGGTAAAGAAAATGATCCATGGCTGACGCTTAATCCAGCGCGGGGGCGGGATCAATCGTGGTTTGTGTGTGGTGGGGATATACGTACAGATCGCAGCGGAAGGCAGTTAGAGGGCAGAGCGACCTTGCCACACAGGGCGGCGCCCGACCGCGGGTGGGCATCGCGACGTCAGTGGCCGCCACTTTATTTCTCGTCTTTGGCGTGGGGATGAAGAGGTGAAACACGGTGAGGAAGCGCCCGCCCATGGGGCGGTCGGGCGCTGCCCGGCGGCACTTCGTGCCTTGTCTCAGACTTTCCGTGGCTCTTCTGCGAAGGTGGAGCCGGTGCCAGCCACCTTTTGGATCGCAGGCACCGGCGACGGGTGGATCGTCTGCGGCCAGGTCTTCGAGGACCGTAATCAAGTGAGATCGCCCGTCGTCTTCGCATGAGGCCTGAACGGATACGCAGCAGCTCACAGGCTCTGCACGACAAGCAAAGGACATGACGAAGATGATCAACGATACCATCGGCATCGACATCTCGAAAGCGCATCTTGACGCGCACCGGCTCAGCACCGCAACCCACGCCCGGTTCGACAATACCGCGACAGGCCTGCGCGCCTTCGAGCGCTGGTTGGGGCAGACAACGCCGGAGCGCGTGGTCTTCGAGCCCACCGGCCCCTACCACCGACGCCTCGAGAGCCATTTCTCAGGCCGCCTGCCGCTCGTCAAGGTGAACCCGCTGCAGGCCCGCCGCTTCGCGCAGGCCCACGGCACACGCGCTAAGACCGACGCGGTCGATGCCCGCATGCTCGCGCTCATGGGGCGCGCGCTGGAGCTGGTTCCGGACCAGCCAACCGACCCCAAACAGCGTGAAATCAAGGAGTTGCATGTCGCCCGCACCGGGCTGGTGCGGGATCGTACCGCGCTGATGAACCGCCTTGGCACGCAACAGCTCGACGTGACCCGCCGCCTGACCCGGGCACGCCTGCGTCAGGTCAACCACCAGATCGACAGGCTTAACGCCGAAATCGAACGGCGAAACCGCGATTGCCCGGAACGCGCCAGGGCAATCGGCATTCTCACCTCGATCCCCGGGATCGGTGCCATCACCGCACGGGCGCTGCTCAGCGAATGCCCCGAGATCGGCACTCTGGGGTCAAAGCAGATCGCGGCGCTCGCAGGTCTCGCGCCGATCACGTGTCAGTCCGGTCAGTGGAGCGGAAAGGCCCACATCCAGGGCGGGCGCAGGCTCCTGCGCGAGAGCCTGTTCATGCCCGCCCTCGTCGCCATGAAGCGAAACCCCGATCTGAGCCAGAAATACGATGCCCTCAGAGCCGCCGGAAAACCCCACAAGGTCGCGCTCGCCGTCCTCATGCGAAAACTCCTGATCCTCGCAAACACTCTCATAAGCGAAAACAGAGAATGGACACCAAAACACCCTTGACCAAGACGGATACTTGATTCCGGGCTTGGTGGGTGGGGTTGGCGCCTGCCCGTCGCACCAAAGGTGCGCCGATATTATCAGGCACGCCTCTGGCGTGACGGGCGGTCGGGCGCTGCCTCTCACACATTGCAAAGCAATGTGTTGCCGGCAGGTGTTCGCTTTGCGAACACCGAGAGGCCGGCGGTGCTACGCACCTTGATTCCGGGCTTTGGTGGATGGCAGCAAGGTCCGCTTGCGAATGTATCGCACGGTCTCTTCAAGGCTCTCGTGGCCAGTCCAACCCCCAATCCGGGGGGCTTCAACCGCGCGCCGATGGCGGTGATCCCTGCCGCAGGCATCGGCACAGGCCTGTTGCGCCGGCTGCTGGGCAGCACCGATACCAATCTATTGTGTATCGACCAACAGATTGAGCTTGAAAGCGAGCAAGTTAAGGTGATTACTGACAATCAGATGCAAGTGCTTGAGGTGGGCGAATCCGTTGACCCCGAGCTGGCGCTGGGTGTGTCCATCGGGATCGAAAAGTTCGGAGCCGGAACGGCCCCGCTGCTGTTCGCCGGGCTTGCAGAGATGATGGACAACCAGTTGCACCTTCGAGACAATTACTAGGCGGCCAATGCGCGGCCAATAGGCGGCTTGTGACCGGCAGAACGGTTTTCATGCGTTCGAGGTCCGGGGCTGAAACGGACCGGGATCAACACGCCCGCAGATGACGACGCCGCGAATGCGATGTTCGGATCACCGGTCACAACCGTGTCGCGCGGCCGGCACCGCGCGATTGATGCCGCCGCCCTGAAACATGCCGAGACGGCCCAGGCTGCCGTCCCGGACACCACTGCGCCGCCTCATGCAGGCGCGGTGAACGACCGCAGCCAAACCCTTGCCATTGTGGCACCGGATCGCTGCATTTTGGAAGGACATTCCATGGCCAAAGGCAACAACAGCAAGCGCGGCAATAAAGAGACCAAGAAACCCAAACAGGAAAAGCCCAAGGTTCTGGCCACAGCCAATTCCCTGTCGGGCAAGAACGACCTGTCCATCGGCGGCAAAAAACCCAAGTAGCCGCCCGCGCACCGGAACACGGCCCCTTCGATCCGCAGGGTCGAAGGGGTCACAAGACCCATCGACAAGATGCATCTTCCCTGCCAAGCCTTGGCCACCATTGCCAACCCCATTTCAGGACGCACCATGACCGACGACACCAAATCGACCGCCAAGGTCCACTATATCTGCCAGACCTATATCGAGAAAAAAGCAGGGCGGTCGGGGCAGACCAGTCTGCAAATTGACAAGCAGTTTCAATACACTTCGGCAGCACAGGCCCAGGAACGCGCCGAACGCGAAAGCCGCTCGGATGCCTGCGCGGGTGCCGACGCCTATTCGGTAACCGAAGACCCCGACTCGGGCGAGGTCTCCGAACCGACCTTTCTGGTCCGGCTGGGCAACGTGCCCGAATTTGATGCATTCTAGGGTCAGGGCTCTGGGTGCACCTGCGGCTTGTGACATAGGGCGGCGGCCTGACAGGTTTCCCGCGCCGCGCGAGATTGACCTTAGGTAAAGCACGCGACTGGACAGCACCGGCCCGGTTGGCTAACAAGCCGGGGCTGGTCGCCGCGTGTTGTGGCGGCATAGACAAGAGGCCGCATAGATTGCTTGACCTGACTGCCATCGGCACCGAACTTGCCCAACATTACGATCTGGCCCCCAGCGTCGATATCGCTGCCGAAATGCCCGAGATCTACGTGCGTATGGACCGCGTGGTTTCGCCCCCCGATTTCGCGATTTACGCGCCCTACATCAAGGCGATCAACGCCCTGAAGAAAGAGCGCAATGCGGTCATTCTGGCGCACAACTACATGACGCCGCAGATTTACCACGGCATTGCCGACGTGGTGGGCGACAGCCTGCAACTGGCGATCGAGGCGACCAAGGTCGAGGCGGATGTGATCGTGCAATGCGGCGTGCACTTCATGGCCGAGACCTCGAAAATCCTGAACCCGTCCAAGACGGTGCTGATCCCCGACATGGACGCGGGCTGTTCGCTGGCCGAAAGCATCACCGCCGCGGGCATTGCCGAGATGCGGGCGCAATATCCCGGTGCGCCGGTGGTGACCTATGTGAACACCACCGCCGAGGTGAAAGCCGCGTCGGACATTTGCTGTACCTCGTCCAATGCCGCGCAGATCGTGGCGGCGCAGGAGAGTGACACGGTGATCATGACGCCGGACAAGTACCTGGCGCAGAACGTGGCCAAGGACGTGCCGCACAAGCGGATCGTGTGGTGGGACGGGGCGTGCATCGTGCATGAACAGTTCACCGCACAGGACCTGCGCGATTTCCGCGCCTCCGAGCCCACAACGCGGATCATCGCGCACCCCGAATGCCCGCCCGATGTGGTTGCCGAGGCGGATTTCTCCGGCTCGACCAGCGGGATCATCGACTATGTGAACAGCGAGCGGCCTGAAAAGGCGCTGTTGGTGACGGAATGTTCGATGGGGTCCAACATTGCCAATGCGATGCCGGATGTGGATTTTGTCGGGCCCTGCAACATGTGCCCGTTCATGAAGAAGATCACCCTGGAAAAGGTGCTGTGGACGTTGCACAGCATGCAGGGCGCGGTTGAAGTTGACGTGCAGGTTGCCGACCGCGCGCGGGTGGCGGTGCAGCGGATGATTGACGTGTCGCGCGCACAGGCTGACTGAGCGCAATGCAGCAGATTGACACCGGTCGCATCATCATTGTCGGGGCCGGACTGGGTGCCCTTTATGCGGCGCTGAAGCTGGCGCCGCATCCGGTTCTGATGATCTCGCCCGAACGCTTGGGCGAAGGGGCCAGCTCGGCCTGGGCGCAGGGCGGTGTGGCGGCCGCGATGGACGCCGCCGACAGCGCCGGTGCCCATGCCGCCGACACGGTGCGGGCCGGGGCGGGCACGGTGGACGCAGGCGTGGCCGAACAGGTGACTGCCGAGGCGCGGGCGCATATTCTGGACCTGACGGCGCTTGGCACGCCTTTTGATCGCACGGCGGACGGCGGTTACATCATGTCGCGCGAGGCGGCGCACAGCTATGCGCGGGTGGTGCGGGTGCGCGGCGATCAGGCGGGGGCCGAGATCATGCGCGCGCTGATTGCCGAAGTGCGTGCAACGCCGTCGATACAGGTGCTTGAGGGCGTGCTGGCGGTCGGCCTGCACTGTGAGGACGGGCGCGTTGCCGCTGTGGACGTGGCGCGGTGTGACGAGGGCTTGAGTGTACCCATTCGCTTGCGTGGCGCGGCCTGTCTGCTGGCGGGGGGCGGCTCGGGCGGGCTCTATGCGCTGACCACGAACCCGCCGCGCATTCGCGGGCAGGTGATCGGCATGGCGGCGCGCGCCGGTGCGGTGATTGCGGATGCGGAATTCGTGCAGTTCCACCCCACGGCGGTGGCCTGCGGGGCCGATCCTGCGCCGCTGGCGACCGAGGCCTTGCGGGGCGAGGGTGCGGTTCTGGTCAACCGGGACGGCCTGCGGTTCATGGTCGGGCTGCATCCTGATGCTGAACTGGCCCCGCGCGATATTGTGGCGCGCGGTGTTTATGCGCAGACGCAAGCGGGGCTGGCGCCGATGCTGGACACGCGCGCGGCGCTTGGTGCGCGGGTGCTGCGCGATTTTCCAGCCGTGGCGCGGGCCTGTGCGCAGGCGGGGATTGATCCGCTGACGCAGCCGATCCCCGTGGCCGCAGCCGCGCATTACCACATGGGCGGGATCGAAACCGACGCGGGCGGGCGCGCCACGCTGGGCGGGCTGTGGGTCTGTGGCGAGGCGGCGTCGACCGGATTGCACGGGGCCAACCGGCTGGCGTCGAACGGGCTGCTTGAGGCGCTGGTCTATGCGCGCCGCTGTGCGCTGGATCTGGATGCGAGGCTGGGCCCGTGGGCCGATGCACCCCCTGTGACCCTGCCCGCGCTGGCCGCCGACACACCGCCCGATCCTGCGCTGGTGGCACGGTTGCGTCAGGCCATGACCGATGGTGCGGGCGTGATCCGCGATGCCGCCGGGCTGACCCGTTGCCTGCGCGAGATTGCCGCCGTTGAGGCGGCACAGCCCGCCAGCACCGTGCTGCACAACATGACCGCCACCGCGACCCTGATCGCCGCCGCAGCGTTGCGGCGGACCGAAAGCCGTGGTGCCCATTTTCGTGCCGATTTCCCCGAAACCGATGGCACAACCGGCGCACGTTCGCGCATGACCCTGACGCAGGCGCTGGCCCTGCGCCCCCAACCCGAACCGGACCCTGTATGACCCAACTGCCCCACCTGCCCGATCTGATCCTTGAACCCCTGATCCGTGCCGCGCTGATGGAGGATCTGGGCACCTATGGCGACATCACCACGCGCACGGTGATCCCTGCGGGCACGAGATACCGCGCGCAACTGCGGGCGCGGGCGGCGGGTGTTGTGTCGGGGATGCAGATTGCGGGCATCGCGTTCCGGCTGGTTGATCCGCAGCTGGTGGTGACCTGTCATTGCCCCGACGGCAGCGCCATTGCCGCCGGGGACCTGCTGATGGAGATCGAGGGTGACGCGGCGTCGATCCTGTCGGGGGAACGGGTGGCGCTGAACTTTGCCGGACGGCTGAGCGGGATTGCGACACTGACGGCGGAATTTGTGGCCGCGACGGCCGGCACGCAGACGCGCATCACCTGCACCCGCAAGACCACGCCGGGGCTGCGGCTGGTGGAAAAGCAGGCGGTGCTGCATGGCGGCGGGTTCAATCACCGGTTCTCGTTGTCCGACGCCATCCTGATCAAGGACAACCATATTGCGGCGGCGGGCGGTATCCGCGCGGTGCTGCGCGCGGTCAAGGCGGGCGCGTCGCATATGATCCGCACCGAGATCGAGGTCGACCGGCTGGACCAATTGGCCGAGGTGCTGGATGAGGGCGGCGCGGATGTGGTGCTGCTGGACAATATGGACACGCCGACCCTGCGCGAGGCCGTGGCGATGGCGGCGGGGCGGATCACGCTGGAAGCTTCGGGCAACATGCGGCTGGAGCGGATTGCCGAGGTGGCCGCGACCGGAGTTGATTACATATCGTCCGGGGCGCTGACCCATTCGGCGCAGACGCTGGATTTAGGGCTGGACTTTTAATCTGGCGCAAAACCGCCCTCGTTGCGCAACAATATTACGCTGCACTTGCACAATGCACGCCATCCGCCTAAAACGCGCGGGACTTTACCGGAGGTAGGACAATCGACATGAGCACTTCTCGCCCTCTTATAGCGCTGGACGCTGCCGCCATTCGCGCCCGCAAAGGCGGCACACCGCTGGTCTGCCTGACGGCCTATACCACCCCGGTGGCAAAGATTGCCGACACGCAATGCGACGTGGTGCTGGTGGGCGACAGCGTGGGCATGGTGCTGCACGGGATGCCGTCCACCCTGTCGGTGACGATGGAGATGATGATCTTGCACGGTCAGGCGGTGGCACGCGGGGTGGAACATGCGCTGATGGTGGTGGACATGCCCTTTGGCAGCTACGAGGAAAGCCCGCAGCAGGCGCTGCGCAACGCGGTGCGGATCATGGCCGAAACCGGCGCGGGCGCGGTCAAGCTGGAAGGCGGGCGGCATATGGCCGGGACCATAGGCTTTCTGGTGCAGCGCGGCATTCCGGTGATGGGCCATATCGGGCTGACGCCGCAATCGGTGAACACGCTGGGCGGCTACAAGGTGCAGGGCAAGGGCGACGACGCTGCACGCATCCGCGACGATGCCCGCGCCGTGACCGAGGCGGGGGCGTTTTCGGTGGTGCTGGAAAAGGTGCCTGCGGCCCTGTCCGACCAGATCACCGCCGAGATCGACATTCCCACGGTGGGAATTGGTGCATCGGCGGGCTGCGACGGGCAGATTCTGGTGATCGACGACATGCTGGGCCTGTTTGCCGATTTCAAACCCAAGTTTGTGAAACGCTATGCCGATCTGGCGGGTGATGCCACGGCGGCGGTGCAGGCCTATGCGGAAGAGGTGCGCGCGCGCCGGTTCCCCGCAGCCGAACATGTGTTTACCGATGCAGGAGCGACCTGATGCAGATCATCCGTACCAAGGCGGCCTTGCGCGCCCTGACCCGCAGCTGGCGCGGCAGTGACCAGAGCATTGGGGTGGTGCCGACCATGGGGGCGCTGCATCCGGGGCATCTGAGCCTCGTGGAAGCCGCCAAGGCGCGCACCGACCGGGTGATCGTGACGCTGTTCGTGAACCCGCGCCAGTTCAACAACGCCGAGGATCTGGCCAAGTATCCGCGCACCGAAGAGGACGACGCGCAAAAGCTGGCCCCCTTCGCGGTGGATGTGCTGTATGTGCCCGACCCAGAAGAGATGTACCCCGACGGCTTTGCCACCACGATTTCGGTCGGCGGTGTCAGCGACGGGCTGTGCGGCGGCGACCGGCCCGGCCATTTTGATGGCGTGGCGACGGTGGTGACCAAGCTGCTGCTGCAAACCGATGCGGATTTCGCGTTTTTCGGGGAGAAGGATTACCAGCAACTGAAAGTGGTGCGCCGTCTGGTCACCGACCTGGATATTCCGGTCGAGATCGTCGGCTGCGCCACCTATCGCGAGGTGGACGGGCTGGCGATGTCGTCGCGCAACCTGCGCCTTGACGATGCGGCGCGCCGACGCGCCAGCGACATCCACAGCGCGCTGCGCGCCGCCGCTGGCGCGATTGTGGCCGGCACGCCTGCATCGCAAGCGCTGAGCGCCGCGCGCACGCGGTTGGAGCAGGCCGGTTTCGGGCCGGTCGATTACCTTGAATACCGGCGTGACAGCGACCTTGCCCCGCTGGAAACCCCCAGCGCGCCGGGGCGTCTGCTGGTAGCGGCATGGCTTGAGGGTGTGCGGCTGATCGACAACGTACCGGTTTGAGGGCTTGCGGCTGAGGGCCTTGGGTCGGGTTCTGGCATGTTGACCGGCTAGGACAAATGTCCTAATGATTCACCACGCCACACAGGACCCCGCCATGCCAAAGCCATCGACACGCGAACGGATCGAAGAACGGGCCGACACCCTGTTCTATGAACGCGGGTTCGAGGCCACCTCATTTGCCGATATTGCCGCCGCGGTCGGGATTTCGCGCGGCAATTTCTATCATCATTTCAAGACCAAGGATGATATTCTGGACGCTGTCATCACCCGCAGGCTGGCCGCCACGCAGGCGATGCTGGAGGATTGGGAGGCTGATGCCGCCCCCGATGCGCGGATCATCTCGTTTATCCGCATCCTGATCGCCAACCGGGCCAAGATCATGGCATTTGGCTGCCCCGTCGGGACGTTGAACAGCGAGCTGTCCAAACTGGACCATCTGGCACGGGGCCGCGCCGCCGGGATTTTCGCGCTGTTCCGCGACTGGCTGGCCTGGCAGTTCGCTGCCCTTGGCCACGCTGACAGGGCCGGGGCGCTGGCTTTGCATGTTCTTGGCCGCTCGCAAGGGATTGCGGTGATGGCCTCGACCTTTCAGGACGAGGCGTTTCTGCGGGCCGAGGTCGCGGCACTGGAAAGCTGGCTGCACGGGCTGGTGGTGGGCCAGACGCATTCATGAAAGGAAACACAGGTGTTCATCGTTCTTTTGAAGTTTTCGACCAACAAGGCCGCCGCGCCCGAATTCATGGCCGCGCTTAACGACTGGATCGCACAGGGCTTTGCCGCCGGTGTGTTTCAATGTGTCGGCAGTCTGGTGCCCGCAGCCGGTGGGGCCATTCTGGCAACAGGTGAACCCCGCGCCACCCTGCAAGACCGCATCGACGCCGACCCGTTTGTGGTGAACGGTGTGGCGACGGCGGAGATTATCGAGGTGGACGTGAAGAAAACCGCGCCTGCGCTGGCGGTTTTGGCGGGGTAAGGGTCGCCCCCAGGGTCTGGACCCTAGGTTTTTCGAGCATACCCGGACGTGCCCTGCCCTGCGCAAGCCCCCTAGTAATCCCGCTCGAAGAACACCCCAAGGCCGGTTTCGCCCGTCGATGTTACACTGCCCCGCGCGGTCAGTGACGGCGAGATCGTGAGGTTCAGGTTCACTTCGGCCCCGCCGCCTGCCCCCACGGTGACATCGGTATAGATGTTGTCGGTCAGGTATTTGCCGACGCGTGCGCCGGTTTCGCCGTTTTCATCGGTGACAATGTCCAGATCATCCAGCCCGAACCGTTCGCGGATGCTGTTCAGCAGGCCGCCGCCCTTGCCCGCCAGCGTGCGCACGGCAGCGGCAAGCTGGACCGCTTGCAGGGGCGTGATCTTGGACAGGTCGCGCCCGAACAGCAGTTGCGCCAGAATTTCGTCCTGAGGCTTTTCGGGGGACGAGGTAAAGGTGATTTCGGGTTCCGAGGCAAGACCTTCGACGATGATGCGAATGGTGCCGTCCGACGCGGTGGTGTCGGCCACAAAGCGGATATAGGGATCGAATCCACCCTGAAGCTGTGCCGAGCCTTCGGAGAGGGTCAGCCGTTTGGTCAGGATGTCAAAGCGGCCCCGGATCAGGTCAAAGCGGCCGATTGGCACCACATTGGCGGTGGTGCCGGTCAGGCGCAATTTGCCACCCAGTTCCGCTTCGAGACCGCGCCCGCGCACGAAGATCCGCGCCGGTGCGTTCAGGGTGATGTCGATGGGATAGGCAACGCCGCCACCGCCGCTGCTGCCAGAGGCTGCGCCAGTCTCTTCGATCAGGCCTGCGCGGGCGCGGGTGGCGCGCACGGCGGCGGGTTCGCTGATGTGTTTCAGCCCTTCCAGCACCGGCGCGGTTTCGGCACCGCCTTCGGGCACGCGGATTTCGGTGTTGGCCAAGGTCAGGTCTGCCTTGATCGCCGCCCCCCCTGTCAACGCTCCGCTGACCGTGGCGCGCCCGTCGATGGTGGTTTCATAGAGCTTGGGGTCGGTCACGCGGACACGCGAAAGCGTAATTGCCAGATCGGCCGTGTTGGGCGCATCAAGCCCGACGGGTCCGGTGACACGGATGGTCCCGCCGGTCGAGACCGTGGCGGTGACATCAAGGGTGGCGCGCCCGCCCGACAGGCTGACCGTGGTGACGATGGGGGCCAGCGTGATGCTTTGTTCGGGCAGCACCAGACGGGCGGCCTCGGTCGAGATGCGCCCCGAGAGCGAGGACAGGGCCAGCGGTCCGTTCAGCGACAGGTCGAACCGTGCCTGACCGGCGGCGATTTTGGGCGCGATAAAGGTGTTGGCCAGCCCCACGGGGGCCGCCCCAGTCACGTCGATGTTGGCGCTGCTGGCGTCGGTGGCGACCTGTCCGCGCAGGCTGGCGGTGGTGCCCTGGGGGCCGGTGGCGTCGATGTTGACGCGCCAGTTGGTGCCCACCTGCTCGGCGGTGCCCTTGGCGGTGGCGGGGCCGTTGATGCCGTCTGCAAACAGGCCGATGTCGCGCAGGCTGGCGTCAAAGTTCAGCCTGGCCCCCGCGTCGGTGGTTGTGGCGGTCACGTCGGCCTGCACTTGCAGCGTTTTCAGGTTCAGCCGGTCCACGATCAGCGGCTGGTCGGCGGCCTTGTGGGCAGCCAGATCAAGTGTGCTGGCGCCGCGCAGCAGCTGGTCGACCTCTGCGATGCCCAGCCCCAGGTTCTGCCCGCTGACATCGGTGGAAAGGTCAAAGGTGTTGTCACGCGGATCGAACCAACCCGTTGCGTTCACATTCGCCGCGCCGCCCAGCGACCGGCCCGCAAGTGCGGAATAGGGTGACAGCGATTGCACCGCGCCCTGAACGGTCGCGGTGATGCGCCGGGGCGCGCCGTCGACCACAGGGACGGTGCCGGTCACGCGCACGTCGGCGCGGCCCGGACCCGTGGCGCGCATGTCGGCGGCCCAGTCGGTGCCGGTCTGGCGCAGGGTGCCGTTCAGCGTGGCCGCGCCCGACAGGCCGGGTGCCACCACCGCGGTGTCGGGCACCCGCGCGTCCACGCGCAGGGCGCTGTCGGCGCGGCCCAGCGTGCCGTTGACGCGGGCGGTGATGTGGTCGGTGGTCAGCGTGAAGCTGTCGATATTGGTGGTGGTCCCGTCGCGCTGTGCCACCACGTTCAGCGTGCTGGGGCCGCGCAGCAGACCGTCAAGCTGGGGGATACCGGCGGACAGGTTCTGGCCGGTCAGGTCGGTTTTCAGATCAAAGGTATAATCGCGCAGATCAACCCAGCCCTGCGCCGTCACATTGGCGGCACCGGACAGCGGGCGGTTGGCCAGCGTGGCATAGGGTGCAAGGGATTGTAGCGCGCCTGTCACCTCTGCATTAATGCGCCCCAATGTGCCGTCGACCAGCGCCAGCGTGCCGTCGACAGTCACATCGGCCCCGCCCGGTCCGGTGGCGCGCACGTCAACGGTCACGTCGCTGCCCGCTTGCCGGATCGTGCCATTCAGCGTTGAGGGGCCGTTCAGCCCCGGCTGGATCAGGGAGGTTTCGTTGACCCGTGCCGCCACCTTCAGATCGCTTGCGTCAGAGGATAGGGTGCCGCTGACGGTGGCGTTGATCTGGTTGGTGGCAATTTCGAAATTCTCGATACGGGTGCCGGTTTCGTCGCGCTGCGCGCTGAGGGACAGACGGCTTTGGCCGGCGATCAGCGGGTCGGCCTGCGGGATGCCCACGGCCAGATCGGTGGCGGTGCCGTTCAAGGCCACGTCGAACGCCCCCGACAGCGGCGCAAAGGTAAACCTGCTGTCGAATTTGGTGGCGCCTTGCAGATCCTGCCCCGACACCAGCGCAAACCGCGACAGGTCGGCGGCAGTCAGGGTCATGTCCCCCGCGACGGACAGGTTCAGATCGTCAGTCAGCCCGTCAAGCTGCACCAGCCCTGTCAGCCCGTAGTCGGCCCCCGACAGGTCGATGTCGCGCAGGGCCAGCGGTGCGCCTTTGGTCCAGTCGATGATCAGGCCGCCGTCGATGCGCGGGCCGACGGCCTGGGCCAGTGCGGTGTCGGTCAGCGCGATCCCCTGAGCGGCATAGGTCAGTTTGCCCTGCACGCCGCCAACCTGTCCAGCATCACCCTGTGTCAGGGTGCCATTGCCTTGCAACTGCACGCGGTCCAGTTTCAGGGTTGGCTGGTCCAGCCCCGCAACAGCGATGGTGGCATCCCAGCCCGCGCCCGTGGCCGCATCAAAGCGCACGGCCAGCGTGGCAGTGTCGATCTGGGTCTGCTCGCCCGGCAGGGGCAACAACACCGGCGTGCCGTCGGCATCTGCGATGCGCCCGTCCAGCACGATGACCGACGGCCAGCCGTCCGCGCCCAGCGCGACGTTGCCTGTCAGGGTCAGCGCGCGGGTGTCCAGATCAAGGCTTTCCAGCGTCAGGCGGCCATCGCCAAAGAGGGTGCCCGAGGATTTCAGCGTGATATTGTCGCCAAAGAACGCGCCATAACGCGGCGCAAAGACCGGCGCGATGTCACCGCCCAGATCCAGCACAAAGCTGCGGTCAAGGGGCGGGGTGATAACGGTGCCGTCTTCGGCGGTCGTCGGCGCTGCGTCGGAGGGGGTGCCTTTGAGCGACACGGACCCGTCAAGGCGCGGGGTGTCATCGGTGGCCAGCGTGATGTCGGCGGTGAAATCATCCAGCGGGCCGGCGCCCGCGATGGTCAGGTCAACCGACGGATCACCCGGCAGGGTCAGCAGGGTCGAGACGATGCCGCCGCTGTCTTCGGAGACGGTCAAATTCAGGTCCAGCACGCCGGTTTCATTGGCATAGCTGGCGGCAAGGGTCACGTCGCCCCTGGTTGCGTCGATGCGGTTGATATCGACATTGGCGGTGCCTTCGCCGTCTGCCAGCCGGGCCGAGCCGCTGAGCGAGATCACCGCCGCCTCGCCAAAGAGCGCCGCGCCGATGTCGACGCGGCCGGCCTTGATGGCGTTGATGTTTATGGACACGGGCAAATCCGGGATGGAAAAGCGGCCCGATGCTTCCGGGGCGGGCACGTCGATGCTGTCGGAAGGCACGGGTTTGCGCGGCAGCAGCACCTCGGCCACGGACAGTTCGTTCACCTCGAGTCGGCCGGTCAGCAGGGCGGCGCGGCTCCAGTCCAGCACCACGTCTTTCAGCGTCAGCCAGATGCCTTCGTCGTCGGCAATGGTCAGTTCCTGTATGGACACCTGCGAGCTGAGCGCGCCTTCGAAGCCGATGATGCGCACCTGACGGCCCGCGCCAGACAGGCTGTCTTCGAGGAAGGCCTGCAAATAGCCGCGATCGTCAGATTGCGCCGAGGAAACGCCCGGAAGGCACAGCATCAGGGTGGCCGCAAGGATAAGCAGGAAATGTTTCAAAACGACTGTCCAATACCAACGTAAAATTGCACTCCGTCCCCCGTGTCACCGCCCACGGGGGCCGCCACGTCCAGCCGGATCGGGCCGATGCCCGTGTTATAGCGCAGGCCCAGACCCGCCCCGGCGTGCCAGTCACCCGCATCGGCAAACAGCCCGTCCGCCGAGATGAAACCCGCATCGACAAAGCCGACCAGACCGATGGTGTCGGTGATCGAGGCGCGCACTTCGCCCGACAGGCCCACAAAGGATTTGCCCCCCGACAGGTCGGTGCCGCCCAGATCGACGCCCAGCGATTGATAGGGTTGTCCACGCACAGTGCCGCCCCCGCCCGAGAAGAACAGGAAGTCGGGCGGCAGATCGGCCAGATCGGCCCCGACGGTCGACCCGACCTGCACACGCCCGGCAAAGACCAGCCTTTTCTCTTGCCCGACCGCGCGGAAAATCCGCCCGTCTGCAAAGAACCGCGCGCCGACGTCGGTTTCGTCCAGCCGCACAAAGGGCATCGCCTCGGCCTTGAGATAGTAGCCGCCCGTCGGGTTCAGAATGTCGTCGCGGTGGTCCCATGTGGCCGACAGGGGCGCGTTCAGGAACAAAAAGCTGCGTTCGCCGTAAAAGTCGTCATTGGTGACCTCATAGCGCAGCTCCAGCGCCACTTCGGCCTGAAAATGGTCGGAATAGATGCGCGATGCGCCGACGCCGAAGCGGGCCTGTTGCAGGTCGTAATTCTCTTCGGTTTCGTCCGAGATCGAACCGTAGACAAAGCCGTCGGTGTCGGTGCCGAAAAAGGCCGGGCTGTTCAGCCGCGCGCCCAGACTGTAATCCACCCCGCCCGACTGGCCGCCGATGCCCGATATTTCACCGTCAACGCGCAGCCGTTCGGCACCGCCCAGCAGGTTGCGGTGCATCCAGTAGCTGGACAGGGTCAGCCCCTCGGTCGACGAGATTTCCGCGCCAAAGCCGAAGCGGCGGGGCTTGGCATCGACCAGCGCCAGCGGCACATCCAGCACGTTGCCGTTGCGCAGGGTTTCGGCCTCGGTCAGGGACACCGAGGAAAACGCACCGGTGCGGCGCAGGCGTTTGGCGACGGTTTCAAGTTCTGCGGGCGAGAAAACCGCGCCCTCGGGAAAGCCTGCGATACGGGCGATGCGGTCGGCGCGCACGGCGCTGTCATTGGTCTGTACCAGACGGCCAAAGGTCACGCGCGGCCCAGGTGCCAGCCCCAGCCGGACCGCCAGCGTGTTTTGTGCATGGTTGGCGGTGACGCTTTGTTGCGACAGGGCGACCTTGGCATGGCCTGCATTGCGCCAGCCCGCAACGCCGCTGTCGACGGTTTCCTGCAAGACGGTGCTGCGCGCGGGGGCACCTGTACGGAAATCGTCAGGGGGTGTGTCACCGGGGGCCAGCGGGGCAATCCGGGCCTGACCGAGGCTGAATAGCGGGCCGGGGTTGACGGTAATCGTGGCTTGACTGATCTGCGCGGGCACGTTGAACGTGGGGATCGACGCGGCCTCGCGGCCATCGAGTTTGATGTTCACGACACCGCTGTAATAGCCCATCGCATAAAGTGTGCGCACCAGACGGGCATAATCGGCCCCGGCTGCCGCCAGGGCTGCGCGCGGAGTGGTTTCGGGGTTGTCCGCCGCCGCCACGGTCAGCGACGCCTGTTCGAGCGCCTCGCGCAGCTTCTTGTCGCTGCTTGCAACGGTAAAGCTGCCGATTTCCAATGCGGATGTCGGCAGGGCCACACCAAGACAAAGCAGGGCAGAGACCGCTGCCATGGTTCTTTTGAGGAAAAATTGCGTCACGATTTCAATAACCACATTCTGGCAGTGCGTTTGAGACGACCATAACCAACGGCCACGCGGGTCACCATCCGATATTCGCAACGTTTCGCGTCACGTTGCTGCGACATGCTTCACAGGATGGGCTGCGACATGCCTCACAGGATGGTAAACTAGTCCGTGCGGGGCACGAGGCAACTTCGCAAGTGGCGGCGCAATTTCGCCGATCGCTCCGGGTGGTTTTGCACGACGCGCCGGTTGGGGCGCGCCGCTTTTGTTTTCAAAGGCTTTTCAGGAGCGTTGCAAAAAGCCTCTGATCTGCGCTGCTGTCAGATCGGGCCGTTCCATGGGGGCGAGGTGGCCGGTGGGCAGTTCGGCATAGGTTGCGCCGTCAATCGCAGCCGCAAGGGCGCGTGAATGCGCGGGCGGCACCATGTGGTCGTAAGTTGCGCCGATCACCAGCGCAGGGGCGCTGATCTTACCCAGCGCGGCACTGACATCCAGCACCAGATCCAGTTCCACCTGACGCGCCATGCCCTTCCAGTCCATCGTTGTGTCGAGATCCTGAAGGGCCTGCGCCACACCGTCAGATCCCCAGGACGAAAGCGTATCGGGGCTGAAGCCGGTCAGCAGGATCACCTGCGCCATCGCGCGGGGGTTCGTGGCGATCAGGGTACGCCAAAGCTCCATCTCGATCTTCAGGCGCGGATCGGCGCTTGCGAACCCTGCAAGCAGGATCAGGTTGCTGATGCGCTCCGGCCATTGTGCTGCGACATGCACGGCGACGGCCGCCCCCAGAGAGAACCCGGCAAGGGCAAACTGCGTAAGGCCCGCATGGGTGGCGACGGCCATGATCTGGGCCGCCAGGTAATCCACCGTCAGCACCCTTCCGTCATCTTCGGTTGCGCCCGAACCCGCATAATCGGGGCGCACGACGGTGTAGTCCTTTGCCAGCTCTTGTGTCACCTCTTCCCAATTGCTGCCCCCATCCCCGCCGGTGCCGTGAACCAGCAACAGCGCCGGGCCTGTTCCGTCCTTACGATAGGCAATTTTCCTGCCTTCAAATGTCGCAAAATGCATAGTGCAACTCCTTTCTTGCGTTGAGTCGCGACAAGTCCTAAGCCCTGACAGTACTGTCAGGGTCAAGAGATATCGGAGGCAAGATGCAAATAGGAGAACTGTCCGGGCGCACCGGCGTTTCCGTGCGCATGCTGCGCTATTACGAACAAGAGGGTTTGCTCACGCCGGCGCGGCGCAATTCGGGGTATCGTGATTATGACGCGGCGGACGTGCAGATCGTCAACGCCATACGGATGCTGAACGACGCAGGGTTGAAGCTTGAGTTCATCCGCCGGTTTCTGCCCTGCCTGCGCAGCGCGGGGCCGATATTGCCCCCCTGCCCCGACCTGATGGCCGCAATGCGGCAGGAAATGCAGGTGCTGGACGGGAAACTCCGGGAAATCCGCGAAAGCCGTGACATGCTGGGCACCTATTACAAAGAGATGTCGGCGCACCTGTGAGTGCGGGGGCAGGACCCGTTGATCCTAGGCGCGGTTGCTGATCCAGCGGCATTGATAGGGGGCCAGCGTGATCTGCGGGGCCAGCGGGTCGACATCTTCGCCCGACAGCAGGTCGGTCCAGGCCACGTCCTCGATCAGGTTCAGTACCTCGGAGGACATCGTCACCGTCTCGTCGCTGATGTTGTGCAGGGCAAAGATTGACTGATGCCGGTCCAGACTTTGCCGCCAGACACCAAAGATGCGGTCATCGCCCATGTTTACGGTAAACTGGGTGGCGTTGGGGTGGAATGCGGTCTGGCGGGCGCGCAGTTTCAGCCGCTGTTCCAGCGCGCCCAGCACGCGGGCCTGTGGGCTGGTGTCGTCGTCCAGCAGGGCGCGCAGGGCCGGATAGTCCCAGCGGTGGCGGTTGATGGCGCGGTTCATGCCGCGGTGTTCAACGGCTTCGTGATCGTTGGGCGTGGCCAGCAGCGAATGGATGTAAAAGGCCGGGATGCCTTCGAGCGACATGACGATGGTTTGCGAACAGATGAACCGTTCGAAATGATACTGGTCGGCGCCTTTGAACGTGCGTTCCATCGCGGCGTAAAAGGTGGTGTTCAGCTCATAGGGGCTTTCTCCCCCATCGGGCAGGGTGCGCATGGACACCAACCCGCCGATGGCGCGCACCGTGTCGATGACCTGTTGTTTCTCATGTTCGGGCAACAGCCCTTCGGCGGGGCGCATTCCGATCCCGTCGTGGCTGGCGGTGAAGTTCAGATAGGCACAGCCCATCGGTGCGGGTGGCATCCCGCGCTGCCAGCGGCGCAGGTGTTGCGCCGAGCCGGACATCATCGCGTGCAGGATCAGCGGCGGCAGTGGAAAATTGTAGATCGCGTGCGCTTCGTTGCCCTGCCCGAAATAGCTGAGGTTTTCGGCCTTGGGCACGTTGGTTTCGGTCAGCAGGATGATCTTTTCGCGGGCAAAATCGCACAGCAGGCGCATCAATTGCACAACTGCGTGCGTTTGCGGCAGGTGGATCGAGGGCGAGCCGATTTCCTTCCACAGGAAGGCCACCGCATCGAGCCGGATAATCTCGACCCCGTTGTCCACATGCAGGCGGATGATGCGCAGGAATTCCAGCAGTACCTCGGGGTTGCGGAAATCCAGGTCGATCTGGTCATGGCTGAAGGTGCACCAGACATGGCGCACCCCGTTCGTGGTGTCGACGCGGCGCAGCAGCGGTGTGGTGCGCGGGCGCACGACCATGCCGAGGTCGTCGGAGGGGTCGGCTTCGAAAAAGAACTTGTCGTAGGGTTCCTGCCCCTGCCGGTAGGCGTTGAACCAGTTGCCCTGGCTTGAGACGTGGTTGAGCACCAGGTCGGACATCAGTTTGAAATCGCGGGCAATGCGGTTGATGTCGGCCCAGTCGCCCAGTTGCGGGTTCACGCTGCGAAAATCGGACACCGCAAAGCCGTCATCGGACGTATAGGGAAAGAACGGCAGGATATGCACACTGTTCAGCGCGCCACGCAGGTAGCGGTGCAGAAAATCGTTCAGCAAATCCAGCGGCTTGTGTGCGCCATCAACGATCGAATTGCCATAGGTTATCACCAGCGCGTCCCTCTCGGACCACAGGGAATTGCCGCGCACCCGCCCCCGCTTGCGGCGCTCGGTGCCTTCGGGCCAAAAGGCGTCGATGATCAGGCTGGAGAGGATCGTTGCATCAAGTTCGGGATAGATCTGCTGGACAAGGACGTGCAGCCTTTGGCTGAGGGACGGGCTGCTTTGGGTCATGGCTTAACGCTTTCGGTCTTGGTTTTACGCCTGCGGGGTATCGCAGGACATGCGCACCCTGGTGTGTCTCGCCGGATTGCTGTGCTCCTGTCGCCCGATTATGAAGCCTGCTTGGTCAGGTGCAAGCAAACGTCCCCTGAATGCGCAAATACCAAGCCCGACGCCTATTTTTCTGGCATGTTGTTTGTGCAATTTGCGCTTGCTTGACGCTGGGTCATCAGGCATGGGAATTCACATCTGCCAAAGCGATACATCAGGTGCGCGAATACGGATTTACCGATGACCTTTGGCCTTTTGCCTGTACATTGCCCAGAATGAAACCGATCACAGAAATCACGCGCCTGCGCGCCCTGGAGTATTCGGATATTCCTGAATGGCTGATGCGCCTGTTCGGAATTGCTCTGGGCAGTGTGATGTTGTCGAGCTATGCCCATCAACCCTATGCTATTCTGTGGATCAGCAGTTTCGCCACCGCGCATCTGGCTTATTACCTGTATCTGCGCAGCCGGACCGAAGCTGCAACCCTGACCGAGCTGCGTATTGCGCAGGTGCTGTTTCTGGTCGTGTTGGTCAGTTTTCTATGGGCCCCCGCCTGGATGGCCAGCCAGCAGGACCGCGCGCTTGTTCTGATCGGGGCGGCATTGTTCGGGTGTATTCTGGTCTATCTGATACGGCGAGACGACGTGTGCATGTTCTCCATTGTCGGCGAGATTGTGGTGATCTGGGCAACGCTGACCATCGTTCTGGTCAAAGTGCTTGCCGAGTTCGACAGCACATTGGCCCAGGTCGGGCTGGTGGTCAGCTGGATGGCGCTTGGGGGGTATTTCGCACAGTCTTTGTTGCAGACCCGGCAAATGAGGCTGGCGGAACGCGCAGCACAGGACAGCGCCACACAGGGGCAGAAGCTGGCGGCAATCGGGCAGATGGCCGGTGGCATCGCCCATGATTTCAACAACCATCTGACCGTCATCACCAGCAGTCTGGAACTGTACGAAGAACTGGAAGACTCCAAAGAGCGGGCCGCCTGTCTGGCCGCGGCACAGGCCGCCAGTGTGCAGGCCGCATCCATCGTGAACGAGTTGCTGATTTTTGCCCGCAGAACGCCGCTGCGGCTGGTCAACCTTGATGCCAATGCGCCGTTGCAGGATCTGGACCTTCTGGCCCGGCGTCTGGTGTCGCGCCAGGTTGAAATGAATATCCACCTGCTGCCGCACCCCACGCTTGTCCGCGCGGATCGCAGGCAGTTGGTCACGGCGATCCTGAATTTGGTAATCAATGCAAATGACGCAATGCCCGAAGGTGGCACCATGGATGTCGGGGTGCGTGAGGTCACGCTGGTCTCGCGCCTGAACGTTGCGGGCGGGCGTGTCCTGCCCGCGGGACACTATGTCAGCTTTCATGTGCGGGACACCGGCCACGGCATTCCCAAAAACATCGAGGAGTCGGTGATCGAACCGATGTTCACCACCAAGCCCGAAGGCAAAGGCACCGGACTGGGTCTGGCCATGGTTCATTCCATCACAGAAAGCTTTTGCGGGGGTCTGCTGATCCAGTCCGGCGCGCGCGGAACAACGGTCTCGATCCTGCTGCCACTCGTTAAATCCGGTGCAGAGGTTGGTGCGGACCCCCTGGGCACCTAGATTGAGGCCAACGAAAGGTTTCACTGACATGCACCACTTCTCGCTTCTTGATCTGTCCCCCGTGCCCGAAGGGTCCACCGCCGCCGATGCTTTGGCCAATACCGTCAAGCTGGCGCAGGCTGCCGAAGTGGCGGGCTATCACCGCTATTGGCTGGCGGAACATCACAACATGCCCGGCATCGCCAGTGCGGCAACCGCCGTGGTGATCGGACATGTCGCCGGGGCCACGGCGCGGATGCGTGTCGGGGCGGGCGGGATCATGCTGCCCAACCATGCGCCGCTGATGGTGGCCGAGCAGTTTGGCACGCTGGCAACGCTTTACCCCGACCGGATTGATCTGGGGCTGGGGCGTGCGCCCGGCACCGACATGGCGACGGCGCGGGCGCTGCGCCGCTACATGGCACCCGAAGACAGTTTTCCGCAGGATGTCGCCGAGCTGATCGGCTATATGGCCGACGGCGATGGCAGCGCGGCTGTGCGTGCCTTTCCCGGCGAAGGCACCAAGGTGCCGGTGTGGATTCTGGGCTCGTCCCTGTACGGCGCACAGCTGGCGGCGCATTTCGGGCTGCCCTATGCCTTTGCCTCGCATTTCGCGCCCGCGATGCTGGAGGAGGCGCTGGCGATCTACCGGCGCGATTTCAAGCCGTCAGAGTGGCTGGATGCGCCCTATGTGATCGTGGCTGCCGGTGTGTGCGGGGCCGAAACCGAGGCCGAGGCCGCCTATTTGCGGTCGTCGCAATTGCTGGCCTTTGCGCGGCTGCGCACCGGGCGTCCGGGCAAGCTGCCCCGTCCGGTCGAGAACGTCGCGGACCAGATCCCGCCGCAGGTGATGGCGGGCGTTCAGCAGGCGATGTCCTGTTCGGCCCAGGGCACGCCCGCGCAGGTGCGCGACGGGTTGGCGCGGATCATCGACGCCCACCAGCCGGACGAATTGATGGTGACGGGCATGATCCACGATCACGCCGCGCGGGTGCGGTCGTTCGAGATTGCCGCCGAGGCGCTGCGCAGCTTGCAAGGGGTGAGCGAGCCTGCCTGAACGTCAGGCCCCTGTCAGCCGCCGCTGAGCGGCAGGCGGGCGATCTGGTGGAAGCGTCCCGCATCGTCCTGCCCCAGCAGGGTCAGGGCGTCGATGCTGAAGGGGGACAGTGGCAAAGCGGCAATCCGCGTGGTCAAGGCTGTCTTTGCCGTCTCGCGGGTGTCGGCGTCCAGCCGTCCGGTCAGGGTCATGTGATAGCGGAACTGGTCCATCACATAGGGATAGCCCCAGCGCTGCAAATGCGCCTCTTGCTGCGGGTTCAGGCGGGCGGCGCGGCGCTTTTCCATTTCGGCCCCGGTCGGGGGGGCGCGGTGGCTGTCCAGCCCCTGCACCACCTGTGCTGCCATATCGGCCAGCGCGGGGCTGTCGCCCTGTGGTACGAGGGCAAAGAACCCGCCCAGCCGCGCCAGTTCCAGCCCCGCCAGCGTCACCGCGGGCAGGTTCGCGCACAGCGCCGTCAGATCGGCCAGCAACGCATCGGGCGTGGTGCCGTCCGACAGCCGGAAGGGGGGTTTGACGGTGCCGTGAAAGCCATAGGGGTGCGGCGCAGCAGTGATCGCAGGCATGTCCAGCCCCGCCACTTCGGGCTGCGCGACAGGCTGGCCCGTGGCGCTGTCCCAGCCCAGCCACGCAGCCCCGAAACGGGCCAAGGCGCTGTCGGGGTCGGCGGTGACGTAGATCGCATAGCGGTGGTACATGGGCTGCCTTTCCTGCGCGCTGCCCGACAGATGGCAAATGCCGCATGATTTGCCAAGGCCGCCGGTGCATGCCACATCTGTGCGCAGCCATTGAGAGGACATCTGATGCAGATCCGCACCCTTCACCCCTATCCTTCGCGCCGCTCGGCGGTGCTGGCGGACAATATGGTGGTCACATCGCAACCGCTGGCCGCGCAGGCGGGGCTGGCGATGCTGGCGCAGGGTGGCAATGCGGTGGATGCGGCGCTGGCGACAGCGATCGCGCTGACGGTGCTGGAGCCCACCGGCAACGGGCTGGGGTCTGATGCCTTTGCCATTCTGTGGGACGGGCAGGAATTGCACGGGCTGAACGCCTCGGGCCGGTCGCCCGCCAACTGGACGCCCGAACGGTTCGCGGGTCATGTCGACATGCCCTATCGCGGTTGGGAAAGTGTCACGGTGCCGGGTGCGGTGTCGTCATGGGTGGCCCTGTCCGAACGGTTCGGACGCCTGCCCTTTGGTGATCTGTTTGTGCCGGCCATCCGCCATGCCGAGGACGGTTTTGCGGTGTCACCGGTGATTGCTGCACTTTGGGCGCGGGCCGCCGAGGAACTGGCCCACCAGCCCGGATTTGCCGAGACCTTTTTGCCCCAGGGCCGCGCCCCGCAGGCAGGCGAGCGGTTTCGCGCGCCGGGCCATGCGCGCACCCTGCGGGCGATTGCCGAGACCAAAGGAAAGGCGTTCTACGAGGGCGAAATTGCCCAAGAAATCGTCGCCTATGCCAAACAGCACGATGCGGCGCTGAGCCTTGCGGATCTGGCCGGCCACCGGCCCGACTGGTGTGGCACCATCAGCACAGCCTTTGACGACGCGGTGCTGCACGAGATCCCGCCCAACGGGCAGGGCATTGCGGCGCTGATGGGGCTGGGCATCCTGTCGCACACGGCGATCCGCGACATGGGCGCTGACGACCCGCAGGCGCTGCATTTGCAGATCGAGGCAATGAAGCTGGCACTGCGCGATGCCGAAGCCCATGTGGCCGACCCTGCGCATATGGTGGATGTTACCGCGCAGGACATGCTGGACGCGGGCTATCTTGCCGCCCGCGCGGCGCTGATTGATCCGGCGCGGGCGCAGGATTTTGGTGCGGGCGCGCCCAAGCGGGGCGGCACGGTCTATCTGACGGCGGCGGATGCCTCGGGGATGATGGTGTCGTTCATCCAGTCGAACTATGCGGGGTTCGGGTCGGGCGTGGTGGTGCCGGGCACAGGCGTTGCGCTGCAAAACCGGGGCGCGGGATTTGTGCTGGACCCCGGCCACCCGAATGTGGTGGCGGGTGGCAAGCGGCCGTTTCACACGATTATTCCGGCGTTCCTGATGGGGCCGGAAGGGCCGCGCATGAGCTTTGGCGTGATGGGTGGGCCGATGCAGGCGCAGGGGCATGTTCAGATGGTGCTGCGCACGCAGCTGTGGGGCAACGATCCGCAGATGGCCGCCGATGCGCCGCGTTGGCGGGTGACCGAAGGGCTGGGCGTGGCCTGCGAAACCACCCTGCCCGCCGCAACGCTGCAAGCCCTGCGCGACATGGGTCACGACATCACGCTGGAGGCACCGGACAACGCGTTCGGCTTTGGCGGGGCGCAGCTGATCCACCGGCTGAAGGGCGGCGGTTATGCCGGCGGATCGGATCCGCGCAAGGATGGTGCGGCGGTGGGGTTCTAGGGCCGATGCAGATGCACATCAGGACATTGACCCCCGAAGACGGGGAAGCGGCCGCCGCGGTCTTTTTTGACGCGGTACACAACGGCACCGCCGATGTGTATTCGGTTGAACAGCGCAGGGCCTGGGCAGGGGATGCCCCCGACCCCGCGCGCTGGCGCAAGAGGTTTGCGGACATATCGGGTTTTGCGGCAGAGGCCGACGGCGTTCTGGGCGGCTTCATGACACTGGACGCAGAGGGCTATATCGACCTGGCCTTTGTCAAAGCGGCGCTGGCAGGGCACGGCGTCGGGCGCGCGCTGTACGCGCGGATCGAAAAGCAGGCGCGCACAGAAGGCATTGCACAGCTGACCACCGAGGCCAGCAAAAAGGCCAGGCCGTTTTTTGCACGCATGGGATGGCGTGTGGACACCGAACAGGTGGTGGTCAGGAACGGCACGGCGCTGGTGAACTACAAGATGTCGAAATCTTTGGAGAGGCCCCAATGATCCAGCTTGCGGACGGCAATATGCGTGTTCTCGCGCCGGTATCGACGCTGGACTATTTCGACAGCCAGAGCGTTGATCTGGCCAGACAGGCCAGTGCGCTGGAGGCCTGGAATGTCATCATGTCCCACCCCCAGCCGCTGCTGAAAATCGCGTTTCGGGTGCGTGATGCGATTTCATCGCTGTTTGGTGTCAAGCGCATTGGCGGGTTTAGCGGTCGGCGGGCCGCGCAGGTTCATGTCGGGGACCATCTGGATTTCTTTCTGGTGGAATATGTCGATGACACCTGTCTGGTCCTGACCGAGCGCGACCGGCATCTGGACGTCATGACCTGCATTTCAACGACGGTTTCAACCTCTGGCCCCACCGCCACGGTGACATCGTCGGTGCGGGTGCATAACCTGTTCGGACATCTGTATATGATCCCTGTCGGCATCGCCCACCGCTGGATCGTGCGCGGCATGCTGGGGCGGTTGCGGCACGATCTGTCTGTGTGAGCCGAACGGCAGCCCCCCTGTGGGGGAGCATCATCGCGGGGTGACGTGGACACCAAAGGCGGCGATCAGGGTGAACAGCGCCACGATCAGTACCAGCAGAAAGGCATCTGCGGTCAGCGCCGTATCATCGACCAGCTCGGCCGACGCGATGTTGCGCCGGACATGGCGCATACGCAGGAACGCCAGCACAATCACCAGCGCCCCCGAGGCCAGCATCAGCACACCCGACCACAGCCCCGCCTGAACATCGCCCAGACGGGCCGCGGCCAGTCCAAAGCCTTCGATGGCAATGACGGTGCGCACCCATGCCAGAAAAGTGCGTTCGTTCGAGGCGTGGTCGCTGTAGCGTTCGATCATGGTGGGCCTTTCTTAGGGTTTGGCCGCCCGCGCGACCAGCAACATGGCAATGCCGGTGCTGAGGAAGTTCAGGCCGACCAGAAAACCGACGATCCAGTTCGCGGTCTGGGGCCACTGGGACAGAATGACCGCCCCCAGCAGGAACGAACAGGCGCCGCTGGCGACGATCCATTGCCAATGGGCGATCTGGCCGCTCATCCTGAGGCCCAGCAGGATCGACAGGATGCCCTCCATCAGGAACACGGCGATCAGCAGCGCTGTCATGAACGCAGCCCCCATGCCCGGCGATAACAGGAAAAACAGCCCGACCAGCGCCACAACGACAAAGCCTGCAGCGACGATCTTCCATTCCGAGAATGCCTTGAACGAGCGGGCAAACAACAGGCCCGCGATGCCCCAGAACAGCATCAGCCATGCGACAAGCTGTTCAACAATCACCGTGGCGGCGGCAGGGACGGCGATGGCAAGCACCCCGAGCAGGGCAAAGACGATGCCCACGGTGCGAAAGGTCTTGTAGGGGGTTCGACGTGTGGTCGGATGGGGGGACAGATCGGGCATGGTGTTCTCCTTGAAAGGGCATATTGCGCAACATCCAGATAGCTATCGCAACAGGCCCCACCCTTGTGCGAACCTTACTTATTGTTAAGAAACCCGTTGCAGGCTTGTCTATCTTAACCTGCTTGTCGATGATCGGGGCACCGGATCACAAACAGCGCGCCAGCCGGATGCGCAGCCCCACGGAACCATGGCCCTTATGAAAATCCTGCTTGCCGAAGACGACGCCGCTGTCGCCAAATTTGTCATCACCGGTTTTGAAGAAAACGGGCACAGTGTCGATCATGTGTCGGACGGGCGCGATGCGCTGAGCTATTGCATGTACAATGATTGCGAGGTGGCGGTGCTGGACCGGATGATGCCGGGCATGGACGGGCTGAGCGTGCTGAAGGCGCTGCGCGCGGCGGGCAAGAACATGCCGGTGCTGATGCTGACCGCCCTCAGCGACGTGGACAACCGCGTGGAAGGTTTGCAGGCGGGGGCCGATGATTACCTGGCCAAGCCGTTTCATTTTTCGGAACTGCTGGCACGCGTGCTGGCGCTGACACGGCGGCGCACCGATCATGTCAGCCAGACCGAACTGGTGGTGCATGACCTGACGCTGGACCTGCTGGCGCGCACCGCGCAGCGCCAGCACCAGCTGATCGAATTGCAGACCAAGGAATTTGCCTTGCTGGAAATCCTGATGCGCAACGCGGGGCGTGTGGTGACGCGCACGATGCTGCTGGAAAAGGTGTGGAATTTCAACTTTGACCCCAACACCAGCGTGGTCGAAACCCACATCAGCCGCCTGCGATCCAAGGTGGACAAACCGTTTGACGTGGCCTTGATCCACACCATGCGCAACACCGGATATTCGATGCATGGACCGCGGTAACGTCTTTTCCGGCGGGGCGTTTCGCGTCACCGTCTATGCGACGCTGGTGCTGGCCATCGTATTCGTGCTGACGGCGGTTGCCGGCTACCGCTATTTGCAAGAGGAGCAATACGGGCAGGTGCGCGCGCGGGCGGAACCGGTGATCGGGATGTACCGTTCGATCTATTCACAGGGGGGCGATGCGGCGGTGGCCGCGTATCTGGGCAAAACCGCGTCGCGGGCCGAAGTGCTGAGCGTGCGTGATGCCAGCGACACCCGGATTGGCGGAGGTTTCGATTTGTCGATGCCGGTTGCGGGCTGGCATGTGCGGCAGGTGCCCACCGGTGCCGAGGGGCAAAGCGAACCCTATTACCTGCGCGCAGAGCAGATCGGCAGCCATCGCTTTGTCATCGGCGAGGCGCTGGCACCCTTGCAGCGGGTCGAATTCATTTTCATCCGCACGCTGATGAGTATCGGGGCGCTTCTGGCGCTGGCCTTTGTCGCGCTGGGGTATCTGACCAGCCGCAGCGTACAGGGCAAGCTGGAGCAGATGGGACGGGCCTTGCAGCGCTTTGCAGGCGGGGAAACCGATGTGCGTCTGCCGGTGGCCGCAGCAAACGATCAGGTCGACCGGATCGCCCAGACCATGAACGACCAGCTTGACCGCCTGTCGGCTCTGATGGCCGAAACGCGGGCCAGTGCCGTTGCCATTTCGCATGATCTGAAACGCCCGCTGGCGCGTTCCTTGCTGGGGATGGAACATGCGCTGATGCAGGCCGAGCAGGGCCATCTGCCGCAGGCCACGCTGGAAGACATCCATGTCGAGCTGACCAATCTGAACGGCATTTTCGATGCGATTCTGCGGATCGCGCGCATTGATGCCGATCAGGGGGTATTCCAGCCACAGCAGGTGGATCTGGTCGCACTGGTGCGCGACATTGCCGAAACCTATCAGGTGGTGGCCGAGGAAAGCGGGCAGACCATGACGCTGGAGCTGCCAGAGGCCGCGCGTTTGGACGTGCGCGGCGACGCGCGGATGTTGACGCAGATGCTGGCCAACCTGCTGCAAAACGCCGTCACCCACGGGCGCGACGACACCCACATCACGCTGCGTTTGTCCGACACGGCCCAAGGCCCCCTGATCGAGGTGGCAGACACCGGCCCCGGCATCGCCAAGGCGGATCAGGCGCGGGTGTTCGATGCGTTTTTCCGCGCCGAACAGGCCCGCAGCACGGGTGGCAACGGTCTGGGGCTGACGCTGGTCAAAAGCGTGGCCGACCGGCACGGGGCCACAATCACGCTAGCCGACAATGCGCCGGGGCTGCGGGTGGCGGTGGCGTTTGTTCCTGTGATCGATAGGGTTACGCACGCGTGCTGAGGGTCAGATGACGTTCGCCAATGCCGCATGCTGTGCGGATGTCGGCGCCCATACGCGCCAATAACCTTCAACAACATCTTGGGTTTTGAAGGGGGTTTGTGGCAGCATCAAACAAGGTATTTTGCGGGTGTGTCAATAACGAGCGTTTTTGGAAGGGCAGGGCGAGGGATGACTTTCCCAAAAGCGGTTGTTGGTGCGCAGTGCGGCGGATGGCGGGAACAAGCCCAAACAAGCTGATGCTGCATCGTGCACGAGTGACTGCTATTGTATGGGAGCGCTCAGCTAAGCTAGGTAGTTTCGCACAGGCTATCTGGGCATGGGTCCTGACACAGTTCTAAAGTTTGGCAATTAACTTTGCTTTGGCTTCTGAGAATTCACCATCGGTCAGAATACCGCTTTTGTGCAGTTCATTTAACTTCCCAATTTCGTCAGCTACGGAAATCATCGCCGAAGATGGAGGTGTTGCCGTCTCTTCTTTTTCTCTAATAAGTTGATTTGCCAGCTCTGCAAAGATTTTCACGTCTGATTTCACACAGTTATCAATAACGACCAGCCTTGCGCCAATATCGATTGTGATCTTCCCCAATACCCACCCTTGTGAAGCTGAAACGGCTTGTACCCGATTTAACCGTATGCTCTGAGTATCGACGGAAGAAGACAACATCGCATGATCTAGGCACAATATGCGTTCGCTGGTCAAAGCGGCGACCCAAGTATTTGCCCCAAAATCAAAATCGTTTGACGTTTCGCTTTGAGTCATTACGCCCGATACCAAGGCAAACACGACTTCGTCTTCTTGCAGGTACTCTCCGAGAACCTTGAGTTCTTTCTTGGTGCCGAAAGTATCTATTTTGAGTCCGTTAAGTTCAAATATTCCCGCCCAATCGCCTTGTCCAGTTAGTGATTGATATTGCTCCAAATTATTCATTTTCATTCCTAAGCCAATTATAAAAAATGCCAGTCGAGGGCGAATGCTAGCTTGTGCCACCCCGTTCTTGTCAACAACTTACCGAAAACCGACTGCGGTTCAATAGGTTGCATAGATCTGACAGTGCATTTGCAACCGAATGCGGACATCCGCACAGCCGCAGCGAATTCACCCTTTGTCCCGCTCACCGGACATCCATGTGCCTCACAACCCGCGTCCGCTTTGGGATTTTCATCCGTCCAAAAACCACCCTTTGTTGAACGGCCCTCCGAAGTGGAGTTTGCAGCAGTTTGAACCATGCTCCGACTTGCGCCCCTATTGCGCAACACAATGGCCCGACAGGGCGGACCTGTCGGGCCATCGTCGGCTACACTCAGGCAGCGGTGTCTTCGCTGATCCCTGCGTGGGTTTCGTTAAAGACGCGGCGCAGGTGGTCTTCCTTGCTGCGGTCAAGGTTGGTGCGGATGATGTGCCCGCCCTTGATGCCCAGACGTTTGACCACACGGTCGCTGGCTTCGGTGCGCATCATCATGAACAGGGCCGCCTGCCCCGGTTGCAGCACAGTGGCGACATCTTTCATAAAGCCGTCGTTGATGCCGTAATCGGCCAAGGCGCCCGACAGCGCCCCTGCCCCTGCGCCCACGGCGACGCCCAGCAGAGGGTTGAAGAACAAAAGCCCCACCAACAGCCCCCAAAAGGCACCGCCGGTGGCCCCGACGGTCCAGGTGTTGACCATCTGGTTCAGCTTGATCTTGCCATCTGCATCGGCTGTGGCAACGACGGCGTCGGCCACATCGACAAGATATTCGCGGGACATGCCAAACAGCTCGGTGCGGGCGGTTTCGGCGGTTTCGGGGGTGTCATACCCGATGACGATAAGTTCGTTCATTGTCTTTCTCCTTGGGTTTCAGAGTTTCGGCGGGCCATCCCGTCAGGTCATCGACCAGCCGTGGCTGACGTTCAGCGACTGGCCTGTCAGCGCATTGGTCGGGAAGGCGGCAAAGACCCAGGCCACATCGGCCACGTCTTCGACGGTGGTAAATTCCTTGTCCACGGTTTCGCCCAGCATGACCTTGTCGACGACCTCTTGCTCGGAGATCCCAAGGTCGCGGGCCTGTTCGGGGATCTGTTTTTCGACCAGCGGGGTTTTGACAAAGCCGGGGCAGATCACATTGGCGCGCACGCCTTTGTCGCCGCCCTCCTTGGCGATCACGCGGGCCAGCCCCAACAGACCGTGTTTGGCGGTGACATAGGCCGATTTCAACGGCGAGGCTTCTTTCGAGTGGACCGAGCCCATGAAGATGATCGACCCGCCCCCGGCTTTGTACATGTGTGGCAGGCAGGCCTTGGAGGTCAGGAACGCGCCGTCGAGGTGGATCGACAGCAGCTTTTTCCATTCGTCAAAGGGGAAATCCTGCAAGGGGTGCACGATCTGGATGCCCGCATTGGACACCAGCACATCGACGCCGCCCCATGCCTTGACCACCTTGGCTACGCCATCGTTCACCTGTTTTTCATCGGTGACGTTCATTTCCACCGCCATCGCCTTGCCGGGGCCCCGGGCGGTCAGCTCTTGGGCCACTTTTTCGGCCACGTCCAGCTTGAGGTCGGCAATGACGACACGCGCGCCGTCGGCCACATAGCGTTTGGCGATGCCAAGGCCGATGCCGCTGGCCGCGCCGGTGATGATGCAGATTTTGTCTTTGAGGTTCATGGTTCCGGTTCCTTTTGGTCAGGAGGTTAAGAGGAGTTCAGCGGGCGGGATCGAGATAATCATGCACGACCTCGCCCAGCCCCAGCGTCAGGTCAGCCACCAGATGCACCGCGCCGACAACCTCGCGCACAGGCAGGTCCGAGACAGGCGCCAGCGCATGTGCGTGCAGATCGAGCGCGGCGGGACCTTCCCACGCGCCTTTCAGGGTGAGATCGGTCATGTAGTAGCGCACCAGTTCGCAGATGCGCGGGGTGCAATCGACATGGGGGATGATCTTGAGCAGGAAGCTGGGCGCGCGCAGGCTTTGCAGCACCGCGTCATGGTCCAGCGGGCGATGCTTATAGCCCATGGTGCCGGTGGCCACGCGCACCGATCCCATGTCCAGCGTGCCCACCAGCGTTTCGCTTTCGACGCGCAGCGCCGGCTCGGCCAGCTTTTTGGGAAAGCCCCAGATTTCGCGCCCGCCGGCAATCGGGGCGTCGTCGTTCAGGTACATGCCATGCACATAGCCGCCTTTTTGCCCCTTGTAGCTAACAGGGATCACTTGACCGGATTCCGTGTAGTCGCCAAATCCGGTTGAATCGGGCATTCGGATAAACTCGAATTTGACAAGCGGGTCGGTCACTTCCAGCGGTTCCGGCACCACCGCGCGCAGGGCATCGATGTCTGTGCGGTAAGTGATGATCAGAAATTCGCGGTTCACAAAGCGGTAGGGACCACGCGGATAGGACGGGCTGGTCAGCGGCATCGAGAAAGCCTGGGCGGTGACGTCGGTGATTTTCATTTTCTGTCTCCTTTGGATGGGGTTGGTGCGCCCAGATCGAACAGCTGCAAACCGTCCTGACCTGCAACGCGGCTGTGCCAGTCTTGGTGCGACAGGGTGCGCTGCACGTCCTGTTCGCCTGCGTCCCAGTGCTGGGTCATGGACAGGCGCGAGAACTCGTAATCCTTGGCGCTGCCTTCAAAGCCTTGTTTGCGGTGGATCAGTTCGACCAGCGTGATCGGACATGCTGGGCCTGTGGCCTGAAGCGCGCGCAGGTCGGGATTGTCGCGCAGGTCTTTGGGCAGTTGGGCGGCAAGCCGGTTGGCCGCCATTCGGATGCTGTGCAACTGGCGATAGCGGTCGGTGGTCAGACGGGTGCGGCTGGAATACTGGATATCCTTTTGGCGCTGCGCCACATCTGCCAGCGTGGCAGGCACCGCGTCGCGGGCGCTGAACAGGTCCATCTGGAAAATCAACGCCGGATCGCGGCCCAGATTGTCCATGACAAATTGCAGCGGCGTATTCGATACCAGCCCGCCATCCCAATAGCTGCGCCCGTCGATTTCCACGGGGGCAAATCCGGGGGGCAAGGCACCGCTGGCCATGATGTGTTCGGGGGTGATCTGCGTTTTGGCGCTGTCGAAATAGACAAAGTTCGCGGTTTCAACATCTACCGCCCCGACGCTCAGACGCGGGCCTTGGGTGTTCAGATAGTCGAAATCGACACACTCCAGCAACGTGTCGCGCAGCGGGGAGGTGTCGTAGACGCTGATTGCGGCGTTGGGTGTATCGGGCAAGAATGCGGTCGCGTAGCGCGGTTTGAAAAACCCCGGCACGCCGGTGGCCATGACGGCAGCGGCAGCCGCTTCACCATAGAGCATCCGGCCAAGGGGGCCGGTATCCCAGATTGGCGCGGGCAGGCGCGCGCTGACACGCCCCCAAAAGTTACGCAGCGCCGCCACGCGGTTGCCCGGTGCGTTCCCGCAAATCAGCGCGGCGTTGATTGCACCGATGGAAATGCCCGCCACCCAGTCGGGTTCCTGCCCCGTTGCGGACAATGCGGCATAGGCACCGGCCTGATAGGCGCCCAGTGCCCCGCCGCCTTGCAGGACAAGCACGGTGTGTTCTTTGATCTGTGCCATAACACTCAACTCCAACTGCTGCCGCGTGAATCAGCGACAGGTGTTGAGCCTGTTATGACGGGCGGGGTGATCCCCCAGTTTGTGTGAAACTTACATAAATGTATGAAACCCGCAGAGGCAGGGGATCAGGGCGCAGCGGCTGCCAGCCACATTGTTGCCACATAATGCCGGGGTTTCAGCGCCGGAATGCAGACTGGCGATTCGCCCAAGAAAGGACCTGCACTGCGATTGCGCGGATCAGGCCAGCGGGTCGGCAGAAGCGAAATCCACCATAAAGGTGGTTCCGACGCCGATCGTGCTTTCATAGCTGATCTGGCCGCCGTGGGCCTCGACGATACGTTTCGAGATGCTAAGCCCCAGCCCTGTGCCTTCGAACTTGCGATCATCCTGACTGTCGAGCTGGAAGAACTCTTCAAAGATCTGCCCCTCGCAACCATCGGGGATACCGATACCCTGATCTTTCACCGTCAGGCGCACCTGATCTTCAAAGGACACGATTGCAACCTGCACTTCGCCACCTTCCCTGGAAAACTTGGCCGCATTTGACAACAGGTTCAGCAGAACCTGTTCGACCCGTTTTTGATCAGCTTCAATCCAGAACTTGCCGGGCGCGACATCGGCATGGATCGACACCCCCATGCGTTGCGCATAGGGGAGGGTTTGCTCGACGGCGCCTTGTGAAAGGACCGCCAGATCAAGCCGTTCGAGGTTCAAGACCATGCGCCCCGCATCCGAGGACTGGAGGAACAGAAGGTCTCCGACAAGATCGCCCAGCCGGTCGCTGTTGCGTCCGGCCATTTCAAGCAATCGCTGCATTTTGGCAGGCGCTTCGCCCAGCACACCGGAATTGATGATGTCCAGGGCACCTTTGATAGAGGTCAGGGGCGTGCGCAATTCGTGGCTGACCGTGGCCAGAAAGCGCGTTTTGGCCTCATAGGCCGCCAGCGCACGCTTGTGCTCGGTTTCCAGCTCGATGCGCCGATCCAGCTGTGCGTTATAGCCAACCAGAAAATTTCTGGCCAGTTCAACAATGAATCCAAGGACGAAAACCACCGTGAACAGGCTCATCCAGATTTCGGAGGACAATGGAGGGTTAACGATCCAGACATCGCGAATCGGGATGAACAGGATGGCTGTCACATAGATGGCCAGCCGTATTCCCAGCACCAGCAGGAAATGGTGATTGTTCATGGCTGCGAAGATAGACGCCGAGACAAGCATGAACAGCGGGAAGAAATGGCCACCCTCGTTGCCCTGTAGCGTTGCAATCGCAATGCAGAAAAAACTGATGGTAAGCGCGCTGAGAACCGTGCCGATGTAAAGCCTGCTCATGTCCTTGCGAAAGGCGCGCGGGGTCATGGACTGACGCGTCAGGATGCGACGAAAGACTATGCCATCATAGGCTTCGCAGAACCATACCGCGGCATAATAAAAGGCCGCGGTGGTCCAGTCATAGTAAAACCCGGTCAGCAGGATCGCCGCCGAATAGATGACGATACGCTGCACGAACAGCTTCTGCCCGACCTCGGCATAATCCTTCAGCCGGTGCCGATCCGCCCACGTCACGGCAGTCCGCAGCCTTACTTGCGTATCGGGAGCAGCGATCTTGGTCATCTCCATATTTCGGTTCCGAGCCTGTCCGGCACGCCCATCATTGTTGCAGAAAAATCAACAAAGCCAATTTAGCGTTAAAAATTGTCAGTATAGTGGCGGAAATGTGGGCTAATCGTATTAGTTGTATATAAGATATACACACACTTCTGAGGGTATCAGGCCAAGATGGAAACGTCTGCTAAAATGGGGTCGTCAGCGGCAAAATTCCCCGGACTGCGCCCGCAAACACCCGAGAAAGCGGGTGGGACTGACCGATCTTACACGCGCAAGTCCCAGTTCAAGAACATCGACGCGCATAATGACAGTTCTGGCAGAATTGCAGAAACAACCATTTCGGTAACAAACCAGCACCGCTTTGGTGAGCTGTATGTCGATTTTCTGCGGGCCCGGAAACGGGTCTTTATCGACCACAAGAAATGGGATCTTCCCAATACGGACGGCATGGAATTCGATCAATACGATACGCCCGAAAGCTCGGCCGTGGTCGTGCATGAATTCGGGCGTGTTCTGGCGGGTGTCAGGCTGCTGCCGACCACTGCGCACTGCGGCTGCTACAGCTATATGCTGCGGGACGCGCAGCGCGGGCTTATTCAGGACATTCCGGAAACAGTGCTATACGAAGAAGCACCCGTTGCCCCGCACGTCATCGAAGCGACACGTTTGTTCATCGCCCAGGATGTTTCTGCCGAGCGGCGGATGCTGATCCAGTTGAAGCTGATGAACGCTATGGCGCGTTCGGCCAATGCGCAGGGTGCAAAATTTGTCATCGGCATCGTGCCTGCCATTTTCCAGCGCTGGATGACGCGGCTGGGATACAGCGCAGTTCCGATGGGCCCCAAGCTGCACATCAGCGGCGACAACACCCAAGCCGCAATCATGAACGTGAGTTCGGCAGTTGACTGGGACCAGATGCCAACCGCCACCGCATCGTGACGGCATAGGGGCGAGCTGGCCAAAATTACTGTGCAGATGCTCGTAACCACTTGTAATCTTTAGGGAAGGTGTCGCACGGGTTTTCGGCACGCCAGAAACAAAAAACCGCCCTGAGAGCGGCTGTTAGCGTATTGATAATGTTTTGTAATTTTGGTTGCGGGAGTAGGATTTGAACCTACGACCTTCAGGTTATGAGCCTTGAAGCATGCGTTTCCAATAACTGATCATTATCAGTCACTTGCACGATAAGTCTTTGAACAGGCACGATTTCTATCCCTTCGCTCACCAGCATTCGCCCGGATAAACCTGCAAAACCAGCGTGAAACATTCAGTCGCAGGTTGATGTAGCGTTGATGTAGGTCGTCCAATGCGCCGCTGAATCATTGTAAGCAAAAAGGGACCTAAACTCCGTCTTGTCCTGACCCTTCATGCTGTACCAAGAATTCTATCGCGCGCCAGAGAGCGCACTTCATCTGCGTAAAGTATGCCACCAGGACCACCTTCATGGTCTTTCGAAGTTAAGAGCCGATCCGCAAAACCGTTCCGATGATACCAAGCCTCCTTGCGGATCCAATCCTCGCGATACTGAGGCCGGTTCAGCATTCCGAGATGTTCCCAATACCACGTTTTCCCTCCATGCTGAATTGTGAAGTCGGGCAAGCAGTAATCAGTTTCACTTCCCTGCGAATAAAGCCGTTGCTCGTAAACAGGCGCTAGTCCCAGACCGCTCAGTACTTCATACACTATAACCTCACTCTTGGATCGCATCGGAGTTCCGTCTTGAGCGCGATGGATCAGTCCTTCCGGCCTGTAGCGGTCTGGTAGTTGCAAGTCGCCAGCAGTATCACCTATCAGCAGATCAAACATGAACGTGCTCCGCCGGGCGGTCTCGGAGTAAATAGGATTTCGCATCTGGTCGAGAACAGCTGTGTCTCGTTCGACCAACACGACGAGACGATCTCGGAAGCGGGTAAGAGCTGTGTAAAGTAACTCACGAGACAACGTTGCTGCCTTCCGAGGCAGAACTACGATAGCCGTCCCAAAGTCACTTCCCTGTGCTTTATGGACAGTTAGAGCGTAAGCAAGTTCGAGACCATCTTTCACCTCAGACTTCCCATAGCGGTACTCGGCTTCCGGTTGGGTGGAAAAGGCCACAAACATCTTATCGAAATCGTCTTTGCTTTTCTTCTTCCAAGACTGGGTAACAAGGCCGATCTCGCCGTTGGCTACAAAACGCAAGCCTTTGGAGTCCTTGGGAAGCCACTTTGGTTGGTTGACGACCTGCATCACTTTGTCACGAATAACTATGCCCTGATCGCCCATTGGACCGGGCAATCGTCCGTACGGATTAGTGGCATTGCCAATTTCGCGCGCGCGATACCTATCATGTATCACTCGGTTGATCTCAGCGGCTCCAAAAGCGTGGATACGCGTTGGAGTCAGGATTTGCCAAGATTCAGAGTGCTTCCAATCCTTTGTCGTGATGCCGAGCGATGCGTCAAACGCAGAGTTATCACCGGGAGCAATGCCGATCATATTGAGGGCCTGGTCGATCTTGACCAATAGATCGTCGTGATCCTCCCATGCCAATAGTGACAAGTCGCCAATATTCTGGCACCGAGCGGCACGTGCGATGATTTCGTCATCCCCCGGCCCACTCTCGTCGCGATACCCAGCAGCCAGACGCAGACCGGAACTAACCATCTCTTCGCCATCGACACTCTCGACACGCATGCATGTTTCGAGTTCCGCAATGCAGCTAGGATGTTCTTTTCGCAGCCACCGTAAAATATCAAGGAAGGGCCGCCCAGGACCAATCGGCGGCAATTGGAACACGTCTCCGACGAAGATCAACCGCATGATTGCCTTTGTGGCGATTCCGCGGAATAGGGCCGCGAGAAGTTCAACCGATGGCATCGAACTCTCGTCGATTACCACGGTCGCGTATGTCATCTTCCCTTTGAGCGGCTGATCTAAGAGCCTGTAATTACTTCCCAAAAGGCCAACGTCCCATAAGATTTGATGAATCGTGGAGGCGCGATAGCCGGAAGCGGTCTGCAGGCGGACGCGCGCTTTTCCGGTGGGAGCAGCCAAGAGTAGACTGCGAGGACCCTCAACCTCACGAAGTGTTGTTAGGAAGGCCTTAAGAACCGATGTCTTTCCCGTACCTGCTCCTCCAGTCAAAACACTCAAGCGATTTCGATAAAGGGTCTCCAGCGCAGCCGTCTTTTCGGTGAGCGCATTGGCTTCTCGTGCTGTCTCAGGAGTGCCAAACCCACCCTCGGTCTTTGGCTTTGTCAGGATGACGCCCCAGTCAGGTCCAGCCTCGGGGAGGTCTTTTAGCCGACCGACCTGCTCACGAACGACTTGCGCGATTTCGATCTCGCAGCGCCGCACACGCTTGAGGGCGACAAGACGCAGCTCCGGCACTACGCCGTCGTCCTGTTCCGCTGCCCCTAGGTCATCTTGCAACTCTGACAATTCATCAGGGATACTGACTCCGCTCTCGGAGCTGGCGGTTTCAATGTGCCATGTCGCAGGCGTGTCGATTGATTTGAACCAGATAATCTTATCGTAGAACTGTCGGTCGTCGGAGTCCCAGACGACTTCAAGGTCAGGATTGCAGCGTCTAGACTCGGGAAAATGCGCCATGGTTCGCGTGATGAGCGTTTCGAGTGGAAGAATTGTATCGCCACTATCAGCCGCATCCCTGAGAACAGATCGCATTACTGCCCGCACGCGTCGGCGATCATTTCGTGCCAATGGTGGATTTTTGCGAAAGTGCGCTGCCTCCCCCTCCGGCAACATACCTTGGTCAATGACCTCTAGCCCCACAGGAGCACTTTTGTCAGTTCCAAAGTCCTGTTCATAAAGGCAGTAGGGATTCTCGATGATCGCCTCGTTGGAGGCCTCGATGCCACGCTCTTTGCGAACTGCGGCATTGGCGATTCCGGAAAACTGGTCGCTGGTCAGTTCGAACTGAACGAGAAGCTCAAGGAGCTGTCGGGACGGCTTTTGCTTCTGCCATTCTGCAGCTGCACGAGCGAGGCCCTCTTCGTGCCCTGCCTCCGCCGAAATACGGCGCTCCAGAACACCGCTAAGGTGCTCCCATGGGTCAACACCACGTCGCTCGATGTCGCGCAAAACGGTCGCATGATAGGCAACGCCACGTTCGTAGCCCAAATGGCGAAGTAGTGCACCCATGCCAGGATACGCACCCCGGCCCGCCCATACCTCATCAAGGGCGCTGTTCAACCATTCCAGCGCACCACCCCAGTCTCCAGGCACGCCTTGACCGCTAGCTTGATCAGACTGCAGACGTTCAACGATCGAAATGATCGCTAGAAGAGCTGACACAGCCTGCCCGTCGCTAAGGTGCTCGGCGACATAGGAGAATGGCAACAAGAGGTCGCGCGGCGGGCGGCATGTGATCGTTTCAACATCAAGACCCGCCGCAATATACTCTTGGTAAGGGATCCGGACACCACCATTCTGATGGTCATGCGTCAACCGGCGCGACCACACCGGAAAGCGCCCTGGGATTTTGCTGCTCGCCCCAAAAAAACTAGGCTCGGCAACCTCCATAATACGCGAGACGCCAACGATCAATCGGTTCGCATCGTCATCAACGGCATTGCCTCGATTGCAGTAGAAAAAGACGAGTGAAGCACCAGCATCAAGCTTGCCCCAAAAGCGATCTAGCAAAGCTCGTTGGCGGTCGTCCTCCTGTACCCAAGTTCCGGGCGTTGCAGACACTGGGCCACGGATCAGCAAATTTTCGTCTTCAACGATATCCCGAAAGCTGGCCTCTAGCATCCATCGATATGGCGTTGGACAAATCGAAAACGCAGGTATTTCTTCATCGACCGAAGGCAGGGCACGACCTGGAACTGGGTCGTTGTGGCGGATCATGTACGTTTGGTGTCCGAAGGTGTTGGCGTCACGCGCGCAAGGTGGCATGTACCCAGTCGTTCCCAAGAGTCGGGAAAGCTCACATCCCGAATTCGGCACCTCGACATTCAAATCGCGGCCCTCGCGAACATGCTCGTGCTCCATACATGCGGAATTGAGACCGGGAGCTGAACAGATGCGGCCATTCCAGCCAGTGTCATGCCAAGTGAGGCGAGCCGAAAGATGGGTGGTCATGGCTAGAAAGATTCCCGCATTTAAAAGATTCTAAAGGTTTTCCTCGAGGCTAGCCTCTACGATTACAAAATGCACCTAGGCGACAACCGACTACTAGAGATAATTTCAACTTCGGATTGTTTGGGTTCGCTTGCCACCTTGCGCTATTCATCGCTGGTGGCCGACGTCAGCTCTTTCATCGAAGATACCATCGTGGCTCAATGCCTCCCAATTTGCTTGAAGCTCCAATATTTCGAAATTTGGATTTATCCACAGCGACTTTCGTCCCCCCCTCTTGCTCCGAATCTAAGCCCGATGCAATCTGCACGTGTGGGGAGAGCAGTCCTCAACCAAAAGCATAACAGGTCTATCGGAATGGCACTTTGGACAAGGTCGCAGCGCTTTGGCGCTCTGAACGGCGTTGTCTCCGATCATACTTACTCTGCGCCTTCCCGGCGCGGGCAGCAGGCGGTTTGAGTACGGCTCGTCCTCTGTCCAGATGAGGATGTATCGATCATGGCCCTGCCGCCCCGCGTGTTTTTCACCCTTCACGAGGCCTCCGCGCGCTGGGGTTGTAACATCGCAGATATCGCGGGTTGGGCCGATACGGGCAGATTTCAGATCCTGACCGGGATCGCAGCTGTCAGCTGCGGCGAGGACATCGTTGCTGGCAAGGTCGTCCTGTCCCCGATGGAATTGCTCCCGCTGTTCCGCCGGTGTGGCACTGGCCCTTCTGAAGGCGTCATGCGCCGCATTCAGCCTCTGGGCCGCCAGGACTGGCTGCTGATCACAGAGCCAGCTGGCGGCATCCCCGTCGCAATCGCTGACATGATGATCTTGGCTGAGGAGGTCCATGCATTCGAGGAAGAAAACGACATGGTTCGGCGCGTGGCATCGGGGCCGGGTGCCGCAACATCCTACGATTGGGAGGGGATGATGGTTGCCCTGATCTTGCGTATTCACGACCACGGATTTCCCCCAACCCAAGCCGAACTGGTCGCCGAGATGCAGGAATGGTTCGCGGATCAGACGGACGGCAAGAAGATGCCCGACAGCCGCAGCATTCGGCGGCGGATCACACCAATATGGAAAGCCGTGCGGCGGGAGGATGCGTGATGATTCGGGTTCGCGGCGAGTCCATCAGGTGCGCATAGCGCAGGGTCGTCTGCATCTGACTGTGGCCCAGCAGCTTGCCGATCATTTCCAGTGACGCGCCCCCACTGACCAGCAGCGAGGCGAAGGTGTGGCGTAAGTCGTGGATATGCACGTCAGACAGTCCGCACGTCTTCTGGATCTGCGCCCAGAACCGGCGCACCTCTTGCACCGGCTGGCCGGGCACATCGCCTGGGAATAACCACGGCGTGCCACGCGGCACCAGAAGCTGGCGCTGCCGCACGATAGCTGCGGTTTCGTCCGAGATCGGCACGCGATGCGCTCGGCGCTGTTTCGTCATGGCGGGCGGCTTCGACCAGCTCATGTGTTCGAGGTTGAACTGTTCAAACCGCGACTGTCGCACCTCGCCCAGCCGGGCTCCGGTCAGCATGCACATGCGGATGATGTCGGCGGCGCGGCGATCTTCCGCAGCATCAAGGGCTGCGGCGAGACTGGCAATTTCCTCTTGCGACAGAAACCGCTCGCGCGGGGTTTCGATGCGCCGATGGAAGCGCTGGGCGGGGTTGTCCACGCACCACCCCCATTGGACGGCCAGCGTGAACATCTTGCGCAGGACTTCCCCTATGCGGTTGGCGCGCACCGGGGTAGGTTTTGCGGGCTGCAATTTGCGCGCCCGGTTGTTTGGCTTGTCCTTATGCGGGCGGGCCCGGCCCGCAGCGATCTTGGTCAGCAGCTTGTCGACGTCGGTCTGCGTGATTTCCGTCACCAGTTTCCGGCCCCAGACGGGTGCCACAAGTTTTGCCAGCGCGGATCGCTGGTCGGCCGCGCTGCGGTCCGACAGCTTTGGCAGATGCTCGGCGCAGTAGCGTTCGATCAGGTCCGTGACGCGCGGTGCCTCACGTTTGGTCTCACGCTGACGCCACCAATTGGGCCATCAAGCAGCGCGGGTTGAAACCCACCACCAAAATCGTGCTCTGGCATCTTTGCGACCGGTTCAACCCGGACTTTGGCTGCTTCCCGTCACAGGTGCGGCTGGCCCACGATTGCGAGATCAGCCGCTCGACGCTGAACGATCACCTCCGCCAGCTCGAGGCAGGAGGCCTGTTGCGCCGCGTGCCCCGGATCGATCCGGTGACCAAGCGCCAGCTGCCCACCCGCTACATCCTGGGATTTGAGCGCGGCTTCACACCGGCTGATGTGGTGCCGGGTCCGGAAATCGGACACGGAAACGCAGGCGTGGTGAAAATCGGCGATGACACGGGCACATGCGGTCTCGATGCACCTGGCGCGGCTGATCCGTGTCCAGATTTCGGACACGGGACCCACCCAAAAGCCGTGTCCGGATTTTACACCGACCCGTGTCCGGAAAAGGGCCAAAGCCGTGTCCGGAATCCGGACACTAACCTTGTAAGAGAACCACTAAGTCAATCAGTAAAGAAGGAGGAGGACGCGGCTGCGCGCGAGGCTGATTTTGATTTGTTCATCGCAAATCTTCTGAACTCGCTGGGCTTTGCCGCAAATGCCAGCCTGCCTGCCTGGTGGCAGGGAGCGCCAGCCAGAACCCATGTGCACCGCTGGATCGACGACCTCGGGCTCTCCGAGGATCGGATCATCGAAGTCGCCACCGAAACGCGTCGCGATCACCCCAATCCGCCCGACGGGCCCAAAGCCCTCGACCGGTTCATGGAACGCGCCGCAAGGCACGATGCCCAGGCGGCTGCCAATTCCGTGAAAGCCAAAGGCAGAAGCAAAGCCCAAAGCAAACCACGGCCCAGCCCCGATGAAACGGCGACGTTCTATGCGGCGAAGGTGAACTCAGACGAATACCTGCCCCAAAACATGATCAGCACCGCCATGTGCGGATTGATGCTGGCACGCGGGCTCGTCACCCCAGAACGCCTACGGATGCGGGGAGTGGTGTGAATGGCATGGTGTCACGTCCCCGGCACGGATTGTCCCTCTGCGCAGGCGGCGGAGGCCTTGATTTGGCTCTTATGCTCGCCGAGCCCGGTTTCCACACCCGCGCATTTGTCGACTGGGAGGACTGGCCCCGCTCCGTCCTCATCGCCGCCCAGCGCGCAGGATATTTCGCGCCCGCGCCGATCTGGGACGACCTGCATAGCTTCGATGCCCACCCCTTCCGCGGTGCCTTCGACATCGTCCTCGCCGGATATCCCTGCCAGCCGTTCAGCGCCGCTGGCAAACGCGGCGGTGCCGACGATCCCCGGCACCTCTGGCCCGAGGTCGCCCGTGTCATCTGCGAATGCAACCCCGAATGGGTCTTCGTTGAGAATGTCTCCGGGCACGTCAGTCTCGGCCTTGAAACCGTGCTGCGAGAGCTTTGGGCAATGGGTTACACGCCTGCGGCGGGCCTGTTCAGTGCGGCAGAAGTCGGCGCGCCGCACCAGCGGCAGCGCATCTTCATCCTGGCCCACACCGATGAGCCTGCATCCCGGCACCGCCAGTTACAACCCGGCCGGGAACAGCGACTTTACCCGCAAGGCCGAGGCGCTGGCGCTGTGCATCACCAACTGGTCAACGCCGAAAGCGACGGATGGCGCGAAGGGCGGGCCAGGCCAGAGCTATGGCTCGGGCGGGACGCCACCACTGCCAGCCCAGGCGGCGCAATGGCAGACCCCCGTTGCGGACGATCAGGTGGACCGGCTGCGCGGCAAGATCAACAGCCGGGGCGAGCCGAAGCTGAGCGCTCAGGCGATCCAGTGGCCGACACCGGCCGCGCAGAACTGGAAGGGCAGCAGCTCGGCCAGCGTGACCCGGGCGGATGGGAAGTCCCGGATGGATATCCTGCATTACCGGGCCGAACAGGGCTTCATCCACCCGGACCCGGCGATCATGCCAGGTGGTCGGCAGTCCTTACTGCACGCCCCGATCTCGCGCCCGCTCTGGGCTTCGATGATTGCCTCGCATGGGCGCGTCGTCTCACGGCGGATCCTGAAGGGCCGATCACGACGGCGGCTGAACCCGCTCTTCGTCGGATGGCTGATGGGCTGGCCCATCGGGCACGCGCTCTGCGCCTGCTCGGAAACGGAGTTCACCCACTGGCAGCAGCACATGCGTGGCGCACTCTCGCGGCTGCCCATGGCCTCGGGCCCATGGATATGGCGGCCGAGCGAGGGACCGACGAGCCCAACCCAAATGAACCTCTTTGAAGGATTGCTGCCATGAGCATGCAGGGACGGATCGGCAGCGCGAGCGTCGGTCGGATCAAACGTGCGCTGGGCGTGCAGGCGGCGCTGGAATGGGCGTTTCGGGTGGAAAAGGCGCAGCTGGAACTGCCCCCGCCGAAAGATGTGGTTGAGGAAGGCTTTGGGTTCGGTCTCGAGTACGTTTTGATGCAGCGTGGGGCGTTGGGCTGCAAGGTTGACGGCGGTCAGCACAAGATGGGCAGCTACACCCATGCCGACGCCGAAGTAATTGCCGCCACCGTCGCCGGGATGCCCGACAGCCTCGGTGGCATCCGCATGGCGATCCGCGTGGCGGAACTGGCCCGCGCAGGACTGACCCCTGACTGGATGCCAAGGGTGGTGCCGCGATGTGTGCCCGTGGAGACCAAGCGTAATCAGCACGGCGAGCGGTCAACGACGGTGGTGGTTGGCACCGAACGGGTGCTAACGCGAGGCAAATGGCGCACGGTCGAGGTTTTGGCCTGCCCGGTAACCTGGCGGCCTCACCCCGAGCAGATTGAGTCCGCTCGTCGCGGATATGAAGATTGGTGGAAGGCGCTGGATTGGGTGCGGGATGGGTTGGTGGTAGGGCGCATGCTGCGAGATATCGAGGTGATGGCAGCGATGCCGAAGTTGCGGCCATGGCAACGCTCACACAAGCATTGAGGCTATCCGTTCTTTCCTGAACTGACTGATGTCTGGACCGACGGGCCGAACTGGCGGCTGGGTCACTGGCTGACCGGGCGGCTGGGCGCGGTCTCGCTGGCGGCCCTCGTCCGACAGCTCTGCTTGCGGGCCGGAATGCCCGAGGAACTGATCGACGTCTCCGGCCTCTGGGGTGCGGTCGAAGGTTATGTGATCTCGGCTCTGGAAGCCCCGCGCGCGTCGATCAGTACCTTGGCCCGGCACTTCGGCTTCGATGCGGTCGAGAGTGAGGGAAGGATCAAGTTTCTGATGCGCGGCCGCATTGCCAGTCTGACAATTGCCCCCGACAGCATGGTGGCACCATCATCGGCGCAAGGCGACGTCATGGAACTGACCCGGGCGCAGGAAACCGAACTGCCGCAGGCGCTGAAGTGGCAGGTCGCGCGGGCAGACGAGGACTATGACGCAGCGCAGGTCGAAGCGCGGCGCATCACCGTGGATACCACCCGCATCGCTTCCGAGGCGTTCCCTATCGCTGTGCCACCCGAAGAAGCAGAGCGCCGCTGCCGTCGCGCGCTGATGGAAGCGTGGGTTGGTCGGGAAAGTGCTGTGTTCCGCTTGCCGCCTTCAAGCCTGGCGCTGGATCCTTGCGATGTGATCCTGTTCGATCATGATGGCCGTCTGACGGAAATGCGGCTCGTGTCCATCGCTGACTCCGACCTGCGCAGCGTCGATGCGGTGCGTCAGGATCGGGCAGTCTATGATCTGCCACCCGGCGAACCCCGCCCAGCGTCCTTGTCAACGCCCACAGTCTTTGGCGCTCCGGACGTCGTGTTCTTGGACCTGCCGCAGCTGCGCGAGGATCAACCTGCGCATCGCCCCATGGTTGCAGCCCATGCCAAACCATGGCCCGGTGAGATCGCCGTCTACCGCAGCGCCGCCACTGACGGCTTTGCCCTGCTGACCACCTTCGGCACGCGGGCGCGGATGGGCGTGCTCGCAGCTGACTTCTATGCGGGGCCGGTCTCGAGGTTCGATCTCGGCAATGCGTTAGTCATCGATCTCTATTCCGGTACCCTCGAGAGCGTCACAGACATCGCATTGCTGGGCGGGGCGAATGCTCTGACCGTCGAGACCGGCGCTGGGCACTGGGAAATCATCCAGGCAGGCACAGCCGAGTTGATCGCGCCCGGCCGCTATCGCCTGACCCGGCTGCTGCGCGGCCAGCGCGGCACCGAACACGCAATCGTTGGCGTCGTGGCCACCGGCGCGCGGGTGGTGGTGCTGGATACGGCCCTTGCCACCCTGCCGATTTCCGAAGCCGATCTCGGGTTGCCATGGAACTGGCGCACTGGCCCGGCGTCTAAGCCAGTCAGTGACGAGACCTTTGTCGCCACCACGTTCACGCCCGAGGGCGCTGGGCTGCGGCCGTTTTCAGTGGGCCATGTCGAACAGCCGTGGCGGACGGCTCGCAATCCCGGCGATCTGACGATCCGCTGGACGCGCCGGTCGCGATCGCTGGCAGCTGATACCTGGGGCGCTGGCGATGTGCCCCTCGCGGAAGACAGTGAAGCCTACGAGGTGGAAATCCGCGACGGCGGTGCAGTCAAGCGCACGCTAAGTACCACCACCAACCTCTCGACCAGCATGCGCCGCTGGCGCGTGACCAGCGCCGCCACAGTGGATGCGGTGGCTGAAGAACGGTCTGCCGGATGGGTCTGCTGGCGCGGCAATGCCGACGGGCTTGGTGGATGGAGCTACGTCAACCGGCTGTCGATGACGACATTGCAGGCGACCGGAATGGGGTTCTTCGGCCTTTATGGCTCGACTGCTGCGCTGGCGACCACACTGACACTGGCGGCAGCGGTCAACTGCATCGGTATCGGGTTCCAGCGCGGCACCCATACGAACTGGCAGCTGGTGCACAACGATGGTAGCGGCGCGCCAACGCTGACCGATCTGGGCAGTAGCTTTCCGGTGGCCAGTACCACCATCGTCTTGTCGCTCTATATCGCGGCCTCCCCGAATGGCTCGGATGTTGGCCTGCGGGTGGTTGAAGAGGTCAGTGGGACTGCAGTCGAGTTCACCATCACCACCGACATGCCTGCCGCCACCCAGCTTTTGAGCCCACGCAACTACATGAACACCGGCGCGACCGCTGCGGCCGTCGCCTACGACTGCTCCGGCGTCTACGTCGAAACTGACTTCTGAGAGGACTCTCCATGACTGAGAAAACCAGCTTCCTGCAGGAGGTCGCCGAGGCCCTGCGCGACAACGGGATTGGGGCCGCCGTCACCGCGCTGATCGGCGGGACGATCGCACTTTTGGCATCCGTCACGCGCAAGGCTTTCACGAACGACGCCATGCTCGCCCGTCTGGATCGCGAACTCAGCCAGGAACGCGACCGCGTCGATCGCCAGCGCGCCGAAGATCGCGACGACGATGCCGATCGGCTGGAACGTATCGAGACCGATATCCGCGCCATGCGCGATCTGATGTTCGAAGCCTTCCAGCGCGGCCGCACCGACTGACCATCCCTCAACCATCCCGATCCAACCCGACCCGCCCGCAAGGCGGGTTTTTTGATGCCCGGCGACGGGCGAAAGGAGACTCCCCGTGCACACCGACACCCGCGAACCAATCCGCCTGATCCAAAGCGGTCTCGACAAACTCGGCCATTCGCCCGGCGCCATCGACGGCCTCTGGGGCCTGCGCACCGCCCGCGCCATCAAAGCACTGCTGGCCGCCAACGGTCGTGCGGCATCTGTCGCGCCGCCGGGTCCTTTGCCTTGGATCACCGAGGCAAAATCCGCCCTCGGCCGTCATGAGGCCCGCGACAGATCCTGGCTGATGGATTGGCTGAAACGCGATGGGCGATCCCTTGGCGATCCGTCCAAGAACCCCTGGTGCGGGGATTTCGTGGAAACCTGCATCCGCATGGGACTGCCTGATGAACCGCTGCTCGGCGCGCTGGGCACAAATCCCTACTGGGCGCGCAACTGGCTGCTGTTCGGGCGGGAAGTCCAGCCGATCACTGGCGCGGTGCTGGTCTTCGAGCGCGGGTCTGGCGGTCATGTCGGTTTCGCGATGGGACAGGACGATACGCATTTCTACGTGCTCGGCGGCAACCAGTCGGATGCCGTCACCGTCGCCCGGATCGCTAAGTCCCGCCTTTTCGGTGCGCGCTGGCCCTCAACTTACCCACCCCGCCTGCTGTGCCTGCCGACAATGAAGCCCGGCGAACTCCTCTCAACCACCAATGAAATATGATCCGGAGAACACGATGCTGAAACCAGCCATCCTAGCTCTTGTTCGCCAAATTCTCACCGTTGCTGGCACCGCGCTGGTTGCGAAGGGCTATGCCCAGGAATCCGAAATCGAGCCCGTCATCGGTGCGCTGCTGACCATCGGATCGGTTGTTTGGTCAGTCACTGACAAACGGACACGATAGTTTTAACCAGTATTGGAGCGGTCACTAACCGCTTTGACCATAAGTGGCTCCAATGAAGACAAAGGTTGCCTGTGCCGTGGATTTATCACTACTCGCTGTTGCTAGCTATTCATCGTCATCGATGATCGAAACTCATTGAAAGATTTTGGCCGCCATCAAAGAACAAATTAATTGTTCAAATGGCGACCAAAGGCTAACACGGTTTTTAACTAGTCAGACGGATTGAAGTGGTAACACGGCAACATTTTGCTCCCTCTTCCCAGTTGTGGCCGATCCTCTTGCCACAAACGCGCTTTTTCCGAAGTACATCCGCAGAGTCCGGCGATGTTCCGCGACTTTGTCCCAAGCTTCAGATGTACCGCGATAAATGTCTACCATTTCGCCTGCAAAACCCAATCGCACCAAACGGCGCTGAAGGTAACGAAAGGACGGTGGCAGTTCGTTTAAGCTGCGCGCAGTACGGGTAATATCGGCTTCAAGTCCATAAGCTGAAACAAAACGCCGGGCTGCTCTAAGCAATGCTTCGTCTTCGCTATCTTCAACCTCAGTCGGCATGACAAGTACAGTGTCAAAATCCGCATGAATCACATCGCCCGTGGTGCTTCGATGATACCTCGCTGGAGTCTCCCAAATCAATGCTTCCATTATTTCGCTACAGGTTTCGAGAGCCTTTGCTTCACGTGTGGTCAAGCGAGACCCCCTAAGAAGACCAGACAGGTGAGCGGTAAATGCGCCTGCACCATCAAGGAACAATGCGACAATGCCGAACACAAAAAGGTACCAATAGTTGACTCCAGGCAATCTATTTTCGCCGAAGGTGAGTAACGCTCGCAGCTGCCAAGTTGCCGAGTCTACAATGGAAGCTTTCTGAAAGCGTGGTGCGCTAGCTGGAAGGTCAATGTCTACTTGTGCGGCCGCCACCAATCTGTCCAACGCGGGCAACATCGATGCAGCCCCTCTTGGACAAAATATTGTACCATAGCCACGTACAAAACCAGCACCAGCGTATCCGCGTTGTAAATCTTGCGCCTGCCTGAGGATGTCGTTGCGGCCGTCACTCGCCAACAAATTTTGCGCTTTGGAGTAGGCGTCGTCGACCATCATCTGATTGGTCGACTTTGTAATTGCGGCCAAAGCGAGATCAGTTCCATCGCTTATGGCTTTCGCCTGCGCTGCGATAGCTGATGCGGATATAACGTGGTCAGAAATCATCTGAGCGATAGGGCCTTCACCCGGCCCGCTTGCAACGCATTGCCCACCATCAGTCGCCTCGATTCGAGATCTTTGCATCGCCACACGTGCAAGTGCTGCGCTTTCACGTTCAACCTGCAAAGCTGATGTCCTCAAGTCACGGATTGGAGCAATCAATGAAGCTTGTACTTCGGCATTCATACCTCGCTGTAACTCATCTCCGAATTTTAAGAAGACCATGGAGCTGAATGAGAACCAACTTGAAATGAGCAGTATGAGAAGTCCCGAAACCAATGCCAGCTTCCGAAAACGCGGTGCGGCGTCTAGGTCGACATAACCCGCCAATTCTCTCAACGGCTTAGCCCCCTTACCAAGTTGGGAACCAGCATGACGAAAAAGATTGAAAGCAGTAAAAGTCAATGCACTGGTCGTGGCGAGCGAAATCAAAATGGCTATGGGATCATTTTCAATGCTTTGGCGGATGGATTGGAAGACACCGTAGCCGGTTAGGCCAGTAGACGCAGTCCAAAAGATCGCGCTCGGCAACGTAGCCACGATGCTTCGTCCTTCATCATGCGGATCGACAGAAGTATGGTTTTTCATCGCTTCATCCTTCAGATTTATTGGAAATGGGGATCGCTGTCAGACTCGCGCGGCAGCACATTTGTGTGTAGGTTTGCTGGTCCTCGCGTCGGGTGGCTTACCGCAGCGGATGGTGCTTCGACCCACTTGCAACCGTGGCGCACCAGCATCGCGCGTGTTGGATCGTCGCCCATCACCCGGGCTTCCAAATCGAGGAGTGTACATTTGAATTTGAAGAAGGCTGGATCAGTCTCCGTTTTGATCGACTCGATCGAAGCGGAACGAACGGTCAGATAAAGTACGAATAGCACCGCGAAGCCAACGGGAATAATCAGACGCTTTGCAATCCAGTACGAGTTGATATCGCGCTTTTCGGGGTTCGCCGTCTCAACTGCGTCGTCGGTCCTAGCTAGGTTCGGATCACTGGGGCCCTCGAGTGGGAACACAAACCAGCGTGGGAAGACAGAGCAGTCTTGGCCACGTTCATCATCAACCGGGTCACCTAGAAAAGTTGATGTGTCATCGTGATAGCTGCGACGACGAATGCTGACTCTGTCAACGGTGCTGAATTGGCCCTGACGATCAAGCATCACCAAAAGGCCACTTTTAGTTCTAGAAAGATGCTGTCGGTCCGTCATCGCGCACGCCCTTTCCTTCGAAGGGCGTGGCCGGTCACGCTGCGACCACAAACTGATCCGCGCGGCTTTACCCTTGGGTCAGGTCGAGTTCGATACACGACCCTAAGGGTGTTAGTATCGCATTAACCATGGGTGAGCAATCTTTTATTGCTCATATGAGCAATAAAAGATGATGGCCGCACTAAAGCCCAGCGATGCCGAACTTTTCACGGATCGCGCGCGCTTCCGTCACCGTTGGAAATACCTCAGATAGCGGAGGCATAGAGCGCCTATTGCGCGTATATTTTTGCTGAAGTGCTTTGACGAGCTTCCCATCCAACTGCGTTGCTGACGGGCGATCCAGACACTTCTTTCCATCCTGAAGCCACGCACCATAAGTCTTCAAAAGATATTCAAACGCATCGCCATCAACATTTACGCCGCGAAAACTATCCCGCGGCGCTTCACTCAAGTCAGGAATCGAACCGTCGGTTTCGCGCTCAACAACACCATTTTGAGCCAAGGATCTAACAAGGTAGGGCATAATGGAGGCGTTCTGCTGCGGATCGCTCTTACGTCGGTCGGTTTGGGCATTTAAAAGGGCGTTCTCGAGGATCTCAGTATCTTCTCTCGAAATTTCGAGGTAGCTAAACAAGTCGACCAACCGCCTTACTGTTCGAAAGCGGTCACTCTGGCGCAAAATCTCCGCGGAATCATCCTCAAGAAGCTGCTCAGTTCCAAGAACATCTTCGTCGACCGAAGTCGCTTTTTTTCCGCCGGGCATAAAGTTTAACCTCTTGATTCTCAGTTGAGCACAGTATCTGCCCTCATTTGCGGAAGTTTGCAAGCTACTCGTGTCATCGAACCAGCGACGTTTTCTCTGACGCCCGTTTATCCATCGAACTCAGGATGGCGTAGGCGACAACCTGCACAAAGTTCCGCGTTGCCCGTTTGTCCCAAGACTGTCGTGCCGTAAAGAAAGGATTGTCTACAATCTCCCACATCAACCAATGACGCGTAGTATTGTGTGGCGAAAAACTCACGTGGTTTTCATGGGTTGGCTGTTCTTTCGCTTCTTCAAACTTAGGAAATGCAAACGGAGAATATCGCATAGCGCACAGCAATTCATTGTTGATATCATCTATCGCAGCTTTGAAATCGCCAGCCCCATAGCGCAACTGTGGAGGAAAGAACCGGAGGAATAAATCTACTACAAGTTGCTCGGCCAGCCCCCACAGATATCGGTCAAAAAGTTGAGAATTTTTCTGTCGGTGATCGGTCATGAGTTTAAAACATCCTTGCCAATACCTTTGGTCGGCGAAGATTGTTTCATAATCTGGTGTATAGACACCGTGAATCGTTACACCCCATACTGACCCACGCATTCGAATAGGGATAAGTACAGCGGCGAGATTGGATGGCTCGAAGGCCTTGTTTGTTCCGGCCCATCCCATCATCTCTGAGAGAACATAGTAGAATATGGTTACTCTGCGCACATCGTCCCAGCAATTTTCAGGTACGTCGGACATTGCGCCAATGTCCATGGCTCCCAGCTGTCCCAGCCGGTCTAGACCGCCCAACTCAAACAGGTGATTCGTATGAATCAGCCCGGTATGGTACACGGGATCCACAAGACTTCGTACCTTGGACCCAACCCAACTTTCCAGAATGCGGATACACTGATCTACGCCCTTGTCTTCGCTTATCAGGTTCCAAAAATCATCATCTAAGATCCTTAGCGTTTTAGCCGTTCTGGTGTCAGCATCATCACCAAGTGTTATGTTACGATATAGCCGCCTTGTAGCGTTAGGACCTTCATATGCATCGGCGAAACTTACGGCATCTCCCGCATCAACTTTTGCCCGAGCATTTTCGCCATCATGTCTGATTTTTCCCAAAATAAGGGAGAAGTTTCTTCGAAGGTCATCTGGTACAAGAAATGAAGTGTCATAAAGGTAGCCTTGCTTCTCAGCGTTGAAGCGATGTCGAGCCTTATCAACATCTCTTGAAAACGTTCTGAACGCCAGAAACATATTTGGTGGGTAACTCCCGGGGTCCTCTTTTTGTTGCGGTGCGCTCTTCTCCTGCATCATGGAGGTCACCAATGAGATGCCACCTCGCGTGTCGTGCAGAACTGTTCGAAACGTACCATTTAGCCGATTTTTCCACCATTCATGGTTTGGTCGCGGATCATCCTCTGGTGTGCCGTCAGGGCTGAGGTCCGGGAATGATGTTGAGTCGAGGAACTCCGCCACCTGTTGTGCACGGACGTTCCAATCTTGATGGTCTGCAGACAGTCTTTCCAGCGAGCGAGCAAGATATAACCCAGCCTGTTCGGCGAAATTACTAGTGAAAACGTCCCATTTAAACTGAAAGAAATAATCTGCACAACTTGCAATATATTGATCGGCTGTCTGAATCACAGGAAGAGAAGGATCAAACCTTTGATCCTGTTCATCCTGACGGGTTAGTGGAAAGCAAGAACTTCCAGAGCGTACGAGCGTCGAAACCGATTTCTTCGTGTCCATATGATAAATTACAATGAAGTGCCGCGGACCCTCCAGCAAGTCGGGGAAGAGACGGAAAAACGGCGTGTCACGAGGATCGCCAATCGTTTTGTCAAGCTTCTCTAAATCAGCATTGAAATTGTCTTCATGTTTCTGATCAAGGCAGAAATGGCATTTTTGGACGAGCCGATCACCATCTTCAACAAAGACTGCAAAATTCACTGGGTACAGAGCAAGTGCGACAAAACTGTTCAGCAGATCTTCAAAATAGAAGTCGCTCGCCTCCTTCGCGTCGAAAAAATGTCGCAATGCTTCGCTGCGCGCGAAATCTGCACGAATTTCAACTAGCCTAGGCGCGATACAGGTTCCATCTATGTACTTCGCCAGTTTTCCGCTATCTCGATCATATCCATCGAATTTCATTATAACTTAATCTTTTCCGTTCAGCATTCGGGTAGCTGGTAGTTGTCACTCTTGGTTTAGAAACTGTCAATTTATTTGGTGTTGCAAGACGCTCCGACTCCCTACTCGAAGGCAACCGGCTGCAACATTTCGTCTGTGTCCAACTTCAGGGCGGCGCGCCACAATGGCCTCTTGTTCACGTGGTGCACATACTTATTCTCGCGCTCTTCTCGGGTTTGGACAAGCAATCCGGCCCATTCAAGCGGGCGCAGGACGCAGGAGGAGAACTCGGCCATCTCCCGCCAACCGGCATTGTCCCAATCATGCTCTTCGCCATAGAACGCCGCGAACAGCGCCCGCTCGGTGGTGTCATGGTCGGCCTCGACGTTGATGACATTCATCCAGACATCCCATTTGCCGAAGGGGCGCTCTTCAAAGCGGGCGTAGGATGCATGATCGATCTGGAGGACGTAGAACGGGATGAGTTCAGCAAACAACTGCGCTGGGGCCTGTGCCAGTTCTGCCCCACGCTTGGTCAGGCGGAACTCGCGCTTGAAGTGCCGCCCGAGGCGCAAGGTGATCAACACGTAGTGCAGCACCTCGAGCGGCGGGAATTCGTATTCATTGATGACCTTGTTATAGCGGAAAATCTCGAGCGCGCTTGAACCGGGCCAGTCAAAGTGTTCCACCGCCCAATGGACGAAGACGCGCTTGAAGGCTTTCGTTTGGGTCAACCCGATGGCCCCATGGTCCTGGGCATACTGCAGCGTCAGCAGCGCGGCTCGCAGAAGCGGGGAGTATGCAAGGGCGGGATCGTCATCAGACAGGGGGCGGAAGATGATCATGGCGCGATGCTGCCACGGGATTTTTTGCCGGACCAGATGCAAAGCGATAGTAAGCGACAAGCTGAGGCCGTTAGGCCTTGTAATTCCAAGGCATGAGGGAGTGGATTTCGGCGCGCGGCCACTGGTTGGCGATGCGCTCCAAGGTCTGGGTCAGCCACGCGACTGGGTCGACACTGTTCATCTTGCAGGTCTGCAGTAGAGTGGCGATAGTGGCCCAAGTGCAACCTCCGCCATCAGATCCCGCAAACAGGCTGTTTTTCCTCGTGATTGTCTGGGGCCTGATGGCGCGCTCGACGATGTTGGAATCTAGCTCGATGCGGCCGTCACTCAGGAAGCGCTCGAAAATGTCGCGACGCGTCATGGCATAGCGCAGCGCTTCTGCCAGCTTCGACTTGTCCGAGATACGCGGCAGGGTTTGCTCCCAGAGTGCGAACATTTCCGCGACGATCGGAGCCGAGACAGCCTGCCGTGCGACAGCGCGGGCTTCAGGGCTTTGACCTCGCACATCAGCCTCAAGCTTCCAGAGATCTGCCATGCGCTCGACCGTAGTGGTGGCGACTTGGCTGTCCCCGGCAATATGGAGTTCATAGAACCGCCGTCGGCTGTGTGCCCAGCATCCAGCGAGCAGCGGGCCGTCATTGCCTCCGCCCTTGCGCGTGAGCTTGTTGTAGGCGGCATAACCGTCCACCTGCAGGATACCACGATACCCTGCGAGATGCCGCCGCACACAATCGCCAGACCGGCTGTCCTCAAAGCGATAGGCCACCATGGGCGGACCACTTCCACCAAAGGTGCTGTCATCGCGGGCATAGGCCCAGAGCCAGGCCTTTTTTGTGCTGCCGGTGCCGGGGGCGAGGGTCGGCAGGCTGGTCTCATCCGCGAAGACCCTGTCCCCTTTCAGGATCTCGCTCAGGACATGGTCTGCGAGGATATCCAGCTCAAAACCTGTCCGGCCCATCCACTGCGCCATCAGCCGTCGGTCTAGCTCCACGCCATCACGGGCATAGATCCCCTCCTGACGATAGAGCGGCAGGCCATCGGCGTATTTCGAGACCGCGATCTGCGCCAGCAACGCCTCGGTCGGCAGTCCACTCTCGATGATATGCGCCGGGGCCAGAGCCTGAATGACACCGTCCCAGCCTTTGAACGTGTATTTGGGGCGGCGCGTGACGATCACCCGGAACTTCGCCGGGATCACATCCAGACGTTCGGACACGTCCTCACCGATCAGCACCTTTTGCTTGCCCGCGTGCTCCGGCAGATCCTCAGGCTCGATCACCACTTCGACGCGCTCCAGATGCGGCGGAAAGCCCTTGCGTGGCCGGGAGGCCCGCTTGTGCTGTGCGGCCTGGCCCGTGCCAACCTCCGCCCGCAGCGTCGAGATACCCGTTTCGATCTCCTCAAAAAGGAAAGCCTGTTGCGCACCCTCATCATCCGCCGCGGCAGAACCGAGCTTCTCGGAGCGTCGTCCGAACCGCGCCCGATCATAAGCCTTCAGGATCTGCATCAGCCGTTTGATCCGCTCGTCGGCATCCGCATTGCGGGCCTTGAGCGTCTCTATCTCACGCTCCAGCGCATCCGCGCGCGACGCCTGCGCAGCCATGGCGCGGACCATGGACTTCAGCTGGTCCATGTCATCAGGGAGGGAAAGATCATCGGCGCTCATGGCATTGGAGATAGCACATCCTGGCCAGCCATGCCGCAGGATATCCGCGCCCAAGGGGCAGTTGATTCACTTTGCCGCAGCCGGATTATCCAGCAAATACTGGCGTTCTTACCGCCATGGGACGCACCCGCTTCCAGTCCAGACCATCCACAAGCGCCATGAGCTGGGCGTGGTTGAGCTGGACCCGGACATGCCCGATACGCGGCCAGCAGAACGCAGATTTCTCGAGACGCTTCGCATAAAGGCAGACGCCGCTGCCGTCCCACCAGACGATCTTGATCCGGTCTGCGCGCTTCGCACGGAACACATAAAGCGCGCCGCTGAACGGGTCTTGGCCAGCATCGCGCACCAACGACAGAAGGCTGTCGGGTCCCTTACGGAAGTCTACCGGATGGCTCGCCAGAAAGACCTTCACGCCGGAGGGGATCATACTGAGCGCACCGCACGCAGGATCCGGCGCAACGCAGCCTCGTCGAGATCAGGGCTGACACGGATGACGACACCTCCCACTAAGATCTCCACCATCGGCACAGATGCGGCGGGAGCAATATCATGGGTCTGCTTCTTCAGGAAAGCCTTGCGCCAACCAAACAGTTGCGGTGGCGAAATCCCCAGACGGCGGGCCAGCGCTGAAACGTTCACGCCCGGCTCCAGCGCCGCGGCAACGGCCCTCTCCTTGAACTCATCAGACCACCGGCGCCGCTCGCCGATTGGCGCACCGTCAAGCCGCTCCGTCACAGCCTCGATCAACTGTAAGCTACCAGTCGCAGGCATAGGCGTAGAACTAGTCGTAGACATGGAACCTCGGCGATCAGATCATCGCCAAAAGCCTACCCTAAAGCGTTTCTAACAAAACCTGAATCGCTGGGGATTCCCAAACTGGCCTGATTGTGATTCATCCTGTTTGGGAGGATGAACAATGTCAGCACCTTTGCCATCAGCGCTACGTGCGCGGTTTCAGAGATATATTGAGGAAGGGTTAAGCGGGCGAGCGGCGGCAGCACGCTTGAAGCTGTCGCCAGCAACGGGCGCCCGGTGGCGGCATCAGATCCAAACGACGGGCCGGGCTGATCCTGCCGTACAGGGTCGTCCAAAAGGGTCAGGAAAATTGGCACCCCATGTTGGTTTTTTCGAAGAGTTGATTGCTCAAGACCCTGATATCACACTGTTTGAGCTGCGTGATGCGCTTGCTGATGCAACCGGACTGCAGGTCCAGCACTCTGCTATCGGGCATCTGCTAAAGCGTCTCGGGTTCACGCACAAAAAAAGTCACTGGTCGCTACCGAACGTCACCGTGCCAAGGTGAGGCGACGACGTGAGGACTGGTTCACACACCGTTTGCCAGCCATTGCGCGGATGCCGGAACGCGTTGTCTTTCTTGATGAAACAGCGGTCAAAACGAACCTCGCCCGGCTGCGCGGCTGGGCCCCGCGTGGCGAACGCCTGACGATGGATGCGCCCTTCGGCAGTTGGGGAACCCAAACCCTGATTGCGGGGCTAACACAAGAGTCTCTGATCGCACCTTGGGTGATCAAAGGCGCGATGGATGGTCCTGCCTTCGCGGCCTATGTGCAAAAGGTCCTGATCCCTGAGATCGCGCCAGGCACAGCCGTGGTTCTCGACAACCTCGCGACGCATCACAACAAAGAAGCCGCTGCGGCGCTCAAGGCTCATGGATGCTGGTTCCTCTATCTGCCGCCATATTCGCCAGACCTGAACCCGATTGAGTTGGCTTTCTCCAAATTGAAGGCTCACCTCAGACGCATCAGTGCGCGATCATTCACCTCGGTGTTCGAAGCCCTTGGCGAAATCTGCGCAATGTACTCCCCGCAGGAGTGTACAAACTACTTTCAGGCTGCCGGATATGCCTCAGGTTAAATTAGAAATGCTTTAGACCAGCGCCGCCATTAACCCACGGGGTGTCCTTCCCGCTTACAAGCGATAAGCAGTCCACCGCGGTCTCCTGCCTTTGGTGACGGTGAGATACGCTGTTTACCCGCGAACGCCTGTCGCTGCCCGCGAACGCACGCCGTTGCGGATTTTCTGGTCCAGTGTTGATGTGGCGTTGATGTAGCGTGCAAACGCAAAAACCCGACTGATTAAGTCGGGTTTTTGCGTTTGATTTAGCGGTGTTTTTTGGTTGCGGGAGTAGGATTTGAACCTACGACCTTCAGGTTATGAGCCTGACGAGCTACCGGGCTGCTCCATCCCGCGCCAGATGGTTTTTGGTTGGATCGTTTAGAGAGATACGATTTGTAGAGGTTTTACTAGGTTTGGCAATGACCTACTCTCCCACGTCTTAAGACGCAGTACCATCGGCGCTACAGCACTTAACTGCCAGGTTCGGGATGGGGCTGGGTGTTTTGCTTGCGCTATGATCACCAAACCAAGAAAAACCTCTACGTTGTGATTTTACCGAAGGTAAAATCACAACATCTGTCCAAGTCCAAGTACATCTATTCTGATGTGTATGCTTTTGATTGTCGTTCGAAGTTTCATTCACAGTGTTATGTGTGAAGTCTTTCTTCTACTGGATCAAATCAAGCCTATCGAGCAATTAGTACCAGTCAACTGAATGCGTTACCGCACTTACATCTCTGGCCTATCGACGAGGTGGTCTACCTCGGCTCTCAGGGATACCTTGTTTTGAGGGGGGCTTCCCGCTTAGATGCCTTCAGCGGTTATCCTGTCCGATCATAGCTACCCAGCACTGCCGTTGGCACGACAACTGGTCCACCAGTGGATCGTTCACCCCGGTCCTCTCGTACTAGGGGCAACTCCTCTCAAGTATCCTACACCCACGGAAGATAGGGACCGAACTGTCTCACGACGTTCTAAACCCAGCTCACGTACCTCTTTAAACGGCGAACAGCCGTACCCTTGGGACCTGCTCCAGCCCCAGGATGAGATGAGCCGACATCGAGGTGCCAAACACTGCCGTCGATATGGACTCTTGGGCAGTATCAGCCTGTTATCCCCGGCGTACCTTTTATCCGTTGAGCGATGGCCCTCCCACTTGGGACCACCGGATCACTATGGCCGTCTTTCGACTCTGCTCGACTTGTCAGTCTCGCAGTCAGGCTGGCTTCTGCCATTGCACTCAACGAGCGATTTCCGACCGCTCTGAGCCAACCTTCGCGCGCCTCCGTTACGCTTTAGGAGGCGACCGCCCCAGTCAAACTACCCGCCACACAGGGTCCCGGATCCGGATAACGGACCGCGGTTAGACAACAAGCGAGGCAAGGGTGGTATCTCAAGGGTGGCTCCACAAGGACTAGCGTCCCTGCTTCAAAGCCTACCACCTATCCTGCACATGCCTGACCTATTGCCAGTGTGAAGCTGTAGTAAAGGTGCACGGGGTCTTTCCGTCTAACCGCGGGAAACCTGCATCTTGACAGGTAATTCAATTTCGCTGAGTCTATGTTGGAGACAGCGGGGAAGTCGTTACGCCATTCGTGCAGGTCGGAACTTACCCGACAAGGAATTTCGCTACCTTAGGACCGTTATAGTTACGGCCGCCGTTTACCTGGGCTTCAATTCAGAGCTCTCACCCCTCCTTTTAACCTTCAGGCACCGGGCAGGCGTCAGACCCTATACGTCGTCTTACGACTTCGCAGAGCCCTGTGTTTTTAATAAACAGTCGCCACCCCCTGGTTTGTGCCCCCAGCCTCTAGTTGCCTAGAAACCGGGCCTCCTTCTCGCGAACTTACGGAGGTATTTTGCCGAGTTCCTTCAACATAGTTCTCTCAAGCGCCTTGGTATTCTCTACCAGTCCACCTGTGTCGGTTTAGGGTACGATCTAGCGATGGAGCTATTTCCAGGAACCTCTCAGCAGCCCATTCAATCCGATAAGGATGAACTACCTTCGAGATCCGTCACTTCCATCTGGCCCAGGAATATTAACCTGGTTCCCATCGACTACGCCTTTCGGCCTCGCCTTAGGGGTCGGCTTACCCTGCTCAGATTAGCTTTAAGCAGGAACCCTTGGACTTTCGGCGAGGGAGTCTCTCACTCCCTTTGTCGCTACTCATGTCATCATTCTCACTAGTGATCTCTCCACCGGATCGCTCACGCGCCGGCTTCACAGAAAACTCCGCGTCTCCAATCCCACCGAAGTGGTTAAGGAGACATGGAGTTATGTCACACTACGCTCTGCTACCATGCACTAAGTGCATCCTAAGCTTCGGCTCATGGCTTGAGCCCCGTTACATCTTCGCCGCAGGACAACTTGATTAGACCAGTGAGCTGTTACGCTATCTTTAAAAGATGGCTGCTTCTAAGCCAACTTCCTGGTTGTTTTGGTCGTCCCACCTGCTTTCCCACTTAGCCATGAATTAGGGGCCTTAGCTGTAGGTCAGGGTTGTTTCCCTCTTCACGACGGACGTTAGCATTCGCCGTGTGTCTGCCATCTAGTACTCCTCGGTATTCGGAGTTTGGTTAGGATCAGTAAGCCTGTGGGGCCCCATTACCCATCCAGTGCTCTACCCCCGAGGGTATTCGGATGACGCTCTACCTAAATAGATTTCGCAGAGAACCAGCTATCTCCGAGTTTGATTGGCCTTTCACCCCTAGGCACAACTCATCCCGACCTTTTTCAACAGGTGTGGGTTCGGACCTCCAGTAAGTGTTACCTTACCTTCATCCTGGTCATGCCTAGATCACTCGGTTTCGGGTCTGATCCCACGAACTCGACGCCCTATTAAGACTCGCTTTCGCTGCGCCTACACCTAACGGCTTAAGCTTGCTCGTGAGACCAAGTCGATGACCCATTATACAAAAGGTACGCTGTCAGGCCTCAAGGGCCCTCCAACTGATTGTAGGCGTTCGGTTTCAGGTACTGTTTCACTCCCCTCGTCGGGGTGCTTTTCACCTTTCCCTCACGGTACTGGTTCACTATCGGTCAGTAAGGAGTACTTAGCCTTCGAAGGTGGTCCTCCGATCTTCAGACAGAATTTCACGTGTTCCGCCCTACTTAATACGTCCTATCGTGCTTCATATACGGGACTGTCACCCACTATGGTTGGCCTTTCCAGACCATTCTATTCACATTCAAGGCTCGGCTGGTCCCCGTTCGCTCGCCGCTACTAGGGGAGTATCAATTGATTTCCTTTCCTCCGGGTACTTAGATGTTTCAGTTCCCCGGGTTTGCTTTTCTAAACCTATGTATTCAGTCTAGAAATACCTGGTTTACCGTATTATTTTGTCCTACCGCCCGGAGGGCTACTTGAGGACGAACCCCGCATAACCATTCTTCTGGTAGGATAAATAACACAGTATCAGGTGGGTTGCCCCATTCAGAAATTCATGGATCAAAGCTTATTCTCAGCTCCCCATGACTTATCGCAGAGTATCACGTCTTTCATCGCCTCTTACTGCCAAGGCATTCACCAAACGCCCTTTTCGCGCTTGATTTGATCCAGAAAAAGAAAGACTTGAAGGCCGACCCGTAGCCTTGCGGCGACTTGAGGACCTTTGCGTCAATCGCGACCGGGCAGCTGGTAACTAAACCCGATCTTCTCCTGGGATCAAAAGTATACTTTTTCCCGCCAGCATGTTTGTGGCATGCTGACAATGAACGGCTCTTGGTTGCTCACGATCCGTGCAGGACATGAGCAGAACCGTTCTGGTTAGTGTACTTGACTTGGACAACATCGTTCGTTTCGGATGGCAGACGCCTGGGGGACCGAGGAAACAGTCCATGCAAACGCTCGCTTGAACCCGAAGGCGCAAGCACCAACCCGAGATCATCCACTTACTTATGGCGATCAAACGGTGTTGTTGTTACTTCAAGATTGCTCTCAAAGTAACTTGTATCTCTCTATACGATGTCAATCGGATGCAATTCCTGTTGGAATTGGCATCCTCGTCTGCAGAACAGACGTTCAAACATTCAACGAATGCTTGAAGATGTGTTCTACCAAGTAATGGTGGAGCCTAGGAGGATCGAACTCCTGACCTCCTGAATGCAAATCAGGCGCTCTCCCAGCTGAGCTAAGGCCCCATCTAACCCTTTCGGGATACTGGTGGGTCGAGGAGGACTTGAACCTCCGACCTCACGCTTATCAGGCGTGCGCTCTAACCACCTGAGCTACCGACCCGGTTTTCGTTTTGCAGAGCAAAACAAAACCCGTGTGCGACAGGGTATTGCAACGCAATGCCCGTAAGCAGCACTCAGTGGTTATGTCACCTGACAGCTGCCGGTAACGGCTGCTGCCGCGATTTCCTGAAGAGATATGAGGACGGCTCGGTCCGAAAGGTCATCTTGCGATGCCTTCAATGTGGACAGCTTTGTTTGCTGTCCTGCTAAGTGTTTCACGATCAAGAGCAAGCTCGAGATACTAGAAACATCCTTAGAAAGGAGGTGATCCAGCCGCAGGTTCCCCTACGGCTACCTTGTTACGACTTCACCCCAGTCGCTGATCCTACCGTGGTCCGCTGCCTCCTCGAAAGGTTGGCGCACGGCCGTCGGGTAGAACCAACTCCCATGGTGTGACGGGCGGTGTGTACAAGGCCCGGGAACGTATTCACCGCGTCATGCTGTTACGCGATTACTAGCGATTCCGACTTCATGGGGTCGAGTTGCAGACCCCAATCCGAACTGAGACATCTTTTGGGGATTAACCCACTGTAGATGCCATTGTAGCACGTGTGTAGCCCAACCCGTAAGGGCCATGAGGACTTGACGTCATCCACACCTTCCTCCCGCTTATCACGGGCAGTTTCTTTAGAGTGCCCAGCCGAACTGCTGGCAACTAAAGATGTGGGTTGCGCTCGTTGCCGGACTTAACCGAACATCTCACGACACGAGCTGACGACAGCCATGCAGCACCTGTCACTAGGTCCCGAAGGAAGGCTCCATCTCTGGAGTTGTCCTAGGATGTCAAGGGTTGGTAAGGTTCTGCGCGTTGCTTCGAATTAAACCACATGCTCCACCGCTTGTGCGGGCCCCCGTCAATTCCTTTGAGTTTTAATCTTGCGACCGTACTCCCCAGGCGGAATGCTTAATCCGTTAGGTGTGTCACCGAACAGTATACTGCCCGACGACTGGCATTCATCGTTTACGGTGTGGACTACCAGGGTATCTAATCCTGTTTGCTCCCCACACTTTCGCACCTCAGCGTCAGTATCGAGCCAGTGAGCCGCCTTCGCCACTGGTGTTCCTCCGAATATCTACGAATTTCACCTCTACACTCGGAATTCCACTCACCTCTCTCGAACTCAAGACCAGGAGTTTTGGAGGCAGTTCCAGGGTTGAGCCCTGGGATTTCACCCCCAACTTTCTGATCCGCCTACGTGCGCTTTACGCCCAGTAATTCCGAACAACGCTAACCCCCTCCGTATTACCGCGGCTGCTGGCACGGAGTTAGCCGGGGTTTCTTTACCAGGTACTGTCATTATCATCCCTGGCGAAAGTGCTTTACGACCCTAAGGCCTTCATCACACACGCGGCATGGCTAGATCAGGCTTGCGCCCATTGTCTAAGATTCCCCACTGCTGCCTCCCGTAGGAGTCTGGGCCGTGTCTCAGTCCCAGTGTTGCTGATCATCCTCTAAAACCAGCTAAAGATCGTAGACTTGGTAGGCCATTACCCCACCAACTATCTAATCTTACGCGGGCTGATCCTTCTCCGATAAATCTTTCCCCCGAAGGGCGTATATGGTATTACTCTCAGTTTCCCGAGGCTATTCCATAGAGAAGGGTACATTCCCACGCGTTACTAACCCGTCCGCCGCTCGCCCCGAAGGGTGCGCTCGACTTGCATGTGTTAGGCCTGCCGCCAGCGTTCGTTCTGAGCCAGGATCAAACTCTCAAGTTGAAAAGCAATTGCTTGCTTATCCTTGACGTCGAACCTCTGCACATCGACCTGCACCACTTACTGAATGATACAGGCGTCTTTTCTGTTTGTTGTGCTTCAGTTACCAAAGTAACCAGAAGCCGTACAAACAGTGAAGCTGACACTCTATAATCGGTAGCGAGATAAATCCCATTCCCTAAGAGCGCGATATACAGACGTTGATCCATCGAATGAACCAAACCGCCCACATATCTCTTCAGATATTATCAATTTCAAAGAGCGTAGAGACAAAAACAAACCGTGATGCGCCCTAACTTCTTGGCGCGCCCCGCCTGCTCTATCTCTGTTTTTACTTCCGCCTCGTTGCCACCGCGTCTCCGCTCCGGCCCGTCTGGCGCCCCGTTGGTGCATCACTGCGCCGCCGGTGAAGGGGGTTCTAAGTCTAACTCCCAATACCCGCAACCCCTTTTTTCAACAATATGACAGTTTTCTGAATTTTTCGACAAAACCATTTAATAACAATAGTTTACGCAAGTGATTTTCTTGCTCCCCTTCAGAAACCAGCGCCATTCGCCAGCCCCGGAGACGGCATTCCGGCGGGAATCTCCTGCAATCTGTGATTCACCGGCTCGATCCGGTCCGAGTCTCGGCCGATTCATATGCGCAGCACCGGCTTTTTCGGGATTTCGGGGGAATCGCACCGCATCGGGAGGCAATCGCATGGCAGATCAAGCTGTCTGCCCGTCGCCCGCACGGCTGTGCAGGCGACTGTTGTACATAAAGTGTCCGGAACTGTACGGCCGCCCTCAGGCGCCCAGACGGCAATAAAGGGCTGCCGCCAGCTTGGCGCGTTCGACCAGGCTGTCGATCTCGATGTGTTCGGTCAGCGTGTGCAGACCCTTGCCGCGCACCCCGATCGAATCCAGCGTGGGCAGACCCAGAAAGCCGGTAAAGTTGCCGTCCGAGCCGCCACCTGCCGAGGCCCCCGACATTTCAAAACCGATCTCGCCTGCAATCTCTTGTGCCAGCTTCAGCATTGCCATGGTGCCCGGCTGGTTTGGTTCCCACACAGGGCGGGTCACGCCGCGCTTCACTTCCATGATCACGTCGCCCGTATCCGAGTTCAGTGCCATCATCCTGGCCACCCCCTCGTCGAGCAGCTCCTGCGTCTTGGCCATGGACAGCACTTCGGCGTCGCAAAAGGACGATACGCAGTTCACCCACTGGCCCGCATGGAACACTCCCAGCGAGAACGTGCAGTCGTCAGTGGTCATACCCTCGATCACCGCCACCGACTTTGCCATTTCGGAAATCGCCGAGCGGCCTTCGGCCAGCGCCCAACCCGCGTGGCTGGGTTTGCCGCGGGTTTGCAGGTTGAACCGTGCAATCGCATAGCGCCCGATCACGGCACCGCCGTCCGGGCGGGCCGGTTCGGGGACAAGGATGTATTTGTGCCGCTTGGCCTCGGTTTCGATCAACTCGCGGGTCGAGGGCGTGCCGATCTCTTCGTCCGGTGTAAACAGGACCGTGACCGGCAGCGGCGTTTCAACGCCTGCGGCCAGCAGTTTGCGCAGCGCATCCAGAAAGACATAGTTGCCGCCCTTCATGTCCATCAGGCCGGGACCATAGCAGATGCTACCCTCACGCTTGAACGGAAGCTGTGTCAGCGTGCCAACAGGGTGGACCGTATCAAGGTGGCCCAGCAACAGGATACCGCCTTCCCCGGCCTTTGGGTGGGGCATGGTGGCGCGCACGCTGTCGCCCAGCCCCATCCGGCCAGGAATACGCTCGACCCGCGCGCCCAGTGCCGCCAGATCGTGCTGGACCACGTCCATCATCCGGTTGACGGCAGCGGCGTCAAAGGTGGGGCTTTCGGTTTCGATCCAGGGTTTCAGTCCTGCCAGCATTTCGTCGGCATCAAAGGGCAGATCGAGCGGGTTGGTCATGGTGTCTCCTCCGGTCCGGCGGCAGTGCACCGGTTGTTGTTGTAAATAGTGTAGCGCCTCAGACCTTGGGCAGGCGGGTCTCGACGATGCGGGCATAGATGGACGCGCCGACCGGCAGGATGGCATCGTCCAGCACAAAGGCCGGATTGTGCAGCGGGATGCTGCCCGCATGGCCCACACGGCAATAGGCGCCCGGCACCACCTTGAGCATGTCGGCAAAGTCTTCGGACCCTGTCGCCTGCTCGGTGCCTTCCGAGGCCATATCCTCGCCGACCACTCCCGCAGCCGCAGCCACATAGGCGGTGGACAGGTCGGGGTCGTTCATCAGCACGTCAAAGACATTGCGCAGGTCCACGTCGATCTTGACCCCGTAAGCCAGCGCCATGCCTTCGCACAGCTCGCGCATACGGCTTTCGGCCATCTCGATCACGTCGTCGTGGAAATAGCGGATGGTACCCGCGATGGTCGCGGACCCGGGCACGACGTTATAGGCCGAGCCGGAATTGAACTTGGTCACCGACAGCACCAGAGGCTTGGTCGGTGGGGCATTTCGGCTGACCACTGATTGCAACTGCTGCACCAGCGCCGTACCGATCACGATCGGGTCTTTCGACTGGTGCGGGGCGGCGGCGTGGCTGCCCGTGCCGGTGATCGTGATGTCGAAAAAGCTGGCCCCGGCCATGGCGGGTCCCGGCGTCACGCTGACCACGCCCGGTTCCGAATTCGGGTCGTTGTGCATTCCGTAGATTTCGTCACAGGGGAATTTCTCGAACAATCCCTCTTCGATCATACGGCGCGCGCCGCCCAGACCTTCTTCGGCGGGCTGAAAGATCAGCACCACGGTGCCGTCGAAATCGCGGGTTTCGGCCAGATAGCGGGCAGCGCCCAGCAGCATGGTGGTGTGCCCGTCGTGGCCGCAAGCATGCATACGCCCCGGATTGGTCGAGCTGTAGGCAACACCAGACGCCTCTTCAATCGGCAGCGCATCCATGTCGGCGCGCAGACCGACGCGGCGGTTGCCACCGCCCTGCCCCTTAATCAGGCCGACAACACCGGTGCCGCCCAGACCCTCATGCACCTCATCCACTCCGTAAGCGCGCAGCTTCTCTGCCACGATGGCCGAGGTGCGGGTTTCCTCGAACCCCAGTTCGGGATGCGCATGAAAATCGTGACGGATTTCGGTCAGCTCATCTGCGAAGGCTTCGATTTTGGGGAGTACGCTCATGTTGTGGCTCCTTGTGGTGCGCGCATGCTATCCAGCGCGCGGAAATTGGCAAAGTCCCAGTGGCGGCCCGGTGCCGCCTCGATCAGGTTGCGGGTGTAGTCGTGGCTTGGGTTGGCCAGAACATCGCCCGCCGGGCCGTGTTCGACAACCTTTCCTTTTTGCATCACCAAAACCTCGTCACAGATTTGCGCCGCGACGCGCAGGTCGTGGGTGATGAACAGCATCGCAATGCCAAAGCGGTCCTGCACGTCATCCAGCAGGTCCAGCACCTGCGCCTGCACGCTGACATCCAGCGCCGACACCGCCTCGTCCGCGACCAGCAGGTCGGGCTTCATCGCCACGGCGCGCGCGATGGCAAGCCGCTGGCGTTGCCCGCCTGAAAACTGGTGCGGATACCGATCCAGCGCATCGCGCGGCAGGTTCACCAGCTCAAGCAGTTCGGCGGCATGGGTCATGGCCGCGTCGCGTGGGGTGCCAAAGTTGATCGGCCCCTCGCACAGGCTGCGCGCCACGGTCCAGCGCGGGTTCAGTGACCGGTAGGGGTCTTGAAACACGATCTGGAAATGTTTGCGGTGCGGCTGCAACTGGCGGCGGCTGAGCGTGGCAATCTCCTTGCCTGCCACGGTCACTTGCCCGCCTGTCGGATCAATCAACCGCATGACGCAGCGCGCCACGGTGGACTTGCCTGATCCGCTTTCACCAACAATGCCCAGCGTCCGGCCGGGTGCGATGGTAAAATTCACATCCTGCGCCGCCTTGACCCCTGCGGATTTGCGAAAGAACCCGGAACCGCCATAGGTCATTTCAAGACCAGCCACCTTGATCACATCGCCTATCGCACCCCCGGCGCGCGGTGCGCGCGGGGCAAGGTTGGGCACCGCTGCCAGAAGTGCGCGGGTGTAATCTTCCTTCGGATCGGTCAGCAGATCGCGGATGGGCGCGCGTTCGACGATCCGGCCCTTTTGCATCACGCTAACGGTGTCAGCGATTTCCGCCACCACGCCCATATCGTGCGTGATGAACAACACCGCGGTGCCATGGCGTTCCTGCATTTCCGAGATCAGCTTGAGGATCTGCAACTGCGTGGTCACGTCCAGCGCCGTTGTCGGCTCGTCCGCGATCAGCAGGTCGGGATCAAGGATCAGGGCCATCGCGATCATGATACGCTGACGCTGCCCGCCCGAAAGCTGGTGCGGAAAGGCCGAATAGATACGCTCCACATCGGGCAGGTGCACCTGCTCCATCATGTCGATGGTGCGTTTCCTGGCCTCGGCGCGCGACATATCAGTGTGCATGTTCAGCACTTCTTCGATCTGCTCACCCACCCGCAGCACGGGGTTCAGCGCCGTCATCGGTTCCTGAAAGATCATCGCGATCCGCCGCGCCCGCAACTCGCGCATCTGCGCAGGCTTGGCATTGGTGATCTCGGCGCCTTCCAGTTCGATCAATCCGCCCTGAATTTCCAGCGCATCCTTGGGCAACAGACCCATCACCGCCAGCGAGGTCACCGACTTGCCCGAGCCACTTTCACCCACAAGGCAGTGGGTTTCTCCCGCGCGAATATCCAGATCAATCCCGTTCAGGACCGGATCGGCGTCGGGTCGCCCGGTCAGGCCGACACTGAGCTTGCGCAGTTTGAGAACGCGTTTGGCGTCGCTGAAGTCTTTGGATTTGAAGTCCATCTTATCCCTCCCGCTTTTTCAGGCGTGGATCCAGCAGGTCGCGCGCGGTGTCGCCCAACAGGTTGATCGCCAGAATGCACAGCGACAGCATCAACCCCGGCCAGAAGATCAGCCCCGGCTTGATCTGGAAATAGCTGCGCCCTTCGGCCATGATGTTGCCCCAGGTGGGGATTTCCGTCGACACGCCCGCGCCGAGAAAACTGAGGATCGCCTCGATCAGGATCGCAGAGGCGCAAATATAGGTGCCCTGCACGATCAGCGGGGCAAAGGTGTTGGGCATCAGGTGCTGCATCAGGATTTTCGGCATCGACGAGCCCAGCGCGATGGCCGCCTCGACATAGGGTTCCTCACGCGCAGACAGCACGACCGAACGCACCAGCCGCACCACGCGCGGCACCTCGGGCACTGTGATCGCGATAATGACCGACCCCAGACTGGGCCCGTTCAATGCCACCAGCGCAATCGCCAGCAGGATCGCAGGAATGGCCATCAGGCTGTCCATGATCCGCATGATGATGCTGTCGGCGGTGCGGAAATAACCCGCCACAAGGCCGATCATCAGCCCCACGGCCACGCTGACCGCTGCCGCCCCGATGCCGATCAGCAACGACACGCGCCCGCCGGTCATCACGCGGCTAAAGATGTCGCGGCCATAGGGATCTGTGCCCAGCAGAAATTCCGACGATGGCGGCTTCAGCCGCGCCATCGCGTTCATCGCCAGCGGATCGTAGGGCACATAAAGCGGTGCCAGCAGGGCGGCCATCACGATCACCACAAGGATCGCGGCAGCAAGGATCGGACCGACGCCCACGCGCGCTCCTGCGGGCAGCGAAAACAAGCCGGTAATCACGTGAAAGGCACTCTGTCGGGATTGGGGAAGTTCGGCCATGTCAGTACCTGATCCTTGGGTCGAAGAATGAATAAGAGATATCAACCAGCAGGTTGACCATCACATAGATGCCCGCCGTCAGCAGGATCATCGCCTGGATCACCGGATAGTCGCGCGCCAGAATGGCATCGACGGTCAACCGCCCGATGCCGGGGATGTTGAACACGCTTTCGGTCACCACCACGCCCGAGATCAGCAGCGCGAAACCGGTGCCGATGATCGTCAGGATCGGCACGGCGGCGTTGCGCAGCGCGTGGCGGAACAGCACGACGTTTTCACGCACACCCTTGGCGCGGGCGGTGCGGATATAGTCTTCGCCCAGCACTTCCAGCATCGAGGCGCGGGTCATCCGTGCAATCAGCGCGATATAGATCGTGGCCAGCGTCAGCGACGGCAGGATCGCGCGGCTGAAGAAAGCGCCGAACCCTTCCGAGGGGGCCTTGTACCCCTGCACCGGCACCCAGCGCAGGTCGATCGCAAAGATCTGGATCAGGATATAGCCGATCACAAAGACCGGCACCGAAAAGCCCAGAACCGAAAAGGACATGACCAGAAAATCGACCCATGTGCGGTGACGCCATGCGGCAATCACGCCCATCGGCACGGCCAGCAGGACCGAAATCACGATGGTCATCAGCGCGATGTTGATGGTCGGCCCCAGCCGGGCCCCGACCATTCCGGCCACCGAAGTGTTCGACAACAGCGACGTGCCCAGATCGCCCCGCGCCAACTGTCCCATCCATGTCATGAATTGCGTCAGCAGCGGGTCGTTCAGACCCAGACTGTCGCGGATGCGTTCAAGTTGCGCAGGCGTGGCCGCATCTCCGGCAAGGATCGCAGCCGGATCACCCGGCGTCAGGCGCAGCAGCAGGAACACGAAAATGGCGACAATCACCATCACCGGGATCGTGGCCAGCACGCGCTTAAGTATATAGACGAACATGCGGGATGCTCCTTGGGGTTGGTCGGGCGGGATGCGTCAGGCGCACGATGTAACAAGGAAAGGGGCGCACGCTGCCGCGCGCCCCTTGGTTGCGCTTATTCAGCTTCTTTGGTCACGTTCCAGAACACCGGCACCGGGGAGGGCAGCATGTTCTGGATGGTGTTCCGACGCGCCTGCGGGATCAGGTATTCGCCCATCATGAAATAGTTGACGTTCGTCATGACGTGTTCCTGGATTTTCTCCGCGACCTCTTTTTGCGCGGCGGCATCAGGGGCGGCCACAAAGGCTGCACGCAGCTCTTCGATCTCGGGGTCTGTCGGCCAGCCGAACCATGCGTCATCCCCGCGCCCGTTGACCATCACGTTGATCAGCGGATCAGAGATTTCCGGCACCATCCAGTTGGTGAAGAACAGGTTCCAGCCGCCTTCGCTGACCGGGTTCTGTTGGGCGCGACGTTGCACAACCGACTGCCAGTCCATGGATTGCAGATCGACCTCAAAGCCCGCTTCGCGCAGGGCTTGCGCCGCCACAACGGGCTGGTTGATCAGGCTGACCACATCGGTCGGCGCCATCAACGTGATGGGGGTCCCGTCATAGCCTGCCTCTTTCAGCAGCGCCTGAGCCTTTTCGATGTTGGCCCCACCGGTCAGGTCCTCGGACCCGGCTTCGCTGCCCAGCGGAGTCGAGCAACCGAAGATCGCACCACAGACGTTATAGTATTCGGGATCGCCCTGCATGGTCGCCAGCATCGATTCCTGATCCAGCGCGGCCATGGCCGCCTGACGGATCAACTGGTTGTCGAAGGGTGGCAGCAGGAAGTTGGGGCGGCCCACGGCGACATAGCCCAACTGGTCACGCTTTTCGACGGTGACATCGGGATTCGCGCTGAGGATCGGCAGCAGGTCGATCTGCACCTGCTCAAGATAGTCGATTTCGCCAGCCGACAGCGCGTTGATCGCGGTCAGCGAGTCGGGCATCGTGGTCCATACGACCTTGTCGACGTTCACGACCTTGCCGCCCGCCATCCAAGATGCGGGTTCGGAACGTGGCACATAGTCGTCGAATTTCTCGTAAGTGACCGACACGCCGGGTTCATATTCTTCGGCATTAAAGACGAAGGGACCGGAACCGATATATTCGGTGATGGTCTCGTCGGGCGACGTCGCCGCGACACGCGCCGGCATGATGAACGGCGGCACCGCCGACTGTTTGGAGATCACGTCCAGCAGGGGCGCGAAAGGTTCGCTCAGGGTCCAGACGACAGTTTTGTCATCCGTCGCTTCAAGGCTGTCGGTCACGTCAAAGATCAACTGCCCGCCCGAGTCGCGCTTGCCCCAACGGTTCAGCGAGGCAACAACATCGGCACCGGTCACAGGCGCGCCATCGTGGAACAGCAGACCGTCGCGCAGCGTAAAGGTATAGACCAGACCGTCGTCCGATACTTCCCAGCTTGCCATTTGCGGCTGCGGGGCAAAGTTTTCGTCCACGGCTGTCAGCACGTCATAGATCATATAGGCGTGGTCGCGCGTAATGTGCGCAGTGGTGATAACCGGATCAAGCACCCGCAGGCCCGAATGCATGACGGCTGTCAGCGTTTTTTCGTCGTCTTGTGCCAGCAAGGCACCGGGGGCCATCAGGGCGGTGCCAGCCGCCAAAGCCGCAGCAAGGCCGCGCGTGGTTTTCATAGCAGATCTTAAAGTCAGCATTTTGGATTCCCTTGTTGGATTTCGTTTGGTGATTTTAGATCGCGGCACCCGTTCTGCCGTGATCGGGGCGCGCCGTTTCGGCGCTTGCGGTCTTGAAAACGGGACCGTTGGGGCACAGCCGCAATCCGTCGCGCAGCCGCGTGAACGGCAGATCGGCAGGATTGAACGGCATCGGACCGGGCGCACAGGCCACGATGATTTCGCGTGCGATGGGTGCAAAATCGGCCCGGAAATGAGTTGAACTCTTGACCACCAGAATCGCCTGATCCTCGGGGGTGACACCGGCAAAGCGGAACATCTCGCGGTCGGCCATCTGGGCAATGCGGCTGGTGACCACCACCCGCACGCCGCCGATGCGCAGGCAGGCAGAGGGGCCAAGGTTCAGGTGCGTGCCACCGTAGTAGGGGCCTGTCGCATGAACCTTGCCGTCGGACAGGCACTCGACCAGTGCGTCAGTCTCGACCGCTGCGATGTCGGGCAGGGCGGGATGGCCGCCGATGCAAAACCGGGCTGTTGTCCCTTTCCCAGACGCATGTGCCAGCCGCACGGTTTCGGGATCAACGATCAGCCCGATCGCTGCATTCTGTGCATTCGCATCTATCAACGCGCGCAACAGCCCCGTCGTGGCCGAGACACCGCCCGCACCGGGATTGTCCTGCGTGTCGGCTATGACAACAGGACCGTCCCCGCCTGCCGCGGCTTGCGCATAGGCCACCGCGGCGTCCGGCAGGAACGTAACGTTGTCGAAATCAGCCTCGGCGGCCTCGTAGGCGGCGGCGATGGCATCGGCGGCGTGGTCAGCGGCCTGTTGTGTGGTGGCAAATGCGATGGCACAGGGGCCGCAATCGGGAATATCCGCCGCCGGGAACCCCATGAACAGCGAAGCCGTCAACACGCCATCCACCTCGACCGCGTCCAGCCCCGCATACAGCCCGCGCGCAGGGTGCATATCGGTGGTCTGAAACGGGATCGGCACCAGATAGGACATGTGCCGGAACGCCTTGGCCGGACGCACGCCCGTGCGCATCAACCTGTCCAGCAAACCCGCGGCCGTCGCCCCCGTGGCGGCCATATCCACATGCGGATAGGTGCGAAAACCCACCAGAACATCGACCGCATCCACACTGGCCTGTGAGATATTGCCATGCAGGTCCAGCGCAACGGCAATCGGCACATCCGGCCCCACGACCGCCCGGACGCGGCGCAGAATTTCACCTTCGCCGTCATCATGGTGTTCAGCGACCATCGCGCCGTGAAGATCAAGAAACACGCCGTCCAGCGGCCCCGCCGCCCCTATGCCCTGCACGATCTCTGCAAGGATCTGTTCAAACGCATCCTGCGTCACATGCGCGGACGGAATGGCACCCGCCCAAAGCACCGGAACCACGTCCCAACCCAGCGCTGCCGCCGTCGAGAACGCGCCGGAAATGCCAAGGTTCACCCCATGAACGGCCCCGGCCATATCCGCCCCGCGCACCAACGGGACATAGCCCCCGCCCTCCAGAAACGCGGTCATATCCGCCGGGTCGGGTGCGAAGGTATTCGTTTCGTGAAGAAAGCCAGCCAAGGCAACTTTCATGGAAACTCCATTGTTTTGCGAAACCGGCGCCTGAAGGGGAAGGGTTTTCGCGGTGTATTGCAGAACGATACATATATATCGTACCACAACCATAAGAGCGATTCTCCACGCACGTCAACAAGAGGTATTTGATGCCCGGCATTCTCAGATCGGATTCACCCAAAGCGACCAATTTTCATGCAGACGAAGACCGGCTGTTTGTCCGCTCTGCGGCGCGCGCCATGCAGGTGCTGGGCGCATTTCACCGCGCCGACGGTCCCCTTAGCTTGTCGCACATCGCCCAGCGCGCCGGCATCGACCGGTCGGCGGCGCAACGTCTGGTGCATACGCTGGTCAAATTGGGCTATATCCGGCGCAGCGCCGATGATCGGGGCTATTTGCCCGGGTTGCGCCTGCTGGACCACACGCTGGATGTACTGCGCATGGACCCCGTTGTGCAAAAGGCCACGCCGGTGCTGCTGGAACTGCGCAAAACCATTCCCGAACGTGTCGATCTAAGCCTGTTTGACGAAACCCGCCTGATCTATGCCCTGCGGATACAAAGCAAGCGCGAGACCTTTTTCGCCACCCTGGTCGGGCACAGCATTCCGACATTTTGCACCGCCGGCGGGCGCGCTGTATTGTCGGCGCTGCCCGACGACGCGGCACGCGACATTATCCTGCGCACACCATTGCAGCCCTACACGTCGAAAACCCGGACCGAACCGGATGAAATCATCGACAGTATCAGCACGGCCCGCCGCAATGGTTACGCGATGGTCACCGAGGAATATGTGCTGGGCGAGGTTGCGATCGGGGTCGCCATTACCGGGCGTGATGGCAGGCCGCTTGGCGCGATCCATGTTGCCGCATCGCTGGCGGAATGGACACCCGAGGAATTTGTGCGCCAATCCGCACCCGTCGCAATCGAGGCCGCCCGCGCCATTGTGGGCAGCTTGTAGTACACTCAAGGGTTGAGAATACTGTCGTTTTATTTCAGCGGTTTAGTAAGAATTTTGGAAACTATGGCGCGACACCTGCATTCCCTTGCTTGACAGCCACAGGTAAATCACGAATGCATGGCGCACGTTGGTTCCTGTTTTTACAGGCGAAGAGGGAATGCGATACGCCCACGGCCCGAAAGGGGCGCAGGCAAAGCGCTGCCGCCCCCGCGACCGTGACCGGATAGATCTGCTGACCACTGGCCTGATAGCTGGGAAGGTGGTGGATCGCTGGGCCAAGCGCCCAAAATCCGCAAGCCGGGAGACCTGCCAGCGTAGTTTGTAACGGGCGAACGGGGTGTTTCGCGACCGGCGATGGACGCTGTTCGCATGTCGTTCCCTGCTGGCCTTCCCCTGTTTCGCCATTGAAATACGAGGGAAGACATGACGCGCGCAAAAGACCCGGTTACCGTCACCATATGCACGACCTGCAAGGCAGGACAGATCGACACCGGTGAAGGGCTGCGCCCCGGCCAGCGTCTGTTCGATGCATTGTCTGACACGCTGCCCGACGGCGTGCGCCTGCGGGGTGCCGAATGTCTTTCGGCCTGTTCGCGCGGCTGTTCGCTGATCCTGTCAGGTGGCGCCGACCGCTGGACCTATGTCTACGGCGATCTTGACCCCGACACCCACCTTCCGGACATCCGCGACGGGATCGTGGCCTATGCCGCCACCGCCGACGGCATCGTGCCCTGGCGCGAACGCCCGCAGGTGTTCCGCAAACAATCCATTGCCCGCATTCCCCCACAGGAGCAGCCGCTATGAGCGACCTTACCAAAATCCCCGTCACCATTGTCACCGGCTTTCTGGGCGCGGGCAAAACCACACTGATCCGCCACCTGATGCAGAACCACGGCGGCAAACGTCTGGCGGTGCTGGTCAACGAATTTGGCACGGCGGGTGTGGATGGCGACATTCTGAAAACCTGCGCTGACGAGAATTGCCCCGCTGAAAACATTGTCGAGCTGGCCAACGGCTGCATCTGCTGCACGGTTGCCGACGACTTTATTCCCACCATCGAGGCGCTGATGGCCCTGCCCCGGACGCCCGATCACATCCTGATCGAAACCTCGGGGCTGGCATTGCCGAAACCGCTGTTGAAAGCCTTTGAATGGCCCGCAATCCGGTCGCGGATCACTGTGGACGGCGTGATTGCGCTGGCCGACGCCGAGGCTGTCGCCAAGGGACAGTTCGCCCCCGATCTGGATGCGGTACAGGCCCAACGCGAGGCCGACCAAAGCCTGGACCACGAGACGCCGTTGTCCGAAGTCTTTGAGGACCAGATCGCCTGCGCCGACATCGTGCTGCTGTCCAAGGCCGATCTGGCCGGCCCCGAAGGCGTCGCCGCCGCCCGCAGGGTGATCGAGGCGGAATCGCCGCGCAAGCTGCCCATTCTGGCGATGACTGACGGTGTGATCGACCCGCGCGTTGTGCTGGGTCTGGGGGCCGCTGCCGAAAACGATCTGGACGCTCGCCCCAGCCATCATGATGGCCATGACGACCACGAACATGACGATTTCGAAAGCATCGTGATCGACATGGGCGAAGTTGCGGATGTGGCAGCGCTGGAAGCGGCGATACTGCGCCTGGCACGCGAACATAACATCCTGCGGATCAAAGGGTATGTGGCCGTCGCGGGCAAGCCCATGCGGCTTTTGGTGCAGGCTGTCTGCGAACGCTTGCGCAGCCAGTTCGACCGTCCGTGGGGTGATGCGCCGCGCCGCAGTCAACTGGTGGTGATTGCCGAGCACGACAACATCAACCCCGCAGCCATCCGCGCTGTTCTGGGAGTCTGATACCCGATGCACGTCATCTTTCGCGAAAGCCACGGGCTGGACCAAAGCGCCATGCCGCAGGATCTGGGGCAAAGTCCGGCTGACCTGATCGTTCTGTCATTTTCCGACAGCGATCTGGGGGCTTTCGCGGCAGGTTGGCACCGTGCGCGGGGCGGATTGCCCCCCCTGCGGCTGGCCAATCTGGTGGCCTTGCAACACCCGCTGTCGGTCGACACCTACGCCGAACAGACCCTGCAAGGGGCCAGGGCCGTGCTGGTCCGCCTGATCGGCGGCGAAAGCTATTGGCCCTACGGTCTGGCCACGCTTCAGGACATGGCGCGCCGTCAGAACATCGCGCTGGCCGTGCTGCCCGCCGACGGGCGGCCCGATGCGCGGCTGGATGAACTGTCGACCCTGCCGGTATCGACCCTGCGGCGGCTACAACATTTGTGCGACACCGGCGGAGCGGTGGCGGCACAAGCGGCCCTTGCGCAGCTTGCATTGGCGGCAGAGCTGTATGCAGGCCCCGTTCAAGGGGCCAAAACCGTGCCGCAGGCCGGGTTCTATCGCCCGGACCTCGGCGTTGTCCCCGATCCCCAACGCAATGACCGCCCGTTGGCACTCGTTGCCTTTTATCGCTCTTATCTGACCGCCGCCGACACCGATCCGGTGGATGCGCTGATTGCGGCACTGGAAGCGCGCGGATTTCAAACCTTCGGCCTGTTCGCCCCCAGCCTCAAAGGCGACACGGCGCCGTGGATCGCGACGCAGATCGACCGCCTGAAACCCGCCATCATCATCAACGCCACTGCCTTTTCAGCGCAAAGCGGTGATGCCACGCCTTCACCCCTGAACGCCGCCGGTTGCCCTGTGGTGCAAGTGGCTCTGTCCACCGCGCGCAAACGGGATTGGCAGGATGGCGCACGCGGGTTGTCCCCCGCCGATCTGGCCATGCATGTGGTGTTGCCCGAAGTCGATGGCCGCCTGTTCGCGGGTGTCGTCAGTTTCAAACAACCCGGCAAACGCGACGATGCGCTGGAATACAGCCGCTTTGCCCACCGCGCCGATCCTGCGCGCGTCGCGGCAGTGGCCGACCGCGTGCTGGCGCTGCATCACCTGTCGACCCGCGCACCCGCGCAGAAAACATTGGGGCTGGTGCTGTCCACCTATCCCGGCAAGCCGTGGCAACTGGCCCATGCGGTCGGTCTGGACGCGCTGCAATCGGTCTGCACGCTGGCGGCCTCTCTGGAACAGGCGGGATATGACATTCGGGCCGCTGAGCTGGGCGATGCCACCGCTTTGGCGCAACGCTTGGACAGCCAGACGATCCGCTGGCCGCTGGCCGACTACCTCAGGGCGCTGAATACCCTGCCGCACGCGCTGCAAGACAACCTGAGCGCCGCTTGGGGCGCACCTGAGCACGACGCCACATTCACCGACGGCGCGTTCCACTTTCCCGCCTTCCTTGACGGCAAGGCCCTGATCGCGCTGCAACCCGAACGCGGCGCGGTCGCCCAGCGAGATGACGATTATCATGACCTGAGCCGCACACCACGCCACGGCTATGTCGCCTTTTACCTCTGGCTTCAGCAACAGGTGGACGCCGTGGTTCACATGGGCGCGCATGGCACGCTGGAATGGCTGCCCGGTAAATCCGTCGCCCTGTCGGACCACTGCTGGCCCGAGGCGCTGATCGGCAAGACACCTGTGTTCTACCCCTTTATCGTCAACGACCCCGGCGAGGCCGCGCAGGCCAAGCGCCGGATTGGCGCGGTCACCATCGGACACATGCCACCCCCGCTTGCCACCAGCCACCTGCCCGACACGCTGGGGCGGCTTGAAATGCTGCTGGACGAATATTCCACCGCCGACGGTCTGGACCCCGCCCGCCGCGACCGGCTGATTGCCGATATCCGCGCCGAAGCCCGGGGGCGCGGGGTCGAGGCCGATCTGGGACTGGATCAAGGCGCCAGCCCCGCCGAAGCGCTGACCCGAATCGACCGCTTTGTCTGCGACATCAAGGAAAGCCAGTACGGCGAAGGCCTGCATGTCTTTGGCACCGGCGATCATGGCAATGCGGAAATCGACGGCTTGCTGGCCGGGCTGGCAGGTCGGTTCGTGCCTCCGGGGCCGTCCGGCTCGCCCTATCGGGGCCGCAGCGACGTACTGCCGACAGGGCGCAACCTGTTCACCACCGACCCGCGTGCGGTGCCGTCGCGCGCGGCCCATGCACAGGGCGTGAAACTGGCCGAGGAGCTGCTGCGCAAGCATTTGCAGGATCAGGGTGACTGGCCCAAGGGGCTGGTGATCGACATGTGGGGCTCGGCCACGATCCGCACGGCGGGCGAGGAGTTTGCCATGGCCCTGCATCTGGCGGGCCTTGTGCCGCGCTGGGACGACAACAGCGAACGGGTGAACGGGTTTGAAATCCTGCCGCTGGCCCTGCTGAACCGGCCCCGTATTGACGTGACCCTGCGGGTGTCGGGCCTGTTCCGCGACATGTTTCCCGGTCTGGCCCAGATGTTCGAAACGGCGGCGGGCCGGCTGGCCGAGCGTGACGAGACGCTTGCAGACAATCCCTACCTCACCGCAACCCCGCGCGTGTTCGGCCCGCGTCCCGGCTCTTACGGGCTGGGGATCGGCAGCGACATCGAGGATTATTCCGACACCGCCCGCGAACAGGCCGGCGAAGCATGGCTGGCCGCCTCGTCCTATGCCATCGACGCGCAGGGCGACATCGCCTTTGCCCGCCCCGAACTTGAGGCTCAGCTGTCGCGGGCCGACAGCTTTGTGCATTTGCAGGACCTGCCGGAAACCGATGTGCTGATGGCCGCCGACTATGCCGCGCACGAGGCAGGCTTTGCCGCCGCGATGGCCCGCTTGGGCAAGGCCCCCGCGCTGTACCATCTGGACGCCATCCGCCCCGACGCCCCCCGCGCCCGCACCCTGACCGAGGAACTGGCCCGCGTCGTGCGCGCCCGCGCGGCCAACCCCGACTGGGCCACCGGCATGATGGCGCACGGGTTTCGCGGGGCTGCCGAGATTGCGGCGACAGTGGACCATCTGGCCGCATTTGCGCATCTGGCCGGCGTCGTGCCTGACCACCTGTTCGATCTGGTGTTCGAGGCAACCTTGGGCCGTGACGATCTGGTCGACTTCATGGAAACGGCCAACCCGCAGGCACTGGCGGCCTTGCGGACGCGGTTCGACGCGGTGAAGGACGCCGGGCTGTGGACATCGCGCCGCAACTCGATTCTGGCCCGGATGGGGGCAGAGGCATGAGCGCGCCGGATGTCTTTGGCTGGTGCCCCGGCGCCTTGCGACCGATGCAATCCGGCGACGGGCTTGTTGTGCGCCTGCGCGTGCCTTTGGGGCGGCTGACACCGGTACAGACCCGCGAGATTGCACAGCTGTCGCAGGCCTGCGGCAACGGCATGATCGACCTGTCGGCCCGTGCCAACCTGCAATTGCGCGGCGTGCAGGCGGACACCTATCCAGAGCTGATGGACGGGCTGCGCGCGCTTGACCTGATCGACGCAGATGTCGCCACGGAAGCCCGCCGCAACATCGTGCTGACTCCGTTCTGGGCGCAACAGGACGAAAGCCACCGCATCGCCCTGGACCTGCATGATGCGCTTGCACAGCCGGATGCGCCCGACCTGCCATCGAAATTCGGCTTTGCGGTGGATTGTGGCGATTCCCCCATGCTGTCGCAGGTCTCGGCAGACATTCGCATCGAGCGCGGGCACAAGGGGCTGATCTGCCGCGCCGACGGGGCCGAAGCGGGCTGTCCTGTCACCGCCGAAACGGCCGCGCAGGTGGCCCTGTCGCTGGCGCATTGGTTTGTGCAAACCGGCGGCGTCGTTGAAGGGCGCGGGCGTATGGCCGCACACATCGCACGCGTTGGCGCGCCACGCGATGCAACGATGCGACCCTTGCCTGCGACTGCGCAGGCACTCGTCGGCGCAACTGCGGCGGGTCGATTGGTCGGGCTGGCGTTCGGGCAAACCACCGCACAGGATTTCGCCCGTCTGGCAGAGGTTGGCCCCCTGCGGCTCACCCCCTGGCGCATGATCCTGATCGAAGGGGCCGCAGCCAGCGGCACCCTGCCCGGTTTCATCACCGCTCCGACAGACCCGCGCCGCAACATCAGCGTGTGCACCGGCGCGCCGGGCTGCCGTCAGGGGCTGTCGTCCACGCGCGACGTCGCCGCCGAAATCGCGCGTGCTCTGCCAGCCGCGCAAAACCGCAGCCTGCATATCTCGGGCTGTGCCAAGGGCTGCGCCCACCCGACACCCGCCGACATAACCCTGACCGCACAAAGCCAAGGCCGCTTTCACCTGATCCGCAACGGTCGCGCCTCGGACCGCCCCGAGGGCGCGAACCTGCGCCTTCCCGAACTTCTCAGCAGGATGCTTTAATGCCCCACACTTACGAAACCGATGGCGCGGCGATCTACGCCGAAAGCTTTGCCACCATCCGCGCCGAGGCCGATCTGGCCCGTTTCACGCCCGACGAGGAACGTGTTGCCGTGCGGATGATCCATGCCGCCGGAATGGTCGGGCTTGAGGAACATGTGCGCTTTTCCCCCGACATGGCCCGGATCGCCCGCGCGGCACTGGCCAATGGTGCGCCGATCCTGTGCGACGCGCATATGGTGTCCGAAGGGATCACCCGCACCCGACTGCCTGCTGACAACCAAATCATTTGCACCCTGCGTGATCCCAGCGTTCCCGCGCTGGCCCAAGAGATGCAAAACACCCGCTCTGCCGCCGCGCTGGAACTGTGGCGCCCGCATCTGGACGGCGCGCTGGTGGCCATCGGCAATGCGCCCACGGCGCTGTTTCACCTGCTGAACATGCTTGAAGACCCTGATTGCCCGCGCCCTGCGGCCATCATCGGCTGCCCTGTGGGATTTGTCGGCGCTGCGGAATCGAAAGACGCGCTGATGCAGGACCTGCCAGTGCCGTCGATGATCGTGCAGGGCCGTCTGGGCGGTTCGGCCATCACCGTCGCGGCGGTGAACGCCCTGGCAACCTGGAAGGAATAGACATGGGCAAGGTTATTTGCGTGGGGCTGGGCCCCGGCGACGCAGAGTTGATGAGCGTCAAGGCACACCGTCTGATTTCGGCGGCACGCCATGTCGCCTATTTTCGCAAGCCCGGTCGACGCGGACAGGCCCGCACGATTGTCGACGACATCATCTCACCGCAGGCCACCGAACATGCGATGGAATACCCGGTCACGACAGAAATCCATTTCAGCGATCCCGAATACAATCGCCAGCTATCTGTTTTCTACGACGATTGGGCCATGCGGCTGACGGACCTGTCAAAAACCGAAGATGTCATTGTGCTGTGCGAGGGGGATCCGTTTTTCTACGGCTCGTTCATGCATCTGCACAGCCGCCTGCAAGCGCGCGCCGACATGGAGATTGTGCCCGGCATCACCGGCATGTCGGGGTGCTGGACCGCAACAGGTCATCCCATCACCTGGGGTGATGACGTGATGACTGTGCTGATGGCCACGCTAAGCGAAGAAGAACTGGCCGCCCGCGCCGCCAACACAGACGCGCTGGTGGTGATGAAGATCGGGCGCAATCTGGACAAGCTGAAGCGCGCGCTTGGATCGGCTGGCCGGCTGGATCAGGCTTGGCTGGTAGAACGCGGAACGATGTGTGACCAGACGGTGCAAAAACTGACCGACGCCCCCGCAGAGGTGCCCTATTTCTCGATTGCCATTGTACACGGACAGGGGCGGCGACCATGAGCGGCTGGGTGCGTGTTGCAGGGCTGGGGCCCGGTCGTGACGATCTGGTGACCGACGAGGTGCGCGCAGTGCTGATCGAGGCCACCGATGTGATCGGCTATATTCCCTATGTGCGTCGCGTGCCCCCCCGCGACGGCCTGACCCTGCATGCCACCGACAACCGTGTCGAGGTCGACCGCGCAACACATGCGCTGGAACTGGCGGCAGGGGGGCGTCGCGTGGTGGTTGTCTCCTCGGGCGATCCGGGGGTGTTCGCCATGGCCTCGGCGCTGTTCGAAGCCTTGGAAAACGGACCCGCGGAATGGCTGGACACCGACATTCGCATCCTTCCCGGAATCACCGCAATGCTGGCGGCGGCGGCCCGGCTGGGTGCGCCGCTGGGCCATGATTTCTGCGCCATCAACCTTTCGGACAATCTCAAACCGTGGTCGCTGATCGAAACCCGTCTGCGTCTGGCCGCACAGGCCGGATTTGCTATGGCATTCTACAACCCGCGTTCAAACGCCCGCCCGCACCAGTTCTCCGAAGCGTTGAAAATCCTGAGGGAAGAGTGCGGGCCCGACCGGCTGATTTCCTTTGCCCGCGATGTCAGCAAGCCGACCGAGCAATTGCGTACCGTGACTCTATCAGAGGCCACGCCCGAGATGGCGGACATGCGCACGGTGATCATCGTTGGCAACGCCGACACGCGCCGGATCGGGCAACATGTCTATACGCCAAGGCAGGTGGTATGACCCAGCCAGTGCAACACATCTGCGACGCCGGAAAACGTGGTGCGCGGCGGTACGGCGGGCCGGTCGATCATCACCACCGGAAGGCCCAGCGCCCGCGCGGCGTCCAGCTTGGCCTGCGCGCCCGTACCGCCCGCGTTCTTGGCCACGATCAGGTCAATGCGGTTCTGTTCCAACAGCGCCAGATCCTTGACCAGATCAAAGGGCCCTCTGGCGATCACAACGTCGGCCCGCGCCAGGGGCAAGGGCTGTGCGGGCGGGTCGACAAGGCGCAGCAGATAGCGATGCTGGGGCTTGACGGCAAAAGCGTCCAGATTCTGCTTGCCAATCGCCAGAAACACCCGCGACGGCGCTTCGGGCAGGGCGTTCACGGCCGCATCCAGATCAGCAACCAGACGCCAGTCATCCCCGGCACCGGCACGCCACGGCGGGCGCTGGAAGGCCACCAGAGGAACATTCGCAGCCGCACAGGCAGCAACCGCATTGCGGCTGATCTGCGCGGCAAAGGGATGGGTTGCGTCCACGACGCGGGTGATACCCTGCGTCTGCAAGAAATGCGCCAGCCCCTCAACGCCACCAAAACCACCGACCCGCGTCGGCAGGGGCTGTGCCACCGGCACAGCGGTGCGGCCCGCATAGCTGAACAGCGCATCAGCCCCGCGTTCGGCCAGGGCACGGGCCAGCTCCGATGCCTCGGTCGTGCCGCCAAGAATAAGGGTACGCATCATGTCTGATCCTGTTGGCGATCCGTGGCTGACCCTGATCGGTCTGGGCGAAGATGGCCTTGGCGGTCTGAGCGATGCAAGCCGAAAAGCGCTGGAGGATGCCGAGCAGGTCTTTGGCGGAGAACGCCACCTTGCCCTGTGCCAAGCAGGCGCGCGCGGGCAGGTCTGGCCGCTGCCGTTTTCGGTTGCGCCTGTCGTGGCCCTGCGCGGGCGGGCGGTTGTGGTTCTGGCCTCGGGCGATCCGTTCTGGCACGGGGTTGGCGGTACATTGGCCCAACACCTTGATCCGTCGGAATGGCGCTGCTTCCCTGCGCCCTCTTGCTTGTCACTGGCGGCGGCGCGGCTGGGCTGGCGGTTGGAAACGGTTGCCAGCCTTGGCCTGCATGCCGCGCCGTTTGAAACGCTGCTGCCGCACCTGTCAAATGGCAGGCGTATCCTGTGCACCCTGCGGGACGGGCCGGCGGCGGCGGATATGGCCGCATGGCTGACGGCGCAGGGGTTCGGCGCATCCGAGTTGATCGTGATGGAGGCCCTGGGCGGCCCCCATGAACGGGTGCGGACATGGACAGCCGCACAGTTCACCCTGTCAGATGTGGGCGCGCCTGTGGTGGTGGGCATCGCCGTAAGTGGCAAGCCGGGCCTGTCGCAGACAGCGGGTCGGGAAGCGGACATTTTCGCGCATGACGGCCAGATCACCAAAGGTCCCATGCGCGCGCTGACCCTTGCCGCCCTTGCGCCGCGGGCCGGACAACGGCTGTGGGATATCGGGGCAGGGTCGGGTTCGGTATCGGTGGAATGGGCACTGGCCGCAGCAGATGCCCGCGCCATCGCCATGGAACCCCGCGCCGACCGCTGTGCCAACATCCGCGAGAACGCAGCGCGATTTGGCCTGTCCCACCGGATCACCATTGTCGAGGGCACCGCCCCCGCAGCGCTGGCCGACCTGCCCGTGCCCGATGCGGTGTTCATCGGCGGCGGCGTCAACGCCGACCTGCTGAGCAACCTGTGGGACATGCTGCCAGAGCAAACACGACTGGTGGCCAATGCCGTCACATTGGAAAGCCAGGCGCTGCTGACGGGCTGGCACGGACAATACGGCGGGCAATTGTTGCGCATAGATCTGGCGCAGGCCACGCCGCTGGGCCGAATGCGGGGCTGGACCCCCAGCCGCCCGCAAGTGCAATGGAGCGTGGTGCGATGATTGTTGCAGGCATCGGATTACGCCGACAGGCCACGCTGGCCGACCTGCGTTGTGCTCTGGACCTTGCAGGCGTGACGCCAGACCGACTGGCCGCGCTAGACACCAAGGCCACGCCACCCCTGAGCGAACTGGCACAGCAGATGGGCATACCCCTGATCCTGGTGCCGGAACAGGATGTTTCAGGCATCCAGACCCCCACGCAATCCACCCGGATCATCGCCCGTTTCGCAACCGGCTCACTTGCCGAAGCCGTGGCCCTGCGCGCGGCCGGCGCGGGCGCAACTTTGACCATTTCACGCGTGACCAGCCCCAATGGCATGGCCACCGCCGCAATTGCAAAAGGACCCACACCATGACTGTTCACTTTATCGGCGCAGGCCCCGGTGCCGCCGATCTGATTACCCTGCGCGGGCGCGATCTGATCGCGGCTTGTCCCGTGTGCCTTTATGCAGGGTCACTGGTGCCCGAGGCGCTGTTGGCCCACTGCCCCGAGGGCGCGGACATTATCAACACCGCCTCAATGTCTCTGGACGACATCATTGCGCGGATCAAAGCCGCTGACGATGCCGGACAAGACGTGGCACGGTTGCATTCCGGTGATCTTTCGGTCTGGTCCGCCATGGGCGAGCAACTGCGCCGCCTGCGCGCATTGAACATTTCCTATGACATCACCCCCGGCGTTCCGGCCTTTGCCGCATCGGCGGCGGCGCTGGGGGCCGAGCTGACCCTGCCGGGCGTGGCGCAATCGCTGGTGCTGACGCGCACCTCGGGGCGGGCTTCGGCCATGCCTGCGGACGAGACGCTGGAAAATTTCGCCGCCACGGGGGCGACACTGGCAATTCATCTATCTGTGCATGTGGTCGAGGATGTGGTGCACAGGCTGACCCCGTTCTACGGCGCGGATTGCCCCGTCGCGATTGTCTGGCGCGCCAGCTGGCCGGACGAGCGCATTGTGCGCGCAACGCTGGGCACCGTCATTGAGGCGACCGAGGGCGAACGCGGGCGCACCGCACTGGTGCTGGTCGGGCGCGCACTGGCCGCTGAAGGGTTTGACGAAAGCAGTCTTTATGCTGCGGATTACGACCGTCGCTTTCGCCCTGTCGGCACCACCCCGCGTTTTCCCGAGGGCAGCGCATGAAACCGATTCCAAAAGGCCTCATGATCTCGGCGCCGTCATCGGGCACCGGAAAAACCACGCTGATGCTTGGCCTGCTGAACGCGCTGAGCAAGCGTGGCGTCGATGTGCGCCCGTTCAAGAGCGGCCCCGATTATATCGACCCCGGCTTTCACCGCGCCGCCTGCGGGCGGGCCTCTTTCAACCTGGACACATGGGCGATGGGTGCAGGCGTTCTCGCCGACCTGATCGGAACGTCGCGCGGTGGTGACCTTGCTCTGATCGAAGGGTCGATGGGGCTGTTTGACGGGGTGGCCTCGGCGGGCGAAACCTCGAACGGGGCCAGCGCCGATATCTCCGCGCTGACAGGCTGGCCGGTGATCTTGTTGCTGGATGTGTCGGGTCAGGCACAATCAGCTGCGGCCACGGCACTGGGGTTCAAGACCATGCGGCCCGACGTCCACATCGCAGGTGTGGTGTTGAACAAAGTGGCCAGCCCGCGCCACGAAAATCTGTTGCGCCTTGGCATGGAGCGTGTCGGCATTCCGGTTCTGGGTGCATTGCCCCGTCAGGGATCCGTGGCGCTGCCCGAACGCCATCTGGGGCTGGTTCAGGCCGAGGAACAACCGGAACTGATGGCGCTGCTGGATGCGGCGGGTGACTTTATCACAGCACATGTCGATCTTGATCTGCTGGTCAGTGTGGCCCGCTCTCATGGGTTTCCCGACGGAACCGACACCCTGCCCCCACCACCGGGGCAACGGATCGCGCTGGCGCGGGATGCCGCGTTTTCGTTCATCTACCCGCATCTTCTGGACCACTGGCGCCACGCGGGGGCCGAGGTGCAACTGTTTTCGCCGCTGGCCAATGAAGCCCCCGACGACAGCGCCGATATCTGCTGGTTGCCCGGGGGCTATCCCGAGCTGCACGCCGGACGGCTGGCCGCCGCCGACAGGTTCCGTGCCGGGCTGCAAGATTTCGCGCAAACCCGCACCGTGCACGGCGAGTGCGGGGGCTATATGGCGATGGGCGCGGGGCTGATCGACAAGACCGGCACGCGCCACCAGATGGCGGGGCTTCTGGGGCTGGAAACCAGCTATGAAACCCGCAAGATGCATCTGGGCTACCGACTGGCCACGCTGAACACGCCCGCCAGTGGCCAGACCACAGGCGCACGGCTGCGCGGGCACGAGTTCCACTATTCCACGATCCTGTCGCAACCCGACACGCCGCTGGCCCATGTGGTTGACGCCAACGGCGATGCTGTGCCGGAAACCGGATCGCGGCGGGGCAATGCCACAGGCACCTTCTTTCATCTGATCGCGGGGGCATCATGAGCGGATTTGTCTCTTTTGTGTCTTCTGGTCCGGGCGACCCCGAGTTGCTGACGGTCAAAGCTGTCAAACGCCTGCAAGCGGCCGAGGTCGTGCTGTTCGACGACCTGTCCTCGGGGCCAATACTGGACCATGTCAGCCCCGATGCCGATCTGATCGCCGTCGGCAAGCGCGCCGGGCGTGCGTCGCCGCGTCAGGATCATGTCAGCCGTCTGCTGGTCGACTATGCCCTGAGCGGGGCAAAGGTGGTGCGTCTGAAATCGGGAGATGCCGGGATATTCGGACGGCTCGAAGAAGAGTTGACGGCGTTGAACGCCGCCAAGGTGGCCTATGAAATCGTGCCCGGCGTCACGGCGGCTTCGTCCGCGGCGGCGGCGGCCATGATCCCGCTGACGCGTCGGCTGACGGCGCGCCGCGTGCAGTTTGTCACCGGCCATGACGTGACCGGAGCCTTGCCGCAGGATCTGAACATGGCGGCGCTTGCCGATCCGACAGCCACCACGGTGGTCTATATGGGTCGCCGCACCTTTCCGGCCTTTGCCGCCTGCCTGATGGATGCGGGCCTGCCCCCCGACACCCCCGCCCTGCTGGCCGAGGCCGTGTCGACACCCGCACAAACCCTGAGCCGTCATACGATTGCATCCCTTGCCGCCCTTGCGCAGGATGCAGGCGCGACAGGGCCTGCCATTATTCTTTACGGACCTTTGACAGAACAGGAGACGTGACAAACCCAAAATCCAGATGTCACCATAGGATGACAATGCAAGTCCAACGCCCGTTGCGGGCAAGCCAAACCAAACGCCGTCAGGACCGACGGCAGGGAGACCAAATATGCATATCGAACATGAAGTCGTGAACGGCGCCAAGATCGTGCTGTCTTATGCCACCGCTGCCGGTGCTGCGGGTTATGCGGCCAAAACGGCCATCGACAGCATTCGCCAAAGCAACATTCTTGCCTTTGTCGGGCGCACCGTCATTACCACGCTGCTGACGCTGACATTCTTCGAAATCCTGCCACACTATCCGGTCGGGGTCAGCGAAGTACACCTGATCCTCGGCTCGACCCTGTTTCTGCTGTTCGGGGCGGCGCCTGCCGCTTTCGGGCTGGCATTGGGCCTGCTGGTACAGGGCGTGTTCTTTGCCCCCTTCGATCTGCCGCAATATTTCATCAACGTGACCACGCTGCTGGTGCCGCTGTTTGCCGTGGCTGCGCTGGCCAAACGGATCATTGCGCCCGACACCGCCTATGTTGATCTGAAATACACACAGGCGCTGGCGCTTTCGACAGCGTTTCAGGCCGGTGTTGTGGGCTGGGTGGCGTTCTGGGCGTTGTATGGTCAGGGCTTTGGCGCTGAAAATCTGGCTGCGACATTCAGCTTTGGCGCGGCCTATATGCTGGTTATCCTGCTGGAGCCGCTGGTCGATCTGGCCGTTCTGGCCGCAGCCAAGACGGCGCGCGACCTGACAGGCGGGCCGTTGTTCACCGCTCGTCTGCATCAGTCGGCTAAATCCTGAGCCTCACGAGAGCGCGGCCCTTGCAACAGGGCCGCGTTTGCATTTGCGGAAAACAGCTATGTACACCCTATCCCTGATCGGCATCGGCGCCGGAAACCCGAAGCATCTGACACTTCAGGCCATCGACGCGCTGAACGGCTGCGATCTGATCCTGATCCCGCGCAAAGGCGCGCAAAAGGACGATCTGGCCGCCTTGCGCCGCGAGATATGCGCGCAGGTGCTGAACGATCCCGGCCCCGACATCCGCGAATTCGACCTGCCGCAACGCGACGCGGACAACCCGCAGTATCGCGACGGAGTGGACGACTGGCACGATGCGATTGCCGACGCCTGGCTGCATGAAATCCGCACAGGCCTGCCGGATGGCGGGCGCGTGGGGTTTCTGGTCTGGGGCGACCCGTCGCTGTATGACAGCACCATGCGCATTGCCGAGCGTCTTGAGACGGTTCTGCCGCTCTCGGTCGAGATCATTCCGGGCATCACGTCATTGCAGGCCCTGACCGCGGGACATGTCATTCCCCTGAACACCATCGGTGACGCCGTGACAATCACCACGGGACGGCAATTGCGCCAACACGGCTGGCCCACAGGCGCACGCACCGTTGCCGTGATGCTGGACGGAACCTATGCATTCCAGTCGCTGCCGCAACAGCCGCAAACCGATATCTGGTGGAGTGCCTATGCCGGCATGCCAAATGAAATCCGCATTAGCGGGCCGCTGCATAAGGTGACTGCGAAAATCATCGCAACGCGCGCCGAGGCGCGGGCAGATCACGGGTGGATCATGGACATTTACCTGCTGCGGCGCGATGTCGTTGAACCGGAATGCGCCTGACCCTACGGAAGCGTTTGGTCGCGCACCAAATATGACTTGTGAAGTGCCTGAAAATTAGGCGTCTATTGTGGCCGCGAGAACGCAAAATCACGGTCCTGTTGCGCATTGTTTACAAAGATGTAGTCTTGACCCATGACATCACAAAGCCAGCATTTCAGCGAGATGATGGGGCAGGACAGTGTCCGCACGCCCTATATTGATTATGACGCATGGTTCGCGCGGCAAGACACCGCGCGACTGTCCCGCAAAGCACAAGAGGCCGAGGCCTTTTTCCGCCGCACAGGCATTACCTTTAACGTTTACGGACAGGCCGATGCCGAAGAACGGTTGATCCCGTTCGATCTGGTGCCGCGCATCCTGACAGGGGCGGAGTGGTCCAAACTGAGCCGCGGCATCGACCAGCGTGTCCGCGCCGTAAACGCGTTCCTGCATGATATCTACAACCGGCAGGAAATCCTGCGGGCTGGTGTTGTTCCGATCGAACTGATCCAGAACAATGATGCGTTTCTGCCGCAAATGATCGGTTTCACCCCGCCGGGTGACGTTTACACCCACATCGTCGGCACCGACCTTGTCTGCACGGGCGAAGGCGAGTTTTACGTCCTGGAAGACAACGCGCGCACCCCCTCGGGCGTCAGCTATATGCTGGAAAACCGCGAGACGATGTTGCAGATGTTCCCCGAGCTGTTCAGCCAGATCAAGGTGCAGCCGGTCAGCGATTATCCCAAGAACCTGCGCCGGTCGCTGGCGGCCTGTGCACCGTCCAGCTGCGAAGGCCGCCCCACGGTGGCGGTTCTGACACCGGGCATTCACAATTCGGCCTATTACGAACATTCCTTTCTGGCGGACCAGATGGGCGTGGAACTGGTCGAAGGCCACGATCTGCGAATCGTCGATGGCAGAATTGCCATGCGCACGACCGAAGGCCACAAGGTCATCGACGTGATCTATCGCCGGATCGATGACGAATATCTTGATCCGTTGACGTTCAACCCTGAATCGATGCTGGGCGTTCCGGGCATCATGGATGTGTACCGTGCGGGCAATATCACCATCGCCAATGCGCCCGGCACGGGGGTTGCCGACGACAAGGCTATTTACAGCTACATGCCCGAGATCGTGGAATTCTACACCGGCGAACGGGCGATCCTGAAGAATGTTCAAACCTTCCGCTGTTCCGAAGCCGATTCGCTGAAATACGTTCTCGACAATCTGGCCGATCTGGTTGTGAAGGAAGTGCACGGATCGGGGGGCTATGGCATGCTGGTCGGCCCCGCCGCCAGCAAGCAGGAACTGGCGGATTTCGCCGCCAAACTGAAAGCGCGGCCATCGAACTATATCGCGCAGCCGACGCTGTCACTGTCCACCGTGCCAATCTTTACCGACGCCGGACTGGCCCCGCGCCACGTTGATTTGCGCCCCTTTGCGCTGGTGTCGCCCGACGGGGTGAACATCACGCCCGGCGGTCTGACGCGGGTTGCACTGAAAGAAGGGTCGCTGGTGGTGAACTCAAGCCAGGGCGGCGGCACCAAAGACACTTGGGTATTGGAAGACTGATATGCTGGGAAAAACCGCAGGCGGTCTGTACTGGATGTTCCGGGGTCTGGAGCGGGCTGAAAACAACGCCCGCTTGATCGAGGCCGGATTTCGCATCGCTTTGACACGCTCGACAAACACCGAAACCGAATGGAAATCGGTGATTATCACCTCGGCGGCCCAACAAGGGTTCACCGCCAAACACAAGACATTCAACAGCACCAACGTGATCGACTATCTGCTGCGCGACACCGACAACCCGTCGTCGGTTCTGTCCGTGGTCAAGCAGGCCCGCGACAATGCGCGGCTGGTGCGCACGGCGCTGACCACCGAAGTGTGGTCGGCGGTGAACGAAACGTGGATGCTGATCACCGAGCTGCTGAAAAATCCGGTGCCAGATACCGACCTGCCAGAAGTGCTGTCGATCATCCGCCAGCAATCGGCGCTGGTGCGCGGGGCGTTGCATGGCACCATGCTGCGCAACGATATCTATGATTTCTGCCGTCTGGGCACCTTCATCGAACGCATGGACAGCACCGCGCGGATCATCGACGTGAAATATTACACGTTGCTGCCCTCTCCGTCGCTGGTGGGCAGCCGCATGGACAACGTGCAGTGGGAAACCCTGCTGCGGTCGGTTTCGGCGCACCGCTCGTACCGCTGGGCCGTCGAGGAAGACTACACCGCCACCAACATCGCCAACTTTCTGGTGCTGGACCGGCGAATGCCCCGGTCACTGGCGTTCTGCGCCGGCCAGATTGTCGAAAACCTCGACTATCTGGCCGAAGAATACAACGACCGCCGCCCGTCGCATGACATGGCCGACCGGCTGGCAGCACGGTTGAAAGGCCGCGACATCCATTCGATCATCGAAGAAGGTCTGCATGATGTTCTGGGCACGATCATCTCGGATGTCGGCGCACTGGGCGCGCAGATCGAAAAAGACTATCGTTTCAATTATTAATCTCAGGCAGGATTCCTCAGTTGCAATTGCACGTCACGCATACGACCCGCTACGCCTATGATGCACCTGTGATATACGGGCTGCAAAAGACCCGGCTGCGACCGGTGGCGTCGCATATGCAATCTGTCGTGGACTGGGACCTGACCGTGACCGGGGGCAAGATCGAATGCTCTTACCTCGACCATCATGGAAACCAGACCGATCTGGTGTCGATCACCCCCGAAGGTGACGCGGTTGAGATTACCGCGCGCGGCACCATCATCACCGAAAACACCCACGGCGTCTTTGGCAAGGTTTACGGGCGCGTACCGTTGTACCTGTTGCGGATGCCAACCACGACCACCGAGGCCGGCCCCAAGATCAGGGCCTTTGCCAGCACGCTGGACAAACACGACGACATGCTGACCGGGCTGCACGCCCTGTCTGCGGCGATCCTTGAGGCCGTACCCTATGAGTCCGGCCACACCGCTGCCGACACCACCGCCGAAGAGGCGCTTTCCGGTGGCAAGGGCGTGTGCCAGGACCACGCGCAAATCTTCATCGCGGCGGCGCGTCTGGCGGGCCTGCCTGCCCGCTATGTCTCGGGCTATCTGATGATGGACGACCAGGTGGATCAGGATGCCAGCCACGCCTGGGCCGAAGTGCATCTGGACACGCTGGGCTGGGTCGGCTTTGACGTGTCGAACGGCATTTCGCCGGATGAACGGTATATCCGCATCGCTTTGGGCCGTGACGCAAAGGAAGCATCTCCCATAGAAGGCATGCGCATGGGCACGTCAGATGAATCGATGATTGTGTCTTTGCAGGTGCAGCAGTAATCACAAGCAACGAATCTGCTTTGGATTTCTCAAAATGACTTACTGCGTCGGAATGCGGCTTGATAAAGGTCTGGTCTTTATGGCCGACACGCGCACCAGCGCGGGCGTCGACAACTTTGCCGTGACGCGCAAGATGTTCAGCTTTGAGGTGCCGGGCGAACGGTCCATCGTTCTGATGACAGCGGGCAATCTGGCCACCACACAGGCAATGATCAGCCTGCTGGAAGAACGCTCGAAAACAACCGAGGAACGCGACCCCTCGATCCTGCGCCAGTCGACCATGTTTCAGGTGGCCCGTCTGGTCGGTGACACGCTGAACGAGGTGATCGTGAATTCGTCGCCCAATGGTCAGGGTGCCGTGGACCAGTTTCGCGCCTCGGTGATCCTTGGCGGGCAGATCGGCACCGGCAAGCCGACGATCTTCCTGATCTATCCCGAGGGCAACTTTATCGAGATCACCGACGACACGCCATTCTTCCAGATTGGTGAAACCAAATACGGCAAGCCGATCCTTGTGCGGACCTACGACCGCGAGATGAGTTTTGAAGATGCGGTAAAACTGTTGCTGGTGTCCTTTGATTCGACAGTGAAATCGAACCTGAGTGTTGGCCTGCCTTTTGATCTGATGATCTATCACCGCGACAGCCTGCAACCGATGTCCCAAACCCGCATTGACGACACCGACCCTGTCTATCAGGCAATTTCAAGCGGCTGGGGCGATGCGCTGAAAGATGCGTTCCTGCAACTGCCCAGCTATACGCTAAAGCCCTGAACCGACGCTTGGCCCCAGCCCGGTTTTGTCATGGGTCGGGTTTGTAAGCTGTATCACCTTGCGTGCGCACCAGGCGTACAGATGGGTCAGGACCACCCCGACGATCAGGGACGAAATCAGCGTCAACCAAGGCTTGTTTTCGCCAAACACTTTGGTCACGACGCTGATCATCTGGTAGTGACTGAGATAGATAAACAGCGACGCCCCGGCGATTTCGCCCACGATTGTCTTGACCGGTGCAGGCACGATAAAGGCCCGCACAAACAAGACGATAGCACAGCCACCACCGACATAGTACGCCGCAGAGGTGAAACCCCAGGCGACCCAAACCGCCAGTATCGAAACAGCCAGCGCCACAAAGCGGCCGCGCCGGTCATTCGCAGATGCCAGGACGATCCCAAGGGCAAAGGCCCAGCCATAGTGCCAGGGTGTGCGGTGGAAATTGTAATCGCCATTCCAGACCGCCTCGATCGACCGGTCAAGCACAACCACAAACGCCAGCAGGGCCAGCGCGCTGATCATCGGGCGCAAACGGAACGCTGCGCGCACAGGCGGGATCGAAAACAGCACCGCAGCAAACACCAGCAATTGAATGTAGAATTCAACAAAATAGAACAGGAAGCCCTTGAGATTGGCAGGATCCAGATGGTTCGAGATCAGCAACAGCGGTAAAATCTCGAACCTTTGGGTGGCCACTTGCAGCAGGGCAACCATCAACACGGTCGGAATCGCCACATATTTGATGGTGCCCACCAGCGTGGCAACACTGCCCGAGCGGATGATTTCGGGCAGCTGGAAACGGGCAACCGAATAGCCCGCCAACAGCACCAGAAAATAGGCCGCGCCCCAGTTGGGGCTGTAGACAAAGGCATCGGTGTGCAAGGCAACAATGCAGACAATAAAGAACGCCCGCGTAAACGTAACCGATTCAAGCCGCCGCCAGATCGTCTTGCGGTTTGCGCCAACGTGGCTTTGCAACGCGGCAGCACTCATCGTTTCCCAATCCGCAGGCAGCTGGCCAAAGCGTTTTTCAAAGCTCAGCGAGAACTGGATATAGTGCAGCGAATCCCCGCCAAGGGATTCAAACGTATCTTCGGGCCGGATCGTCTGACCGGGAAATTCGTGCCGGAACAGCGAAAGCACATCGCTGACTTCGTTTGTGGCAGCCTCTGCGCTGACAGACACCTCGGCCTGCTGCGCGGCAAACTGTTCGGCCAACACCCCCCGCTGCACCTTGCCGGTGCCGGTCACGGGCATGGCGTTCACCGCCATGATGTGCAGTGCCCCGCCTGCCTCGACACCCATCTCGCGCAGCGCAGATACCGCAGCGACGCGCACGCGGGCGACACCCGCAGGTTCGGTTTGCGCCGCAACCAACACGCCCTCGCCCCGCTGGTCGTCGGGCACTTTGGCAACTGCGATCTGTGCATCTGGTTCCAGATGGGCGCGAATGCGTTCCTCAAGCTGGTCCGGCACGATCTTCATGCCGCCGCAGTTGATCAGGTCATCGGCCCGGCCAGCGAACACCAGATAGCCATCGCGCATATGTCCAAGATCGTTGGTTTGCAGCCAGCCATCCGCATCCTGCAAATCCGTCAACCCGTCAGCGTCAACACGAGACTTTGCAACATGTGGCCCGCGTATGCGAATACGCCCGTCCGCGCCAAGGTCCACCTCGGTCTGCCCCACGGGGCGCCCGACAGTGTCCAGCAGATCATCTGCCACCTCGGAAATCTGCAAAAACGTGCTGCGCGACGCTTCGGTCAGGCCATAGTGCTGCACAATCACCGCGTTCGGGAACAGCGCCTTGACCGCGCGCTTTTCGTCCGCAGTCATGTGCTGCGACCCGATTTCCATCCAGCGCAGCTTTTTGCCTGCATCACCAATGGTGTCGGGCGCCGCCAGCAGAATGCGCAGCAGGGTCGGCACAACCGACAAGGCGTTCACCTCTCCTGCGGCCAGCATGCGCGCAAGCTCAAGCGGATCAAACCCGCGTGGTGGCAGATAGGCCTGCCCACCCACGGCACTGACCGCCCGATAGCGCCCCATGCCAAAACTGAAGGTCGCCGGAACCCCCACATATTCGCGGATTTCCGAGGTCATCTGTATCTGATCGATAACCCGCCCGGTCGCGTCGGCCAGATTTGCATAGGTCAAAAGGATGCCCTTTGGCAGTCCTTCGGTCCCCGATGTATAGCTGACCTGCGCAGGCTGGTCGTCATGGATCAGGGCGTGCTGTGCAGCGAACCAGCCAGATTGCTCGGCCGGAACGATACAGCGGTCAATCTCGATACCCGGCAGGTTTCTGGCCTGCGCTTCGTCCGAGACAATGACAAACGGACGCCGCGCCTCGTATAACGCGAACACGTTTTCGACGAAAGCAATCGTGTTTTTACGAACCAGTGCAGTGGCTTGGAGCTTAAATGAACTCATTTGAGTCTGGTACAGCAACTTATGCCTCCAAGCTACCTTGAATCTCAGTGCACCCCATTACAAATCAAAGTTGATCCCAAAGTAGAACAATATGTTCATTTGGACTCTCTGGCTTCAGTCCACCGAAAGCTGTTACGCAGCGCGCCGATGCATTTGCAATCGAGCTATATCTCTCAAAGTTCTGACCCAAAGCCGCACATTTTGAGCTGACTTGGTGACCCCGGCAGGATTCGAACCTGCAACCTGCCCCTTAGGAGGGGGCTGCTCTATCCAGTTGAGCCACGGGGCCGCCGCGCAGACGCATAACGCCTCTCACACGCTTTGTCACCAAACGACCGCGCAGTCTTGCACCTTTTGTGCGGCTGGGGCTTACTGAGGGGAACATGACAACAGGATGGCTTTTGTGACTGACCGCCCCCAACGCCCCCTCACCCTGCGTGACGTCTCAGAAGCGTCGGGTGTTTCCGAAATGACCGTCAGCCGCGTCTTGCGCAATCGGGGTGACGTGTCCGACGCGACCCGCAAAAAGGTGCTCGAGGCGGCCACGACGCTGGGCTATGTGCCCAACCAGATCGCAGGGTCCCTGGCCTCGAAGCGGGTCAATCTGGTGGCGGTGATTATTCCGTCGCTGGGAAACATGGTTTTTCCCGAGGTGCTGACCGGCATCAATCAGATCCTTGACGAAACGCCGTTGCAGGCGGTCGTGGGCGTAACCGATTATCTGCCCGAGAAAGAAGAGCGGGTGCTGTATGAAATGCTGTCATGGCGCCCTTCGGGTGTGATCATCGCCGGGCTCGAACATACAGAAGCCGCGCGCGCCATGATGACAAACGCGGGTATCCCCGTGGTCGAAATCATGGACACCGACGGGCGATGCGTCGATTCGATGGTGGGCATTTCACACCGTCGAGCAGGTGCCGAAATGGCCCGTGCGATCCTGAAGCAGGGCTATCAGCACATCGGCTTCATGGGCACCAAAATGCCGCTGGATCACCGTGCCCGCAAACGGTTCGAAGGCTTCACCGAACACCTTGCCAAGGCTGGTGTCGAGATCGAGGATCGCGAGTTCTACTCAGGTGGTTCGGCTTTGGCGAAGGGCCGCGAGATGACCAAGGCAATGCTGGATCGCAGCCCCGACCTCGATTTTCTGTATTACTCCAACGATATGATCGGCGCAGGCGGGCTGCTGTACCTGCTGGACCAGGGCATCGACGTGCCCGGACAGATCGGGCTGGCAGGCTTTAACGGGGTTGAACTGCTGCAAGGTCTGCCGCGCCAGCTGGCGACAATGGACGCCTGCCGCCTTGAGATTGGCCGGGCTGCTGCCGAGATCATCCGCGACCACGGACAAGAGGGCGCCCCCACCGAGCCGCAGAAAATCACCCTCACACCCAAGCTCAGCCTTGGCGATACGTTGCGCCGCCGCCGCGCGTGACGCGGCCTGTCCTAAGCAACACCAGTGCAAGGCGGGTCTTTCTGGACCGTCATGCCTTGCACGAAACCCCGCAAGGGCCTGGCCAGGGCGATGCTCTTGCATCGTTGATCACCCGTCTGGGTTTCGTGCAACTCGACAGTATCAACACCGTCGCGCGTGCGCACGATCTGATTCTGTTTGCACGTCGCCCCCGCTACCGGCCAAAGGCACTTGAAACCTTGTACAGCCGCGACCGCGCCCTGTTCGAACACTGGACGCATGACGCGGCTGTTATTCCCATTCAATTCTATCCCCACTGGCACATGCGCCGCTCCCGCGATGCAGAGCGCCTGAAAAAGGCGTGGAGCAAGGACCGCCGCGCAGGCTTCGAAGCACAATATCAAACGGTGCTGGACCACATCCGCGAAAACGGAGCGTGTTCGTCATCGGATGTGGGCACCGACGAAAAGAAGGGCTCGGGCGGGTGGTGGGACTGGCACCCTTCCAAGACAGCGCTGGAATATCTGTGGCGCTCGGGCGCGCTGGCTGTCACGGGGCGCAGCGGGTTCCAGAAGCGCTATGACCTGACGGAGCGCGTGATCGACACGGCGCTTGCCGATCCCGCCAACGCGCCGGACACCGGGGAAACCATCGACTGGTGTTGCATACAGGCCCTCGACCGCCTTGGCTTCGCCTCGCACAGCGAGCTGGCCGCCTTCTGGGGTCACATCCGTCCCGCCGAGGCGCAGGCCTGGGTCAAACAAGCCCTCGCACGTGGCACCATCATTCCCATCGACGTGCAAAACGCCGATGGCAGCCTGCGCGCCGCCTATGCGCGCCCCGATCTGCCGCACGATCCCGCGATCCACTCCCCGCCCAGCCCGCGCCTGCGCATCCTCAGCCCCTTTGATCCCGCCTTGCGCGACCGCAAACGTGCCGAGCAACTGTTCGGCTTTCACTACCGGATCGAGGTTTTTGTGCCGGAACCCAAACGCACCTATGGCTACTACGTCTTCCCCATCCTCGAAGGCGACCGGCTGGTGGGACGCATCGACATGAAGGCCTTTCGCACCGATGACACACTCAAGATCCGCGCCCTCTGGCCCGAACGCGGCACCCGCTGGGGCAAGGGGCGCCTCGCTGCGCTTGCAGCAGAACTGAACCGCATCCTGAACCTCGCAGGGGTCAGCCAGACTGCCTTTGAGTCCGGCTGGCTGCGCGACCCGCTCTAGTGCTTCATCTTGCCGGTCAAACTCCGGGGGACGGCCGCAGGCCGGGGGGCTGGCCCCCGACCCGATCACAGAGATTGCACCCGCGTGAAGAAAGGGTAGTGTCCGCTTATGTCCAATACCTATCCAACGATTCACACCGTCGGCCTGTCAGGCGTCCTCGTCACCTTTGCCGAAGCATTGGACGACACCGCCAACCGTGCCGCGCTGGCCTTTCGCGCGGCTGTCGACGCCCAGGGCTGGGACTGGGTGCACGAAAGCGCCACCTCGCTGATCTCGGCCTTTTTCCGCACCGATCTGGCGCAGCATTCGGCTGCCTCCATCACCGAACAGCTGACCGACCTGCTGGCCACCCGTGACTGGTTCGCGGCCCCCCTGCCCGAGGGGCGCAAGCTGTGGCACATTCCGGCGGTTTTCGGTGGCGATCTGGCCCCGCAACTGGACGAGGCCGCCGAGGCCGCAGGCCTGTCACCGCAGGATGCCGTCGCTGAACTGACCAGCACCCGTATGCGTGTGATCACCATCGGTTTCGCCCCCGGTCAGCCCTATCTGGGCACGCTGGGTGAACATTGGAACATCCCGCGTCTGGGCACGCTCAGCCCCAACATCCCGCGCGGGGCACTGGTGGCTGCGGTGCGCCAGCTGTGCCTGTTCTCGAACGACACGCCAACGGGCTGGCGGCATGTGGGCCAGACTGCATTCCACACCTTCCGGCCCACGTCCGAGACGCCCTTCCCGCTGTCGCCGGGTGACGAACTGCTGTTCCACGCCACGACCCCCGCCGATTACAATACCATCGCTGCCAACAACGCTGACGGCGCAGGCGGTGCAACGTGGGAGGCACTGCCATGACCGCCGCCCTCAAGGTCATCCAGATCGGCCCTGCCGCCGCCTTTCAGGATCTGGGACGTCCCGGCTACATCGCCTCGGGCCTCACCCGTGGCGGCGCCATCGACACACTGGCAGTTCACGAGGGTGCTGCCCTGCTCAAACAATCCCCCGACTGCGCGGTTCTGGAAATCGCCAGCGTCGGCGGAGTGTTCGAGGCGACCGCCCCTCTGCGCATCGCCCTGACGGGTGCTGACATGACCGCCCGCATCGACGATGCCAGCGCCGCATGGAACGCCGCACACCGGATGGAGGCAGGGCAACGCCTGACCATAGGGGCGGCACGGTCGGGCAGCTATGCCTATCTGCACATCGGCGGCGGCTTTGACGCGCCGGTACGCATGGGCGCGCGCGGTGGCCATATGTCCGCGGGTCTGGGCAAGCTGATCGCCAAGGGGGACACCCTGCCCGCCCTGCCCGACACCGGCACACGCACCGGGTACTATCTGCCCCGCGACAAACGGTTCGACGGTGGCACCGTGCGCATCGTCCCGTCGGTGCAAACCAACCACTTCCCGCCCGAGGAACGCGCCCGGTTCGAGGCCACGTCCTTTAAGCGTGACCCCCGCGCCAACCGTCAGGGCATCCGCATGGAACATGACGGGACCGGCTTTGCCGCCCAAGGGATGCGCACCATCGTGTCCGAGGTCATCGTGCAGGGCGACATCCAGATCACCGGCGACGGCACGCCCTTTGTGCTGATGTGCGAAAGCCAGACCACTGGCGGCTATCCCCGCATCGGCACGGTCATCCCCGCCGACCTGCCGCGCATGGCCCAGACCCCTGCGGGCGGGCAGATCACATTCCAGTTCATCACGCTGGAAGAGGCCGTCACGATCCAGCAACAGGACGCCAAAGCCCGCGCCGGTCTGGCGGCCAAGGCGCAACCGCTGGTGCGTGACATCAACGACATATCCGACCTGCTGTCCTACCAACTGGTCAGCGGGGCCATCTCGGCGCAGGCCGACCCGTTTGAATAAAGGAACATCGCCATGCAAGTGGATCTGAACGCCGATATGGGCGAAAGCTTTGGCCCCTGGAAAATGGGCGACGACGCCAGCCTGCTGACCACTGTCACCTCTGCCAACATCGCCTGCGGGGCCCATGCGGGCGACCCTGACGTGATGGCCACCACGATGGGAATCGCACTGCAAAACGGGGTCGGCATCGGGTCGCACCCCGGCTTTCCCGACATTCAGGGCTTTGGCCGCCGCCGTATCCAGATGCCCACCGGATCGCTGCAAAACTCGATCCGTTGTCAGGTCGGTGCCTCGCTGGGGATGGCCGCCGCATTGGGCGCCAAGGTGCGCCACGTCAAACTGCACGGCGCATTGGGCAATATGACATCCGAAGACGAAGACATGGCGCGCGCCTGTTACGAGGCGGCACTGTCGGTCGATGAAAACCTGATCGTGATGGTGCTGGCCGCCACCGCACAGGAACGCGCCGTGCGCAGCCTGGGCTGCAAGTTCGCCTGCGAGATCTTTGCCGACCGTGCCTATAACGACGATGCCACGCTGGTTGACCGTTCGATCCCGGGTGCGGTGATCCACGATCCCAAGGTCGCAGGGCAGCGCATGGTCGATATGGTCAAGGCGCAGGCGATCATCACCGATTCGGGCAAGCACATCGAAACCCCCATCGACACGATCTGCCTGCATGGCGACACACCGACTGCCGTGCAGATTGCTGCTGCGGTGCGCGACACTCTGGAAGCTGCTGATATTACCGTTACCCAGTTCGCTGGGCGTACAGCCTAGGGTCTGGACACCTAGGCTCTGGACCCATTAATTCTATATACTCAGCGGCGATTTCGCGAAATTTCAAAGGTTTGGGTCGTGCTGCCAATAGTGGTTCTATTTGCAAGCGACCCAAGACGTTGAAATGAAGCGAAATTGCCGCCCTTCGGGTTTGACGGATTTTCCCGCAGCCTGCGGCGCATCTGCTTAAGATAGAACCACTATTCTTGCGCAAATGCTTCTTGTCTGCGAAAAAAATCTGTCAAACTGAGTATATAGAATTAATGGGTCCAGAGCCTAGGCGCGCGCCTTGTGGCGGGCGAGCTGTCAGCCTGCGCGTTGCAAGTGCGCCAAGGCCCCCTGCGCGGCCCAGCGCCCCGTCGCCAGGCAGGCGGTGATCAGATAGCCGCCGGTCGGGGCCTCCCAATCCAGCATTTCGCCAGCGGCAAAGATGCCCGGGCGGGCGCTGAGCATCAGATGCCCGTCAACTGCGTCAAAGGTCAGGCCGCCACTGGTCGAAATCGCCTCGTCCATCGGGCGCAGTCCGGCATGGGCCACCGGCAGCGCCTTGAGCACCCTGGCCAAGGCCTGCGGGACCTGCGGCAATGGCCGCGCCCATTCCTGTGCCAATGCCAGCTTCAGCGGCTCAAGCTTCAGGGTTTTGCGGATGTGGTTGGCGTGGCTTTCCTTGCCGCGCTTTTTGTCCAGCCGTTCAGCGACCTGTTGCACGCTCTGGTCCGGCAACAGGTCCACGCTCAAACTGGCCCCTTCGCGCACCGCGCGGGCGATGGAATAGATACCGCCGCCTTCCAGCCCCTTGGCCGACAGGATCGCCTCGCCGCGCGAGGTGGTGTCGCCAGCATGCCATGCGACGGCTTTGATGGGCTGGCCGAAATGCGGCGACATATGTGCCGACCAGTCCACCCGCAGCCCCGCATTGGCCGCACCAAACGGGGCCACGGCGATCCCCTGACCTTGCAGAATATCCGCCCATGCCCCGTCAGTTCCCAGCCGCGCCCAGCTGGCACCGCCCAGCGCCAGAACGGTCACATCTGCGGTGACACGGCCCTGATCGAAGACCAGCGCATCGCCGTCCCATCCCGTCCAGCGCCAGCGTGTTTGCAGCTGCACGCCCAGGTCGTTCAGCCGCACCAGCCAGGCCCGCAGCAGCGGCGAGGCCTTCATCGCGCGGGGGAATACACGGCCCGAAGAGCCGGTAAACACCTCTTGTCCCAGCCCGCGCGCCCAGTCCTGCACAGCAGCTGGGTCGAAGGCCGCGAGGATCGGGCGCAGGGTGTCGGCGGTTTCGCCGTAGTGTGGCAAGAAGCCATCAAGGGCTGAGTCCATCGTCAGGTTCAGCCCGGACTTGCCCGCCATCAGGAACTTGCGCCCCACCGATGGCCTGGCCTCATAGACCGTGACCCGCACGCCCGCTGCGGCCAAAACCTCGGCAGCCATCAGCCCCGCAGGACCTGCGCCAATCACGGCGGCGGTTTTTGTGGGCAGGTCGTGTTGCAAAGTCATTTCCTTTCGCGAACACCCCGTCTTGCCTGTCGGCGGGTGCGGGATCAAGTCCGATACACGTTGCGAGACATACGCCAACGGGAAAGCCTTGGGGGCTCTGCCCCCGGCGCTGGCGCCCCCCCCCCGGAGTTTTCCTGGCAAGATGAAGGGTTAGCCGACGGTACACATCACCTTGATCTGGTGGGCGATGGCAGGGTCTGCGGCATGTGTGTCGGCAGCGATGTCTTTTGCGGTTTGCAAAAGGTCGTCAGCGCCGACGATGCGGTCGATCAGGCCGAAAGCCAGCGCGGTTTCGGCGTCGATCTTCTGGCCGCCCATCAGGATCAGCTTGGTGCGCGCGGGGCCGATCAGTGCCGCCATCCGTGCCGGATCGGAAGGTTGCGGCAGGAAACCCAGTTTCATCACCGGATAAAAGAATTTCGCCCCCGCCACGGCAATGCGCAAATCACAGGCCAGCGCCATGCCCGTGGCGCCGCCCGCCAACGTACCGTTCAACGCCGCGATGGTCAGCCCCGGCAGCCGCGCGATGGCCGACGACAGCCGTTCCCAATCGGGCGAGGTGGCCATGCCCGCACGCGCCGCGTCCAGATCGGCACCGGCGCTGAACACCTTGCCCCTTCCTGTCAGGATCAGCACCCGCGCCTCGGAAGCGCTTTGTGCAATGTCGGCCAGTTCTGCCAGCATTTCGGGGGTGAGAGAGTTGGCCTTGTCGGGGCGGTTGATCGTGACAGTCCAGACGCCGCCCTGCTGGTCCAGCTCGATCATGACAGGCCGACCCTGGCGCGGATGCCTTCATCGCGCAGCGAGATTTCCTGACCGCAATAATCATCCGCATCCTTGGAACACATCCACAACAACGCCTTCGCGGGCCAATCGGCGGGAATGTGATCGGACCAGTCAAGCTGGCTGACCGGGTTAACGCCGCTTTGCTTGATCTCGCGCTGCATTTGGGTGGCAACGGTGCCCGGCGACAGGCCCATGGCGCGAATGCCGTCGGCGGCGTTTTCCTTGTCCAGACAGGCAGTCAGCATGTGAACGGCAGCCTTGGACGCGCAATAGTGGCTCCAGGCCTCGACGGGACCATGGGCCGCGCCCGAGCTGATGGTCAGCACCGAACCGCCGCCGCCCTTGATCATCACCGGCACCGCCGCGCGCATCCCGTTGAAGACACCGCCCAGATTGATGTCGATCACCTTGGACCATTCGGCGGGGTCGGCATCGATCAAATGGGCGATGGGTTCGATCACACCTGCGTTATTGACCAGCACGTTGAGCCCGCCAAAGGTTTTCACCGTGGCGTTCACCGCTGCCTCGACCTCCCAATAGCGGCTGACATCACAGGGAATCGCCATCGCGGCATTGCCGATCTCGCCCGCCAGTTCGGCAATATCGTTCTCGCTGCGCGCCAGCAGCGCCACCCTGGCCCCCGCAGCGGCGAAAATCCGCGCGGTTTCGGCCCCGATGCCACGGCTTGCGCCGGTGATCATCACCACTTGTCCTGTCATGTCCATCTCATCCGGCTCCCGTGATTGTTTGCTGCAAGGGGTAGAGCGCAACAGGGGCGGCGTCCAGTGGGGAGAATCCTGACCCTCCTCCCCCTTGACGCGCGAAGGCCCCTGCAACACGATAGTGCATCTTTGCGTTCAACCGCCCCTTAGAGGATTCATTTCATGACCCGTTTTGCCCGCTACTCCAGCAGCACCGCCCTTGCCATTTGCCTTGGGTCCACTGCCGCATATGCCGATCTGACCGCAGCCGATGTCTGGAACAACTGGCGCGATTACATGGGGGATATGGGCTATACCGTGACAGGCACCGAGTCTGGCGCGGGCGACACCCTGACTGTGTCAGACGTGCGCATGGAAATGGATTTTTCGGCGGACGACGAAACCGTCAAAAGCGCATTGGTGATGGACAGCCTGACCTTTACCGATTTCGGTGATGGCAGCGTGTCGGTGCAGATTCCTGCGGTCAGCAAGATCACCGTCGCAGGCGAACCTGCGACTGGCGAGGCTTTTGATCTGGCCATCGACTATACGCAATCCGGCTTTGATATGGTTGTGACCGGTGACCCCGATGACATGACCTATACCTATTCCGCTGACAGCATGGGCGTAAAACTGTCCAGCCTGACAGTCGACGACACGCCCATCGGGCCGGACATTGCCCGAATTGACGTGACAATGGCCGACATGAGCGGCGTATCGCGGATTGTGCAAAGCGATCTGCGCAATGTCAGCCAGACCATGACCACAGGTCCTGTGACCTATGACATGGCGTTCACCAGCCCCGATGATGACGGGGCGGCCAAGATCACCGGCGGTCTGGAAAGCCTTTCCTTTACTGGCGGCGGCAACATTCCGGCTGTAGAAGACCCCTCGGACGTGAACGCGATGATTGATGCCGGTTTCGGTTTCACTGGCGAATTCACCTATACGAACGGAACGTCGGACAGCAACTTTGATGGCCCTGATGGCGGCGGCAAGATGACCACCTCGTCGACCGGTGGCGCATTGGCGGTCTCCATGTCGGGCGACGGGCTGTCCTATTCCGGCTCGCAATCCGGCCTGATTATTCAGGCGCTGATGACGCAAATGCCGATCCCGATTGATCTGAACATGGAAAACATGGCCTTTGGCATGATGATGCCGGTCAAAAAATCCGACGACGAGCAGGACTTTGGCCTGAAGCTGGCGCTGGAAGGGTTCACCATGTCGGACGTTCTGTGGGGCATGTTCGACCCGCAAGGGCAATTGCCGCGTGATCCGGCCACCATCGCCATCGACCTGGCGGGCAAGGCCAAATTGCTGGTCAACTTCCTGGACCCCAAGGTTGCCGCCGCGATGGAAAACTCTGACGAAGTGCCGGGCGAGCTGAACGCGCTTGAGATCAAGGACGTGACTGTCGAGGCTGCTGGTGCTGCGCTGAACGGTGCGGGTGCCTTTACCTTTGACAACACCGACATGACAACATTTGACGGCATGCCCAAGCCCACAGGCAGCATCGACCTGACACTGTCTGGCGGCAACGGTCTGCTGGACAAACTGGTGGCGATGGGCCTGTTGCCCGAAGAACAGGCGCAGGGTGCGCGAATGATGATGGCCTTGTTTGCCGTTCCCGGCGACGCACCGGATTCGCTGAAATCCAAGCTTGAGATCAACGACGCAGGTCATGTTCTGGCGAATGGCCAGCGGTTGAAGTAAATTCTCACCCAAGTTTATCGGGGGCGGTGCGCAAGTGCCGCCCCTTTTTTGTGCTGCGAATGCCAGTTCCCAACACCGGCATTGGCGATCGTTGTCTGGGGTCTGAACCCTAGGTCACCGACTCATAAGTTCGCAACCAGATCCTGATTGACGCGAGTTGTATGGATGCGAGGAAATTATCATCGCGTTTGTCATATCTTGTTGCTACCGCGCGGAAGTTTTTGAGTTTGTTGAAGAAACGCTCCACTGCGTTGCGTGCTTTGTAACGCTCGCGATCATGCGCGATGACAGGATTGCGTTGCGGCATCGAAGGGATCACGGCTTGCGCCTTCTGTTTGGCGATCAAATCACGGATCGCGTTGCTGTCATAGGCGCGATCCGCCAGCACGCTGCAGCCTTCTTTCAGTCGATCCAGCATCTGCTCTGCCGCGTGTCCATCATAGGCCTGCCCAGCCGTCAGCATGAGCCGGATCGGGCGGCCAAGCGCGTCCACCAAAGCGTGGATTTTCGTTGTCAGCCCGCCCCTTGAGCGACCCAGGCAATCGGATCGCCCCCTTTTTTAGGGCCATTTGCGCCCTGTTGGTGTACCCGGATGGAGGAGCTGTCAATCATTTGCACCTCACCCTCATATGCCTCTGATATTGCTTCAAGAATACGCGCCCAGTGGCCCGCACGCCGCCAGCGGTTGAAGCGGTTCACACAGGTCGTATGCGGCCCGTATCGGGCAGGAATGTCTGCCCAGGGCGCACCAGTCCGCAAGCGCCAGAAGATGCCGTTCAAAACCCGCCGGTCATCCACACGCGGCTTGCCGCGCACCTTCGTCGGCAGCAACGGCTGGATCACCGACCATTCAAAATCTGTCAAATCAAAACGTGCCATTCTCACCTCCACATTTGCCGGAAAGTGAATCACGTTTTCTAAAGTCTGTGAATCCCTTTTATGGGTATGTGACCTAGGGCTTCGGCGGCTGCGGCAAGCTCTCGCCGAAATCCCCCGACATCAATTCATCCAGAAACAGGCTGACGAACTGACTGCGCCCGTGCGCGCCGGATTTGGCATAAACGCTGGTCACCTGCGCTCGCACAGTGCCAGCTGCCGTCTGCCGGACACGGGCAATCTCGTCATTGTCCAGCCCTTTGCAGATCATGATGGCGATGTCGCGTTCGGCCGCTGTCAGGTTCCAGTCGTCGAACAAGCCGTCCATGACCTCGGCCAACTGTCCCTGTGCCACTTTCAACCCTGTGTCCATATCGCTCATACGGTTCAGCAAGCGGCGCAATTCGATCATCAGGAAAATCACCCCGCCCGACAGTGCAATCGCGGCAACACTTTCCGCCGCCAGCAAAGCGTGGTTCAGATGCGCGCCCTCGCGCATGTCGGTCAGCACGTCACCGATGAAAAACGCCGCGCACAGCGCCTGAAGGATGATCACCCCCGCAAGCACCGTGGCGCGTCGTTCCTTTGCCTTTGCGGGCCGCGCGGGTCGCTTCATTCCACTGCTGTTCCCTTGGGAATACGTTTGCGTCCCAATAGCATGGCGCGCACCAGATTGACACCGGATCGCCATGTGTCGAACGCCACACCGGCCACGTGCAACGCCACGGAAAGCATAAGCCAGTTGAACGCCAATTCATGCGCCTCTTTCACCCAATCAATGCCGAAGAACCGCAGCGTCGTCATCATGTAGCCGGTCACCCCCATCGCGATGACCGTCAGCCACAGGTTATACACCATCAGCGCGCCCAGCGGGTTATGTGACAGATGCACGGTACGATCCCCGGCCCGCACAGCCTTGAGATAGCGCAGCGCCCGCACCGGATTGGGTGGAAAGGCCGCGAACCGTGCGTGTCGTGGTCCGATCAAGGCCCAGACGACACGTATGCCCACCAGCCCAAGCGCCACATAGCCCACCCATTGGTGAACCATACCCTCGTCATCGGTAAAGGCACCGTTCAGCAGGATCATCAGCGCCAGCGACCAGTGGATCAGCCGGACCAGCGGGTCCCAGACGACCATGTCACGGGCGCCTTCGCGCCCGCTTTCCAGTTGCGTACCAACCGACACGGTCAGTTCTTCCAGTCAAGCTTGGTGATCGCACCGGTTTCGGGGGCCACATAGACTTCGCCCATTTTGCCGTCCTTGACGAAATAGACCTCGATGTTTCCGTCTTCCATCTCGGCTTTGCGCACATCGTAGCCCATGTCGGTCAGCGTGGTTTTCACCTCATCCATCGACTTGCCCAGCATGGTGTCGGCGGTCAGGTCGGCGGCAAAGGCAGGGGCGGCAAAGGCCATAAGGGCGATCAGAGCAATTTTACGCATGGTATCCTCATTTTCGGTTTTCAGTTTGTCAGGGACGGCAACGGGTGTTGTCGTCTTGCCCCGATCTGAGTGCGTCGGGGCGGCTGCACCATTGACCAGCGGCTTATTCCGCCTTTTTAAGCGCCTGCTTACAGCGGAAATCCGCCCCTTCTGCCCCTCTGCCCAATGCAACGACATCGCGCGCTTTTGCCGGGTCTTTTTCTGGCGCATCCGGCCCGCCCCCTTGTGCGCAGCGGGCGCGAAGGCTACCTCATGCCCAATTCAGCCGGAGAATTTCATGACCCCTTCCCTTGATGCCCTGACCGACCAATTGCTCAAAGCCGCCGCCAAAGCCGGTGCCGACGCGGCAGACGCGATGGCGGTTCAGGGCACATCGGTGTCGGTTGATGTGCGGGCCGGCGCACTGGAACATGCGGAACGGTCCGAAGGCGTGGACATCGGTCTGCGGGTCTTTGTCGGGCAGCGGGTGGCGAATGTCTCGGCCTCGGATATTTCCGAGCGGACGATTTCCGAGATGGCCGTGCGCGCGGTGGCGATGGCACGCGAAGCGCCCGAAGATGCCTATGCGGGCCTCGCCGATCCCGAACAATTGGTACAAGACTGGGACGTTGATGTACTGGAACTGGCCGATCCGTCGCCCGAACCCGACGCCGCCACGCTGGAAGACAACGCCCGCCGCGGCGAGGCCGCAGCCCTGGAACAGGACGGTATCAGCCAGGTGTCGCAAACCTCGGCGGCCTACGGAGCGCGGCAGGTGCATTTTGCCGCCAGCAACGGTTCTGCCGGTGGCTATGCGCGCACCGATCGCGGGATCAGTTGCGTGGCCATCGCGGGCACCGGCGCGGGGATGGAGCGGGATTACTCCGGCGACGGGCGCATCTTTCAGGCCGACCTGCGCAGCCCCGAAGAGATTGGCCGCGAGGCCGCCGAACGCGCCATCGCCCGCCTGAACCCGCGCAAACCGCGCACCGGCACCTATCCGGTGCTGTTTGACGAACGCGTCTCTTCGACCCTGATTGGTCACCTGTTGTCTGCCGTCAACGGTGCCGCCATCGCGCGCGGGTCGTCGTGGATGCTGGGGGCGTTGGGCGAGAAAATCCTGCCCGACGACCTGTCATTGATCGAAGACCCCCACCGCCCCCGCTGCTCGGCCTCGCGTCCCTTTGACGCCGAAGGGCTGCCGACCACCCGCCGTGCCATCGTGGACGGTGGCGTGCTGACCGGCTGGACGCTGGATCTGGCAACGGGCCGCAAGCTGGGCATGCCGTCCACCGGCAACGCCGCGCGTGGCACCTCGTCGGGTCCGTCGCCCAGCATCTGGAATGTGGAGCTGACCCAAGGCACCGCCAGCCGCGACGATCTGATCCGCGACATGGGCACCGGCCTGTTGGTCACCTCGATGATCGGCTCGACCATCAACCCCAACACCGGCGACTATTCCCGCGGCGCGGCCGGCCTGTGGGTTGAAAACGGCGAAGTCACCCATGCCGTCAACGAATGCACCATCGCGGGCAACCTGCGCGACATGCTGCGTGCCATCGTGCCCGCCAATGACGCACGCACCCACCTCAGCCGTGTTGTGCCATCACTGCTGGTGCCGGGAATGACCCTTGCCGGCAACTGATCTTCCTCTTCTGATCGACGCCGCACGCATCGCCGGCCGCATCGCCTGCAGCTATGCGGGACCGGCAACGCAGCGCTGGGACAAACCCGACGGTGCCGGTCCGGTCACCGAGGCCGATCTGGCCGTCAACGACATGCTGTCCAGCGTCTTGCGCGCGGCACGGCCCGGCTACGGCTGGCTGTCGGAAGAAACCGACGACTCGGCGGCACGGCTGGACGGCGACACCGTGTTTATTATCGACCCCATCGACGGCACCCGCAGCTTTGTCGAAGGCAGCAAGACCTGGGCGCATTCGATTGCCGTGGCGCAGGCCCGAAAGATCACCGCCGCTGTTGTCTACCTTCCGGCACTGGGCAAGCTTTATGCGGCGGCTTCAGGACAGGGCGCAACGCTGAACGATGCCCCCCTGCGTGTTTCGGGAACCGATCAGATGCAGGGCTGTTCGGTGCTGGCAACCAAACCCGCGCTGCAACCGCATCATTGGCGCGCGGGCGTTCCACCTGCGCTGAAACGCGGGCACCGACCGTCGCTGGCCTATCGGCTGGCGCTGGTTGCCGAGGGGCGCTTTGACGGTATGCTGACCCTGCGCGACAGCTGGGAATGGGACATCGCCGCCGGTGCGCTGATCGTCACTGAAGCCGGCGGCGTTATCAGCGACCGCACAGGGCTGCCCTTGCAGTTCAACAACCCGCACCCGACGCTGAACGGTATCATCGCCGCGACCCCGGCGGTGCATGCCGGCCTGCACGCCGCCCTACTGCCGCCACCTTGACCCGGCCGCACAGCCTTGCGCACAGTATAGCCAGCCAGACACCATGCCCGATCAACGGCCCGATCAAAGGACAGATACCATGACCCAACGCCTGCACCTCGTTTTCGGAGGCGAGCTTGTGACCCCGTCCGAAAACGTCTTCAAGAACGTCGATGACCTGCATATTGTCGGTATCTTTCCAAACTATGCCGCCGCTTACGACGCCTGGAAGAACGAGGCCCAGCGCACGGTCGACAACGCGCATATGCGCTATTACATCGCGCACCTCCACCGCCTGCGCGACGAGGAAAACGCCGCCACGCCCACTGAAGAACTGGGGTAACCCTCCGCTATGGCCCGCTCTCTGGGATTTGCGGCCTACCGCGCCCTGACCCGGCGCGGGCCCGCGCCAAAGCTGCCAGACTATGCGCCGCGCCCGTGGGGTGAGCTGGTGTGGCTGCACGCGGCCGAGCCGGGAAGCGAAGCGCGGGTGCGCAATCTGGCCCGCCGCCTGATTGGTGCGCGTTTTGGGCTCAGCGTGCTGCTGACCGCACCGGACGAACCCAAACCCTGTGACGAGCCTGATTTGTTGACCGCAGCACTGCCGCCGGAACACCCCGCATCGACTGCTGCCTTTGTTGCGCACTGGCGACCCGATGCGGTGGTCTGGGCATGGGGTGCGCTGCAACCCAACCTGATCGAAGCCGTGGCCAAAACCGACTGTGCCATGTTTCTGGTGGATGCAGGAGCGGACGGGTTCGACACCCGCCGCGACCGCTGGCTGACCGAAGTGCCGCGTCAGTTGCTGGCGCATTTCGATACCATTCTGGCCCGCAGCGACGCCGCCGAAGCGCGGATGAAACAGCTGGGTGTACCCGCCGCGAAAACCGATCGCACCGCGCCGCTGGTGCCGGGCGGACAGGCGCTGCCGGCCGCGCAACAGGATGTTGACGATCTGTCACAGGCTTTGTCGGGCCGCCCGGTCTGGTTTGCTGCCGGTGTCACCGCTGCCGAAATTTCAACCGTTCTGAGTGCCCACCGCCGCGCCCAGCGCCTGTCGCACCGGCTGTTGCTGATTCTGAACCCGCAGGATTCCATCGCAGATGCGCTTGCGACCAACTTGTGCGCTTTGGATGCACAGCGGGTGGTGCGCTGGTCCGAGGGCAACTATCCCGACGACAACACGTCGGTTGTGCTGGCCGACCTGCCAGACGAAGCCGGTTTGTGGTTCCGCGTCGCGCCGGTCTCGTTTCTGGGCGGATCGCTGGAAACCGGTCAGGGCGGGCAGGATCCTTTTGCCGCTGCGGCCTTGGGATCGGCTGTTCTGTATGGTCCCAGTGTGGGCAAACATCTGGATGCCTATCGCAGGCTGGCCAATGCCGGTGCTGCCCGCATTGTCAACGACGCCGACAGCCTTGGTGCGGCGGTGACCTGGCTGATTGCACCGGATCAGGCCGCCAAGATGGCGATGGCAGGCTGGGACGTGGTGACCGAAGGGGCTGAAACGATGGATCGCGTTATCAATCTGGTCAACGACAGTCTGGATGCCCGGCAGGATGGAATTAACTGATGCGCGCGCCCGACTTCTGGAACACATCACCCGACCGCCCTGCGTGGCAAGCCCGCCTGCTGGCGCCGCTGGGCCATCTCTATGCGCGCGCGACGGCCCGCAGGCTGGCCAATGGCGCGCCTGCGCGGCTGGACATTCCGGTGGTTTGCGTCGGCAACATCAACGCAGGCGGCACCGGCAAGACCCCCACAGTGATCGCGGTGGCCGAAAAGCTGCGCGACCTTTACCACACGCCACATATTGTCACGCGCGGCTATGGCGGATCGCTTGCGGGTCCGGTGCGGGTTGATCCCGCCCGACACACCGCCAAACAGGTGGGGGACGAGCCTCTGCTGCTGGCCGCCTTTGCCGAGGTCTGGGTTGCCCGCGACCGCGCCGCTGGTGGGCGTGCCGCGCAAGAGGCAGGGGCGACTGTTGTGATTCTGGATGACGGGTTGCAAAACCCTGCGCTGGCTAAGGATCTCAGCATTGTCGTGGTCGACGCCGCCACAGGCTTTGGCAATGAACGCTGCCTGCCCGCGGGGCCGCTGCGCGAACCCGTCGCCGCAGGACTGGCGCGCGCCGATATCCTGCTGAGCATCGGCGGCGCGGCGGATCAGGCCGCCTTCCAGCCAGACACTGCCTTGCCGCATATCCGCGCCGAGCTGAAACCGCTGCAAACCGGCATGGACTGGACCGACACGCCGGTCTTTGCCTTTGCCGGGATTGGCCGTCCGCAGAAGTTCTTTGATACCTTGCGTGAACTGGGCGCCACCATCGTGCACGCCGAACCGCTGGGCGATCACCAGACGCTGTCGCCCGCCCTGCTGTCACGACTGGAGTCCGACGCCCGCGCCCGTGGCGCACAACTGGTCACCACGGAAAAAGATGCCGCCCGCCTGCCTGCGGCGTTCCGGTCGCGGGTCATCACCCTGCCCGTCCGCCTGCATTTCGAAGACACCTCGGAACTCGACAACCGCCTCAAGGCGCTGCCACGGCCCTAGGGCCTAGACCCTGGCGTTCAAAGAATGCCGGAGGGTGCGCCCCCCGACACGCTCACATCAGCTTGTCGTCTTCGCCCAGCTTGGGTGCAGGCCGGTGCAGCGACAGTTCGGCGTCCGAAAATACAATCGGCGTGCGCACTCCGGGCACACCGTCCAGCTCGATCTGCATCCCGCGTGCAACGACTTGCGGATCTGCCATCACATCGGCCATATCGTTGATCGGCCCCGCAGGCACACCTTCGGCCTCGCAGGCCGCCAGCAAATCATCCCGTGCGCGTAACACAGTGGCAGCCGTCAGCTTGCGGGTCATCTCGTCACGGTTCGCAATACGGTCCGAATTTTTCAAAAATTCGGGCGCGGTTGCCATGTCTTCCAGCCCCAGCAGACGGCACAGGCGCTGATACTGGCCATCGTTGCCGGTGGCGATGATGATGTGGCCATCGGCGCAGTCGAACACCTGATAGGGCGTCAGGTTCACATGCGCGTTGCCCATGCGCCCCGGTGCCTTGCCGCTGGTCAGGTAGTTCATCGCCTGATTGGCGGTGATCGCCACCGCCACATCCAGCAGGGCCATGTCAATCTGCTGGCCCTTGCCCGTCTGGCTGCGCTGGTGCACAGCCGCCAGAATGGCGGTGGTCGCATAGACGCCGGTGAAAATATCGGTGATCGCAACGCCGGATTTCTGCGGCTGGCCGTCGGGTTCGCCGGTGATCGACATCAGGCCCGACATGCCCTGAATGATGAAATCATAGCCCGCACGATGCGCATAGGGGCCGGTCTGACCGAATCCCGTGACCGAGCAATAGATCAGCTTGGGGAACGCGTCCTTCAACGAAGCGTAATCCAGCCCGTATTTGGCCAGACCGCCCACCTTGAAGTTCTCGATCATGATATCCGCGTCTGCCAGCAAGGCTTTCAGGCGGTTCTGGCCTTCTTCGGTGCGCAGATCGACGATGATCGACGCCTTGCCCCTGTTGGTCGAGTGAAAGTACGCAGCCGACACGTCTTCATCGCGGGTGACAAAGGGCGGGCCCCATTGCCGTGTGTCGTCACCTGCGGCAGCTTCGACCTTGATGACTTCGGCCCCAAGATCCGACAGCGTCTGACCGGCCCAGGGGCCGGCCAGAACGCGTGCCAGTTCAACGACTTTCAGACCCGCGAGCGGCGCAGTCATCAGTTTGCGCCCGCTTCGTCCAGCAGTGTTTTCATCTGGTCATAGGGCATGTTGCTGTAGGTTTTGCCGTTGATCACAAAGCTGGGCGTGCCGGTGATTTCATCCTCGGTGCTGTGCACCTGGAACCATTGCACCATCTTCTTGGCCTGTGCTTCGTCCTGCATGCAGGCGTCAATGGCATCCCCGTCCATACCTGCAAGGCGACCGATTTTCTTCAGCTCGGCGGAAATGGCAACCGGATCACGCCCGCCTGCGTTCGCCCATGTCGACTGGCTTGCATACAGCAGATCGGTAATACCGAAGAACTTTTCAGGACCCGCGCAGCGCGCCATCAGCGACGCCCAAACGCCGGGGCCGTCAAAATAGACTTCGCGGTAGATAAAGTTGATCTTGCCGGTGTCGATGTAATCTTTTTTCAGCTGCTTATAGGGGCCTGCGTTGAACGCGGCACAGTGCGGGCAGGTGTAGCTGGCGTATTCGATCATGGTGACGGGCGCATCGGGGTTGCCCTGCGTCATGTCCTGAATGTCCGAAATGTCGATGCTGCTGTCGATCTCTTCTGCATTCGCGGAGCCGATCGGCGTCCCTGCCAGTTCGGTGACAGTGTTGCGGCCCATCAGATACCAGCCCGCGCCGGCAACGACCACCACCGCGACCAGAATTGCGATCAATCTTTTCATGAAACTTACCTCTTAGCGTTTTGCTTTTGTCAGTACATTGGTGCCCAGGCGTTCCAACGCAGCCCGCAGGCCCTCATCGGCCACGGGGGCGGTTGTCTCTACGGCCCTGGCTTTCAGGCTGGGGTCGATCTCTTTCGGCGCGTCCAACTTGCGATGGCCAAAGGCCACCTGCCCTTCGGCAAAGCCGGTGGGCGCGGTTTGGGTCACACGGATGCGGGCGATGGCGTTGTAGCCATAGACGCTGTTCACCTTGGCGCGCAGCTGTTCCTTTTGCATTTCCAGCATCGGAGCCTGTGCGCCGGTGGTCAGCAGTGTCAGCGTGGCCCCCATGCCACCACGGGCATAGCTGACCTCGACCGGATGTGCGATGGCGGCAATATCGTCGCCCACCACCTCGGCCCAATGGGTCAAAAGGCGCGATTGGGCGAATCCACGGCTTTCGCTGGCGGTGCGGATCCGCCCCGTGAGCAAGCTGGAGGTTCGTTTGAACCCTTTTGTGGTGGCAGGACGCCGCGCCATGACTATGTTCCCCCAAAGGTTGGCGCAGATCATAAAGGTTTGCGCGCCCACTGCCAGTGATAGCCGTTCAGGAAGGGCATAAATCTTGCGTGAACTCTCCAAAGACCTGTTGGACTGGTACGATACAAACGCCCGCGTGATGCCGTGGCGCACTGCGCCTGCTGACAAACGTGCCGGCGCGCGCCCCGACCCCTATGCGGTCTGGCTGTCCGAAGTGATGCTGCAACAGACCACCGTTGCAGCCGTCACCGACTATTTCACCCGTTTCACCACCCGCTGGCCCACCGTCGCCGATCTGGCCGCCGCCGAAGATGGCGACGTGATGGCCGAATGGGCCGGGCTGGGTTACTATGCCCGCGCCCGGAACCTGTTGAAATGCGCGCGCGCGGTTGTGACCAATCACGGTGGCCGGTTTCCCGCCGATCATGCCGCACTGCTGGCCCTGCCCGGGATCGGCCCCTATACTGCCGCTGCCATTTCGTCGATTGCCTTTGACCTGCCCCATGCGGTGCTGGACGGTAACGTCGAACGGGTGATGGCGCGGATTTATGACGAGCACACGCCGCTGCCTGCGGCCAAGCCGATCCTGATGGACCATGCCGCGGCACTGACACCGGATGCACGCCCCGGCGATTATGCCCAGGCGGTGATGGATCTGGGCGCGACCATCTGCACCCCCAGATCACCGGCCTGTGGCATCTGCCCGTGGCGCGACCCCTGCCTTGCCCGCCAGCGCGGCACCGCGCCCGATTTGCCCAAAAAGACCCCGAAAAAGGCCAAACCGGTGCGCCATGGCACCGTCTATGTCGCGCGCCGTCCCGATGGTGCCTATTTGCTGGAACGCCGCCCCGACCGTGGCTTGCTGGGCGGCATGCTGGGCTGGCCCGGATCGGATTGGGTCGATGTCAGCCTTGAACGTCCCACGGGCACGCCACCTGTCGATGCCGCTTGGTCCGAACTGCGCGGCGAAGTGCGCCACACCTTTACGCACTTTCACCTGATCCTGACCGTGATGCTGGCCGAAACCGATGCCGACCCCGACAGGGGCCGCTTTCTGACCCGGGCCGAGTTTGGCCCTTCGGACCTGCCCACCGTGATGCGCAAAGCCTTTGATCTGACACGGCAATAAGCGCGCTTTGGTTCATCCGCCCTTTGCGCTATGTTGCGTGCATACAACCCTCTCACCGAGTGTGCATCATGACACCATCCTCCTACATTCCCGCCGCCGACATGGCCAAACTGACCCGCGCCGCGCCTTACGCGATGTCCGTGTTGATGATCCCGCTGGCATGGGCCTGTGCCATCACGGGCGGCTGGACCGTGATCCTGTTGCCGGTGTTCACATGGTACCTGTTTGTCGCACTTGATTTCGCCGTGGGACTGGACCCGGACAATGCCGACCCGGACACCGACGAGGACGACCTGTTCTGGTATCGCGCCATCACCATTGCCTGGGCACCGTTGCAATTCCTCAGCCTGTTCGGGCTGATCTGGTATGTGGCCCCTGCCGACCATCTGGGGACGCTGGAAAAACTGGTGCTGTTCTTTGGCGTCGGCGCGATGACGGGCACCGTGGGCATCAACTATGCGCATGAATTAATGCACCAGAAATCCAAGCTGGAACGCTGGTGCGCCGATGTGTTGCTGGCGATGGTGTTGTATTCGCATTTCCGGTCAGAACACCTGCTGGTGCACCACCGCTATGTCGCCACCCCGCGCGACACGGTCACCGCGCGCATGGGCGAAAGCTTTTACCGCTTTTACCCCCGCGTTCTAAAACAATCGCTGATCAGCGCCTGGCGGGCGGAAAAAGACATGCTGGCCCGCAGGAATTTGCCGTGGAGCGATATGTCGAACCCGTTTTTCAAATACTGGTATCTGCAAGGCACCTTTTGCGTGCTGGCTTTTGCGCTGGGTGGCTGGGCCGGTCTGGGCCTGTTCGCGGTGCAGGCAGGTGTCGCGGTCTGGCAGCTTGAGCTGGTCAATTACATCGAACACTATGGGCTGACACGCAAACATCTGGGCGAGGGCAAGTACGAACACGTCCACCCGCGCCATTCGTGGAACGCCACCCACCGCGCGTCGAACTGGCTGTTGATCAACCTGCAACGCCATTCCGACCACCACTACAAACCCGACCGCCGCTTTCCCGTGTTGCAAAACCACACCGAGGCCGACGCGCCGCAACTGCCCTATGGCTATCCGGTGATGACAATGGCCGCGATGGTGCCGCGCGTCTGGAAACGCATCATGCACCCGCGCGTGCAGGCGTGGCGCGAGATGTATTACCCCGAAATCACCGACTGGAGCGCCTATAACAAGGCGACCAACCCAAAGCCGCGGTAACGACACCCACAGAATCAAAAAGGCCCCGCCATAAAGGCGGGGCATAGGTGAGTGCCCCATGTGATTGCGACAATGGGTGACAGTCGCGGGGGCACCAGCGGTGTTGGTAAAACTGTGGTGGTATGACCCCGCAGGGATCAGTCGTGCATCTCGGACCGGATCTGCTGGCGCAGCACGTCGATGGGCACAATCTTGCCCTCGCGTTTAAAGCACCAATAGGTCCAGCCGTTGCAACTGGGCGCGCCCTCAAGATGGGCACCGACCTGATGGATCGACCCTTTGACATCATCTCCGATCAAGGTGCCATCGGCACGCACCTTGGCCTTGTGACGGTTGTTCATCGAATACAATTGCTCGCCCGGGCGCAGCATGCCGCGTTCGACCAGCTGGCCAAAAGGCACGCGCGGTTCGGCACGTTTCGATGTGCTGACAGCCAGCGCATCACGGTCGAACTTGCGCACCGAAGCGATGCGTTTCGCAGCCACCTTGCGATAGGCCTCTTCCCGCTCGATCCCGATGAATTCACGGCCCAGCATCTTGGCCACAGCGCCGGTGGTGCCGGTGCCAAAGAACGGGTCCAGAACCACATCACCGGGGTTGGTCGAGCCGACCAGCAGGCGGTGCAGCAGGCTTTCAGGCTTTTGCGTCGGATGCGCCTTGTCGCCCTCGTCGTTTTTCAGACGTTCGTGACCCGTGCAGATCGGCAGAACCCAGTCGCTGCGCATCTGGATGCCGTCGTTCAATGCTTTCAGCGCTTCGTAGTTGAAGGTGTATTTGCTGCCCTCGTCCTTGCCGGCCCAGATCATCGTCTCGTGGGCGTTGGTGAACCGCTTGCCGCGAAAGTTCGGCATCGGGTTCGACTTGCGCCAGACCACGTCGTTAAGAATCCAGAAACCCGCATCCTGCAACGCCGTGCCGACGCGGAAAATGTTGTGATAGCTGCCAATGACCCAGATCGCCCCGTTGGGTTTCAGCAGACGCCGCGCGGCCTTCAGCCAGGCGCGGGTGAACTTGTCATACACCTTAAAGCTGTCGAACTGGTCCCAGGCATCGTCAACCGCATCCACCTTGGAGTTGTCGGGCCGGTGCAGGTCGCCGCGCAACTGCAGGTTATAGGGCGGGTCCGCAAAAATCAGATCCACCGACTCTGCCGGCAGGCTGTTCATCACATCAATGCAGTCACCCGCAATGATTTCATTCAAGGGCAGCGCCGTGGCGCTCTTGGTCTTTGTCATCATATCTGCCTCTATCCGCGGCCCATTTTGGGCTCGTTGGTTGTGGACAAAGATGAGTCAAAGCTGATTCGCGGTCAATTTCTTTATTGAATCAATTGGTTAACTATTTCTCTTGATACAAGATATTGTGTACAGGTTTGAACGAACGTCTATGGTGTGGGGTCACACCGATATTGCGCAGCGCCTCTTTGTGGCTTTTGGACGGATAACCCATGTTGGTCTCCCAGCCATAGCCGGGATGCTGTTGCGCCAAATCCACCATCAGGGTGTCGCGCGTGAATTTTGCAACAATTGACGCCGCCGCAATCGACAGCGACCGGGCATCGCCTTTGACCACAGTGGTCGCCGCCAGGTTGAGCCCGCGTGGCACCATATTGCCGTCGATCAGCACATGGTCGGGCGGCACCGACAGACCACAAATCGCCCGCACCATGGCAATGTGCGAAGCGCGCAAGATGTTGTGTTCGTCGATCTCTTCCACCGAGGCACTGCCCAGCGACACATCGGCCCGCGCCATCAGTTCACCATAAAGAGATTCGCGCCGCCTGGCGCTCAGCGCCTTTGAATCGTTCAACCCCTCGGGGATATCATCGGGGTTCAGCACCACGGCGGCAGCCACCACCGGCCCCGCCAGCGGCCCGCGCCCCACTTCGTCCACGCCGGCGACACGGCCACCGATCTCAAGCTCGAATGAAAAATCCGGCATGGTCTGTTGCCCCTTTTGCTTCTTTTGGCTCTAAATATCCTCGCCGAAGGCGAAAAACACACATTTCAAAACATGGCGCAAACCGCAAGGACAGAGCCTCGGATGCAAAAAGGGGGAAGGTGCCCGAACACCTTCCCCCAAGTTTGACCGGACACAGGGACCCGTCCCCGGTCATGACACCGCCTTTGTTAGCGACGGGCCAATTTGTAGCCGTACTGGCGCAGGCATCGCGCCTCGTAGCCACGGCCGTGTCCGTGCCGCGTGCGCACGCGCAGGGCGCAGTCCTGTGGCAGGCGGTTGGTAAAGCTGTAATTGCGCGACAGGCACTGTTCACCGAACCCGTTCACCTGACCGCGGCGGGTCTGGAACGTTTGCAGGCAGGCCTGCGGCAGCAGTTTGCGATTGTCGGCGCGCGGCGGCAGCGGACGCGGCTGCACATGGCCATAGCCGGGACGCGCATGGTGTCGATCGTCGCGACGCTGCGCCGGACGATAGCTGTCACGCCGCTGCGCCGGACGATAGCTGTCACGCCGCTGCGCCGGACGATAACTGTCATGGCGCGTCACCTGTTCCTTGTCCTTGCGGGCATCGTGGATCGCCGCGCCTACAATCGCGATACCCAGAATGGCCGCCAGCGCGCGGGCGGTGTCATCTTGATCGGCAGCCGCGGGAACCGCGGAAAATCCGGTGATGGCAATAGACAGGCCTGCGACAAAGGCGATGAACTTGCGGTGCAGGGACCGTGGTGTGAAAACCGGCATGGCGTGTTCCTTTCGTATGGGGTCATGCGTTTAAGGGGTGGCCTGCCAGACTGGACGGGCCGTGTAGCAAAGTTGGGGTCAACGGCCTGCGCAACACAATAACAGCCCGCTGTTATCCAATATCAGCCCCCCGAAACCCCTGTTGTTATTGAATATCGCGGGGACAAAGCGCACAGTCGTGTTATGAAACGCATTCTCCTTTCCCTTGCCTGTGCCGCCCTGATGGCCGCACCGGCCGCGGCCCAGGCCGCCGACTGCTTTGCCGATTACAAGGCAAAGAAGGACAACCCTCTGCGCCTGCACTATGGTGTGGCGCAGGTTTCCGCCTGCGACCGTGGTGCGGCGCAGGCCGAGCTGAAGAACCGTCTTGCTGGCAGCGGCTGGACGTTGCTACAGGTCATGTCTGTTTTCGGCCCCGATGGCCTCGATCAAAGGAAATCCAGTGCCGGACAATATTTCCTCCGCTTCTGAAATGCGCCAGACCGGCGAGCGGCTGGTGCTGGGGGGAATCGCTGCGATTGTCGCACTGCTTCTGGCCGCCGCAATCGTGCTGTTCCTGACCCTGCCCGACGCCGGTGCCTTTAACGCACAGGTCGAGCGCATCTTTGTCGAAAACGCCGATCTGACCAGCCAGTCCGAAATCAAGTTGCTGGAAATTCTCGCGCAATCGGGCACCGCCTTTTCCGACACGCTGACCAGCTACCGGTTCATCATCTTCGTGTTGCTGACCTTTGCCACCGCGATGCTGGTGGCGGCGCTGGTGTTCCTGGTGATGCTGGTCGTGATGGGGCGGAGCCTGAAGCAGATCGAGCGCGCGGGCATCGAGGTGAATTCGCTGCTGATCAGCCGCGAGGAGAACACCGTCTACCTGAACAACCTTGGCTTCAAGCTGACAGATGCGGCGATGGAAACCATGTCAATCCTGGCCGAGGCGCGCATGGACGACGATGTGCTGTCGGGCGTCGAGATCGAAGCGATCATTTCGGGGCGTGATGCATCCGACTGCGAAGAGGCCGCCGGCGCCACCCGTATCAAACGTCTGCGCGACACGCTGGGCAACCAGATCGTCAGCGAACTGCTGGTCAAGAACATCGCACGGCGCGGCTATATGCTGGCCGTGGGAAAGGACGTAATCAAGGTGATCTGACGCCAACTGCCTCTGGTAAATGCTGCAAGGCGCGTCCTAAGGTGCGCCGCGCACACACCCCGGAGGAGAAACCGATGCCAGCCCCGATCAACACATTCAAACAAGCCCTCGCCAACGGCGAGACCGTCATAGGCGCGTGGCTCAGCCTTGGCACTGTCAACACCACCGAGATGATGGGCACCACGGGCTTTGACTGGCTGCTGATCGACGGCGAACACACACCCTATGACATCTCGAACATCCGCAACCAGCTGATGGCGCTTGAGGCATCGCCCTCCCATGCTGCCGTGCGTGTGCCTGCGGGTGAAACGTGGATGATCAAACAGGTTCTGGATGTGGGCGCGCAAACTGTTCTGGTGCCTATGGTCGAAAGCGCCGAACAGGCGCGCCAATTGGTGCGTGCGATGAAATATCCGCCTTTTGGCAATCGTGGCGTTGGCTATTCCAGCACCCGCGCGGCGGGCTTTGGCGGTATCCCCGATTACGGCCAGACAGCAGACGACCAGACATGCCTGCTGGTGCAGGTGGAAAACCGCGCTGGTCTGGCGGCGCTGGACGAAATCCTGACCATCGACGGCATTGACGGCGTGTTCATCGGCCCCGCCGACCTGTCCGCCGATCTGGGCAAGATGGGCCAGCTCAGCCATCCCGACGTGATGGAGGTCATCCTGGACGCCACCCGTAGGATTTCTGCCGCAGGCAAGGCGCCCGGCATCCTCAGCAGTGACGAGGACGTGCTGAACGCGGCGATCGAAGCGGGCGCGCGCTTTGTCGCGGTCGGCATCGACGCCTCACTGCTGGCAAATGCCGCCCGCGCCTCGGCGCAACGCTGGGTCAAATAGGCACGATCCCAGCTTTCTTTTGGCTATAAATATCCAAATCCGGCGGCAGCCTCAGACGCTGCCGCCCTTGATCTGAGTCGCCGCCTGCGTATAGCCGCCCGCTGCCCCGTCGATGAAATGCACGTGATCGTCGCGCATCATCGAGGGCACGATGCAGGTCATCATCGCCTCGCTTTGGCTGTGCAGCCCATAGCGGATCGTACCGGCCTTGCGGGCCGCCTCAAGCATTTCACCCAAACGTGCCGCCGTCGCATCGTCGCAATCCAGCGTCATTTTCAACCCGTCGTCAAATTTGCGAAAGTCGGCATTCTCCCCGACAGAGCGGGCATAGCTGCGCGCATCGAAGCCACCGATTTTCAGGCCGGTCCTGATCAGCAGCCAGGCCAGGAAGCTCTCGAACAGGATTTGCCGTTTGCGCTTGGCCACGGTCATTTTGCCATGGGTCGCGCGGGCCTCCATCTCGGCGCCTGCGGGTGGCCAGCCTGCACCGGGTCCGTCGACGGGTGCGGGGTGACCGTTGCGCTCCAGATCGCCGACCACCTTCAACACATCCCGGATCAAGTCCGCGACGGCTGTGTCATCTGCACCCTCTTCCGGCTGGATCAAGACTGACAGGATCTGCCCGTTGCGCGCCTTCATCTGGCTCCAGCGACAGGACAGGCCGGTCAGGTCAGGCTGGGTGCCTGCAGGTGCATGGGGCAGGTCGAACTGTCCGCGTTTCATCTCTGCCTCGGCCCAGCTGATACCGCCGCCGGTGAACATCGCATAGTCTACACCCTGAGCCGCCTGATAACGCGCCACGGCCACCTCGCGCCCGGCGTTGCGGATCACCGACACCGGCACCATGGCCACGCGCAATTGCATGTCGAACTCTTCACCGGCCCAGCAGCGCACCGCACCCAGCGCCCGCTGCGCCGCCTCGGCGTGTTGCGGAGGGCAGGCAAAGGCCGCACCGTCGCCCCCGAACACGAACGGAAAGGCCCGCCCCTGTGCCGCGTTGATCTGCGCCGAGATCACAGCCGCACCAATCATGTTCACCGTTTTATAGCGCCCCTGGGCAATAGCCTGGGTAGACCCGACAATATCTGATGTTCCCACCAGCCAGTCATCGGGCAACGGGGTATAAAGCGCCTGATCAGACAGCGTTCCGAACGCGGTTTGCAACGGCAGGCGGTCATAAAATTCGTCCATTGTCTGTCTCGCTTTAGCGGATCGGGCCTGCGGCCCCCTTATCGGCACTCTTGCACGGTCTGCCCGTCCGTGTAACCAAGCATCACCAAAGCTTGAAAGGCCATGCCATGCGCACCGGACTGTTTCTTCTGGCGCTGGCCTATGTGCTAAGCCAGTTCTTTCGCGCCTTTCTTGCGGTGCTTGCCGGCCCGCTTCAGGGCGATCTGGGGCTCATGCCCGAAGATCTGGCCTTTGCCTCGGGGCTTTGGTTCCTGTCATTTGCCGCGATGCAGCTGCCTGTTGGCTGGGCGCTGGACACCATTGGCCCGCGCCGGACCGCTGCGGGACTGTTGTTGGTGGGCGGCGGCGGCGGGGCTGCGTTGTTTGCCGTCGCCACCAGCGCCCTTCATATCGACATTGCGATGGTGCTGATCGGGATCGGCTGTTCGCCGGTGCTGATGGCGTCTTATTACATCTTTGCCCGCGAATTCCCGCCCCTGCAATTCGCCACGCTTGGTGCGTTGATGGTGGGCGTGGGCACGGTGGGCAACCTGATCGCCTCTTATCCCATGACCCTGTCGGCCGAGATGATCGGCTGGCGGGCGTCAATGGGCGGGCTGGCGACGCTTTCGGCGCTCGTGGCCATAGGCGTGGCGCTGACCGTGCACGACCCCGAAAAGCTGGAAACGGATTTGCGTGGGTCGGTGCTGGATTTGTTGAAGATGCCGGTGCTGTGGCTGATCCTGCCACTGATGTTTGTGCATTACGCCCCTGCCGGTGCCATTCGGGGCCTGTGGATCGGGCCCTATCTGCGCGATGTCTTTGACGCGACCCAATCGCAGATCGGACAGGCGACCTTGTTGATGGGGCTGGCGATGATCGCGGGTGTGGTCATATATGGCCCGCTTGACCGGCTGGTGGGCAGCCGCAAGTGGGTGAACTTTGGCGGCAGTGCCCTGACAGCGGCATCGCTGCTGGCGTTGTGGGCCATGCCGCAACCCGGCATGTGGACCGCTGTGGCCCTGATGTGCGCCGTGGGGCTGTTCGGGGCATCGTTCCCGATGATGGTCGCCCATGGCCGCAGCTTTGTACCGCCCCACCTGACTGGGCGCGGTGTCACCTTGCTGAACCTCTTTGGCATCGGCGGTGTCGGGCTGATGCAATTTGTCACCGGTCGGCTGCACGCAGGGGCGCAGGGCGGCGACGTGACCGCCCCCTATACGGCTATTTTCGGCTTTTTCGGGCTGGCTTTGATCGCCGGTTTGACCATTTACCTGTTCTCCCGCGACAACACCGCCTGAAAGCCGGACCCGTGCCCCTTTCAACGGGGGAACAAGCGGTATATGGACGCCAAGCACCCAAAAATGGAGAATCGCAATGGGTTATCGCGTCGTCGTCGTTGGCGCCACCGGAAACGTGGGCCACGAAATGCTGAACATCCTGGCAGAGCGCCAGTTTCCGGTGGATGAAATCACCGCTCTGGCCAGCCGCAAGTCGTTGGGCACGGAGGTCAGCTTTGGCGACAAGACACTCAAGACGAAGGATCTCGATACGTTCGATTTCACGGGTTGGGACATTGCGCTGTTTGCCGTCGGGTCGGACGCCACCAAGAAATACGCACCCATCGCGGCCAAAGCGGGCTGCTATGTCATTGATAACTCGTCGCTCTATCGCTACGACGCCGACATTCCGCTGATCGTGCCCGAGGTGAACCCCGAAGCCATCGAACTGGCCGTCAAGCGCAAGATCATCGCCAACCCCAACTGCTCGACCGCGCAGATGGTCGTGGCGCTGAAGCCTTTGCACGACCGTGCACGCATCAAGCGCGTTGTCGTCAGCACCTACCAGTCGGTTTCGGGTGCGGGCAAAGAGGGCATTGACGAGCTTTGGGACCAGACCAAGTCGATCTACAATCCCACCGACGACAAGCCTGCGCGCAAATTCACCAAGCAGATTGCGTTCAACGTGATCCCGCACATCGACGTCTTCATGGACTCGGGCGAGACCAAGGAAGAGTGGAAGATGGTCGCAGAGACCAAGAAGATCATCGACCCGTCGATCAAGGTCACAGCGACCTGCGTGCGGGTTCCGGTCTTTGTCGGCCACTCGGAAGCGATCAACATCGAGTTCGAAGAGTTTCTGGACGAGGACGAAGCCCGCGACATCCTGCGCGAAGCGCCCGGTGTCATGGTGATCGACAAGCGCGAAGACGGCGGCTATGTCACGCCGGTTGAATGCGTCGGCGACTTTGCCACATTCATCAGCCGCATCCGTCAGGACAGCACCATCGACAACGGTCTGAACCTGTGGTGCGTCAGCGACAACCTGCGCAAGGGTGCTGCCCTGAACGCGGTGCAGATCGCCGAAGTGCTGGGCCAGCGGATCCTGAAAAAGGGCTGAATTCCGCCGAAATATGTACAGGTTTCAAGGGGCGCTGCATCGCGCCCCTTTTCTTTTGTGCGCTGCTTTTGCACGCTGGGGGCATTGATTTTGAAAAGGTCTCCGATATGCGCTTTGCCATTTTAGCCCCAGCCGTTTCGCTTTCTGCCCTGCTTGCCCCGCTGGCTGTGTGGGCTGACACGCTGACTGTCGACAGCGCGCCCAGCGCCGTCACCGTCTACCCCCGTGGCGCACAGGTGACGCGCACCGCCACGGTGACGCTGCCGCAAGGCACACATGATCTGGTGCTGCCCGACCTGCCGCAATACGTCGATCCGGCGCGCATCTCGGTCAAGCTGGCAGGGGCGCAGTTGCAATCGGTGTCGTTCCGCGACCGCAACCAGCCCCCCGGCCCCGATCAGGACACCGCTGAAATCACCGCAGCGCGCGATGCGCTGAAGGCAGCGGAAACCGCGCTGAATGCGTTGGACGACCGCATTGCACTGGCGCAGGTGGCCGTGCAGGCGGCCAAGGCGCAGACCGATTTCCTGACCGCGCTTGGCACCTCCGAGGCGCTGCCGATGGATGTGGCGACCCTGCGCGAGCTGGCGCAGATGATCGCGGATCAGACCCTCGTGGCGGGTCAGGCCGCCGGACAGGCGCGCACGTCGATCCGCACCCTGATGGAAGAACGCAAGGACCGCGCCAAGGATGTGGCCGAGGCGCAGGCCGCGCTGGATGCCCTGCTGACCGCCGATCAGGACCGCACCCGCCTGACCCTGACCGCCACCGCGCTGGCGGCAGTCGCGGCCAAGATCGAAGTCAGCTATCAGGTGGACAATGCCGCGTGGTATCCGGTTTACAACCTGCGTCTGACCACAGGCGACACACCTGCGCTGGCGCTTGAACGCGGGGCTGCCGTGGGACAGGCCAGCGGTGAGGATTGGGGCGGCGTTTCGTTGACCCTTGCCACCGTGCGCCCCAGCGGCCAGACGTGGCCCAGCGAGATCTATTCCGATTTGCGCCGCATCGAAGATCCGGCCACCCCCAAAGCGCGCGTCCGGTCGGAAGCCGTGATGGGCGCTGCCGCCGACATGGCAGCCCCCGCACCGGTGGCCATGGAAGAGCCCGCAATCGCCGTCGCCATGCTGGACGGCCCCAGCGTGCAATATGCCTTTTCGCAACCGGTCAGCGTGGCCAACGGTGCCGACGAGGTGCGCATCGCGCTGGACAGGCTCGACTTTGCCCCCGACGTCTATGCCCGCGCTGTCCCCCTGAACGACAGTGTCGCCTATCGCATGGCGCGCATGACCAACACCACGCAAGAGCAACTGCTGGGCACGGCCTATGCCACGGCATTTGTCGACGGGCAGATGGTCGGGCAGTTCGGGTTCGATCCCGTCGCCCCCGGCGAAGAAGTCGATATCGCCTTTGGCCCCATCGAAACCCTGCGCCTGAACCGTGTGCGTCTGAACCGCAACGAAGGCGATCGGGGCATCATCTCGCGTTCAAGCGAGATCACCGAGGCCACCCGCATCGACATCGAAAACACCGGTGCGAAACCATGGCGCGTAGAACTGTTTGACCGCGTCCCCGTGAGCGAACAGGAAGACCTTGAGATCGACTGGTCCGCACAGCCTGCCCCCACGGTCACCGACCATGAGGACCGCAAGGGCATCTTGATGTGGGACATGACATTGGCCCCCGGTGCGGAATCAAATGTGACGCTGGATGTGCAGATGAACTGGCCCGAGGGGAAAGTGCTGCGCTGATGGCGGGTCGCTGCTGCAAACCTTACCGGCTTGTTTACCATGAACAGGACATTCGGGACCGACAGGTCAGCCGGGATGCAATTAATTGCACCATGAAATCCACCTTAAGACACTGTCTTTAATAGACTTAAATCTGGACGTGCGATTTGCATGTCCAGTTTAACGATTGGCGCAAACAATCCTTAATACATATCGCGCTATAGTCTTAGCTGTCAGCGGATGTAACGCATTGGGATGCGGGGGGACATCAGCAGACATCGACCGCCCGTGTGGGGACACGGGGCAAACGGTCACCGAATAACGCGGCTCCGGGGGGAGTCGACAATCACTGCGGCTCCGGGGGGAGCCGACCAGCCAGTGCCGCAAAAGCGCGCTTGGTGAAAGGCCCTGACAGTCAGGGCGCTTTCGAACCATAGTTCACATGCCTTCAATCAAAAACGATGATTGTCAGCTGCCATACAGGTTCAGGGGTGGACCAGCGCAGCCTGTTCAAGGTCGGGCCTAGGGTACTGCGGCGGTTGCAATTTGCTCCGCCGGGTGCAGTCCCCGAAATGGCCGGACACGCATGGAACCCAACATTCCAAGCAGTGACGCTCCGGGGGGAGCGCCACTGCTTCTTGCTTCTCGGCGGTCTTAGATTGTCGAAACCGGCAGGAATTTCTGATCGTGGTGGTTGTAATACTCCAACCCGCCCTCGCCGATATCCATCCACAGACCATGCATCGTCAGTTCGCCCGATTTCAAACGATCCGAAACAAACGGGAATGTCAGCAGATTTTCCAGCGACGCCACGACCGCATGTTTTTCAAGCTGCTGGATCTGTGCCTGCGGATCGGTTTCATCTGCCACCAGATCATATTTGGGGCGCAGAATGTCCATCCAGCGGCCAACAAAGCTGGTTTTCTCTTCCAGCTCGGGCGCCTTGCCCTGACACATGTCGATACAGCCTTTTACGCCGCCGCAGTTCGAATGGCCCATCACGATCAGATGCGCCACCTTCAACACGGTCACCGCATACTCAACGGCGGCCGACGTGCCGTGGTGGTCGCCATCGGGTTCGTAAGGCGGCACAAGGTTGGCGATATTGCGGTGAATAAAGAATTCGCCTTGGTCCGCGCCAAAGATCGACGTCACATGTACGCGGCTGTCACAGCACGAAATCATCATCGCGCGCGGGCGTTGACCTTCGTCGGCCAGGCGCCTGTACCATGCCTGATTGTCGGCATAACCTGTGGCTTTCCAACCATTATAGCGTTGCAACAGATAGCTTGGCAGTGGTTTCACATTGTGCATCTTATCGGTCCTTTCGCTGCGGGCCTTGGGGCAAGTGTTGCAGGCGATACAGCGAATTGTTCGTAATTTCGAGAGATAATCGTCCTGCGCGCCGCGCCGGCGTCAACCAAATACACACAGCTATCCGCATATGTTCCGCACAGGCCGTGGGGGCCACAAAGGGGTGACCAAGAAATGAGCTATGTAACACAGATCAATCCACGCGAGTCCGTGGCCGTTAACAATGACCAGTTGGGGGCGCTGTATGCGCAGCTGGGCGAGATCAGCGCCGAAGACGTATTGTGCCGCGCCATGGAGGAACTGGCGTTGCGCATGTCGCATTGCGAGCGTCTGTTTCGCGCCGACGACCTTGCCGGTTTGCGCAAGAGTGCCCGCTCGCTGATCGCTATCGCGGAACAGATCGGCATGGACCTGCTGGCATCGGTTGCGGGCGACGTGACCTATTGCATCGACCGCAATGACAGCGTGGCGCTGGCTGCCACGTTAAACCGGCTGATGCGCACGGGCGAAGGATCGCTGACCGCCGTCTGGGATTTGCAGGACATCACACTTTAACACAGCCGGGGCTTGCGGGCCGCGACAGGCCCGCTAGGTTGTGCGCACTCTTCTCATAAGGTTGCGCACATGCCCCTGACCCAGTCCACGTTCATCCGCACCGACACCGTGATTCCGTTGATCGTCGTTTCCGAAGACACCTATTCTGAATGGGTCGCCTCTCTGGACGCGCCCGCACAGGCATGGGCCGAAACATCGGGCTTTACCGGCAAGATCGGGCAGGCGCTGGTGATCCCGGATATGGATGGTACCGTGCAAATGGCTGCTGTCGGCTATGGCACCGCTCGCGATCGCCAGCGGGGGCGCTTTCATGTGTCCGCCGCGCTGCCCAAGCTGCCTGCGGGCACCTACGATCTGCGCGGTGATCTGTCCGCCGATGCGCTTGAGGCCGAGGCATTGGGCTGGCTGCTGTCCTCGTACCGCTTCGACCGCTATAGCGCCCAAGCTCCGGCGCGTGCGCTGTTGGTGGCACCCGAAGGCATCGACGCCGCCCGCATCGAAGCCATCGCAGCGGGCGAGACGCTGACCCGCGACCTGATAAACACACCCGCATCCGACATGGGCCCACCTGATCTTGAAGCGGCAGCGCGACAGGTGGCAGATGACTTTGGCGCCGCCATCACGGTCACCACAGGCGACGACCTGCTGCGCGACAATTTCCCGATGGTCCACACCGTTGGCCGCGCCGCCGACCGCGCACCGCGTCTGATCGATATGGCATGGGGCACGGCGGGGCCAAAGCTGACGCTTGTGGGCAAAGGCGTGTGTTTCGACACCGGCGGGCTGAACCTGAAACCCGGCGCGTCGATGGGGCTGATGAAAAAAGACATGGGCGGGGCCGCCGCCGTTCTGGGGCTGGCCCGCATGATTATGGCGCTAAAGCTGCCTTTGCAGCTGCGCGTGCTGATCCCCGCTGTGGAAAATTCGGTTGCAGGCAATGCCTTCCGCCCGCAGGACATCCTGACCTCGCGCAAGGGGCTGACGGTCGAGATCAACAACACCGACGCCGAGGGCCGTCTGGTGCTGGCCGACGCGCTGGCGCTGGCGGATGAGGGCAAGCCTGACCTGATCGTGTCGATGGCCACGCTGACCGGTGCCGCCCGTGTCGCCGTCGGGCCGGATCTGGCCCCCTACTATGTCGACGATCTGTCGCTGGTCACCGCGCTGGAACAGGCCGCTGAGGCGGTCAGCGATCCGGTCTGGCGGATGCCGTTCCACGCCCCCTACGAGGCGATAATCGAACCCGGCATCGCCGATCTGGACAACGCGCCCAAGGGCGGCTTTGCAGGGTCGATCACCGCCGCGCTGTTCCTGCGCCGCTTTGTCACCGAAACGCCGCGCTACATGCATTTCGACATCTACGGCTGGCAACCGTCCGAAGCACCGGCGCGTCCCAAGGGCGGCGTGGGCCAAGGCACGCGGGCGCTGCTTGCGGCGCTGCCTGCTGCACTGAAACTATGACCGACCGGCGCACGACGCCCAACCCTGCATGGGTCGACAGCACCGCAGCCGCCCAAATCGGCGTGGCGCTTGTCGATCTGCTGGACGCGCCGAACGGCATCCGCGACCGGCAGTTGATCTATGGCGATCCGGTGACGGTACTGGGTGCCCTCGGCGGCCACAGCTATGTGCGCGCCGCGCGCGACGGCTATATCGGTTTCGTGCCCACAGCAGCTTTGGCCGCATCCACGGCCCCGACGCACCGCATCATCGCCCGCGCCAGCCACGCCTACGCGCGCGCCGACATGAAATCGCCCGACCGCGTAGCGATCAGCTTTGGCAGTCGCCTTACGGCCCTCTCCGAAACCCCCAAGTTCATCGAAACCGCTGCAGGTTTCATTCCCAAACAGCACATTGCGCCCGATGGCCAATGGCACGACGATCCCGCCGCCATCGCCGCGCTCTTCCTCGGAACGCCTTACCTGTGGGGCGGCAACTCAGGCACCGGCATCGACTGTTCGGGTCTTGTTCAGGCCGCCTGTCTGGCCTGCAACATCCCCTGCGACGGCGACAGCGACCAACAGGCCCGCAACCTTGGCACCACCCTGCCCGAAGGCACCCCGCCCCAGCGCAACGATCTGTTCTTCTGGAAAGGTCACGTCGCGCTGGTCCATGACGCCAATACCCTGATCCATGCCAATGCCCACCATATGGCCACAACCTTCGAGCCGATCAGCGACGCGCTGGCCCGTATCGAAAAATCAGACGGTCCGCGCACTGCGCACAAACGCCTCTGACTTCATGCCTCTGAATTCATCTTGCCAATAAACTCCGGGGGAGGCGCACAGCGCCGGGGGCAGCGCCCCCATACACGCGTGCGGCCTCACTCCACCGCGCGGATCAGCTTGCGTTCCAGCACCCGCAAGACGGTCTTCAGATCCGCGCCACGCCGCAAGATCTGACCGTCCATGCCAATCACCGCGTACATCCCCTGCTTGCCGCGCAACTTGGGGCGCTTTTCGATGCGATACATCGGATGTTCGGCGGTGCGCCGGAACACCGAAAACACGGCAACCTCGCGCAGGCATGAAATCCCGTAATCACGCCATTCGCCCGCCGCCACCATCCGCCCGTACAGCGACAGGATCAGCGCCAGTTCGGGCCGCTGGAACGCCACTTGCGGGCTGGGCATCTCGCGCAAGTTGACGGGGGGCGGATTGTGCAATGTCATGCTATGACAGTTGCGCCGAAACACGCGCAAATCAAGCCCCGTTGCACAGCATCAGACTTGAAAGCGTTACAGAATGCAGGCAACATATGAAAAATTGGAAACACGAGGTGATCCATGACCCCGCAAGACCGCGCCGAACGCAGTGCCCGCGAGATGCTGCAAGGCGATACCGCCAGCCAGTCGCTGGGGATGATCATCACCGAAATCGCACCGGGGCAGGCCACGCTGACCATGCCGGTCAACGATACCATGCTGAACGGGCATGGCATCTGCCACGGCGGATATATCTTTACGCTGGCCGACAGCGCCTTTGCCTTTGCCTGCAACACCTACAACCAGCGCACGGTCGCCCAGCAGAACCAGATCACCTATCTCGCACCGGGTCAGGCGGGTGACACGTTGACCGCCCGCGCGGCCGAAGTATCGCGTACCGGGCGTTCGGGCATCTATGACGTGACCGTGACGGGCAGCGATGGCACCACGCTGGCGCTGTTTCGCGGCCTGTCGCGCACGATCAAAGGCCAGATTTTCCCCGAGGAGGAGGGCACCATATGAAAGACCTGACACCGGACAAGGCCAGCCTTGATCCGATCGAAACCGCCTCGCGCGATGAAATCTCGGCCTTGCAGCTTGAGCGGCTCAAATGGTCGCTGAACCACGCCTATACGAACGTTGCGCACTACAAAAAGGCGTTTGATGCGGCGGGCGTACACCCCGACGATCTGCGCAGCCTTTCGGACCTGTCCAAGTTTCCCTTCACCGTGAAACAGGACCTGCGCGACAATTACCCCTTTGGCATGTTCGCCGTGCCGCGCGAACAGGTCTCGCGCATCCATGCCTCATCGGGCACCACGGGCCAGCCCACTGTTGTCGGCTATACCCGCAACGATCTGGATGTCTGGGGCAGCGTCGTCGCCCGCAGCCTGCGCGCCTCGGGCCTGTGCCCCGGCGATCTGTTGCACAATGCCTATGGCTACGGGCTGTTCACCGGCGGTTTGGGTATTCATCTGGGCGCGGACAAACTGGGCCTGTCCACCGTGCCAATCTCGGGCGGCATGACACCGCGTCAGGTGCGCCTGATCGAGGATTTCAAACCGGACGGCATCACTGTCACCCCTTCTTATGCGTTGTCGATTCTGGACGAGTTCAACGCGCAAGGTCTGGACCCGCGCGACTGCTCGATGAAGGTCGGCATCTTTGGCGCCGAACCCTGGACCAACGCCATGCGCCGCGAAATCGAGGATGCTTTCGATATGCACGCCGTCGACATTTACGGCCTGTCCGAGATCATGGGACCCGGTGTCGCCAACGAATGCGTCGAGACCAAGGACGGGCTGCACATCTGGGAGGATCACTTCTATCCCGAGGTCATCAACTCGGAGACCGGCGAACTGGTGGCCGATGGCGAACAGGGCGAGCTGGTCTTTACCTCGCTGACCAAAGAGGCGTTTCCGATCATCCGTTACCGCACCCGCGATCTGACGCGCCTGCTGCCGGGCACAGCCCGCAGCATGCGGCGGATGGAAAAGATCACGGGGCGCTCTGATGACATGATCATCCTGCGCGGCGTCAACGTGTTCCCCACCCAGATCGAGGAATGCCTGATGGCCACCGCCGGACTGGCCCCCCACTTCCAGATCGAGCTGACCAAGCCGGGACGGATGGACCAGCTTTGCGTTCTGGCCGAAGCGGCGGATGACACGGTGCAAGGTGATGCACGGGACGCGGCCGCCAAAGCGCTGTCGGACCGGATCAAGCAGATCATCGGCATTTCGGTCAAGGTGCGGGTGTCCGACGTGGGCGGCGTGGTCCGATCCGAGGGCAAGGCGGCGCGGATCATCGACAAGCGGTAGGGTGTGACCGGCTTGGGGTCAGGCCCCGTAGCGCGCCATAAACATTTCGACCGCGCCCCTTACCACGCGGTCGATGTCTGCCTCGCTCACGGTACTGATCACACCAAAGATCAAACGCGGCCAGATATCGGCCTTGCACAGTTCGCCAAACTGGTCGGCAGCCAGTTGCATGTCGTCAATCGCCAACTCGCCCCGCGCCACGGCACCCTCGAAATAAAGGATCAATTCGCCCTTCATCACCATCGGGCCGGACGCATAGAACTGTCGGCCCAAATCGGGAAACCGTTCGCTTTCTGCTACACAGATGCGGAACATTTGCTGCCCAAAGGTCGAGGTCAGAAAGCGCAGCAGATGTCGCGCCGCCTGATCCAGAACCTCGCGCGGGTGACCGCAGACATTGATCATATCCACCGCCGCCTGCGACTGACGACGACATTCGCCCGCAGCGACTTCCATGAACAGCAGGCGTTTGTCGGGGAAATAACTGTACAGCGTCGCCTTGGAGACGCCCGCCACCTTGGCAATCTGATCCACACTTGCCCCTTCGAACCCGTCGACCAGGAAAACCGACCGCGCACCGTCCAGCACTTGTTCAAACTTGCGGCCTTTGCGAATGGACGGGTTTTGCGTGCTCATGTGACTCTTCCATTGGGTTACACAGGTATAAACGGGTTGGTCCGGTTCGCACAGCACAATCCCGATTGCACCACGCTTTGACTTGCGCACGCGCACACGATCCATATATTAGAATCATTCTAAAACTGCCTTTGGAAAGACATCCCATGCGCTTTAACCTTACCCGCAAACGGTTCCGCGATCTGGACGAACAAGAGATTCTGGCTTTGGCAATCTCGTCGGAAGAGGATGACGCGCAAATTTACAGGGGCTACGCCGAAAGCCTGCGTGCCGAATACCCCGCCAGCGCGGCCGTTTTTGACGGAATGGCCGCCGAAGAAGACACCCACCGCCAGTGTCTGATCGACTTGCACAGCGCCCGCTTTGGACCGGTGATCCCGCTGATCCGGCGCGAGCATGTCTCGGGTTTCTACGCCCGCCGCCCCGTCTGGCTGACACGCAATCTGGGGCTGGAGCGTATCCGCACAGAAGCCGCCGCGATGGAGAAAGACGCCGAACGGTTCTACCTTGCCGCCGCGGCCCGCACACGGGACGCCGACACGCGCAAGCTGCTTGGCGATCTGGCCGCAGCCGAAGCCGGCCACCAGACCACCGCCGAAGACCTGCACAACCAGCACCTTGCCCAAGGCGCGGAAACCGTTGAAAACGATATTGAACGCCGCCAGTTTATCCTGACATGGGTACAACCGGGGCTGGCAGGATTGATGGATGGGTCGGTGTCGACGCTGGCACCGATCTTTGCCACCGCCTTTGCCACACACAACACCTGGACCACCTTTCTGGTGGGGCTGGCCGCATCCATCGGCGCAGGCATTTCGATGGGCTTTACCGAGGCTGCCTCGGACGATGGCGCGCTGTCGGGGCGCGGATCGCCTATCAAGCGTGGCCTTGCCGCGGGCGTGATGACCACGCTGGGCGGTCTGGGTCATGCGCTGCCGTACCTGATCACCGACTTCTGGACCGCCACAACGGTGGCCTTTGTGGTGGTGTTCATCGAGCTGTGGGCGATCGCGTGGATTCAGAAAACCTATATGGAAACGCCCTTCCTGCGCGCTGCATTTCAGGTGGTTGTCGGGGGCGCCTTGGTCTTTGGCGCGGGTGTTTTGATCGGCAGCGGATAGACAGCCAGCAAACAGCAGGTTATCCCTGTGTCCAATGTTGGCCATCTTCCTCAAGACGTTGCCGTTTTTCGCGCTGATCGGCCTGGGTTACTGGGCCGGGCGCGCGCGTTTTTTCAGTCAGGAAGCCACGGCCTATCTGACAAAATTCGTGTTCTACTTTGCTCTCTCGGCCATGCTGTTCCGCTTTTCGGCCAACCTTGGCATCGCCGAGGTCTGGAACGGACGTCTGGTGGCCGCCTATCTGTGGGGCACCTTGTTCGTCTACGGTATTGCAACACTGGTCGGCTATCTGCGCAAACAAAGCACCGAGGTCACCGCCATCGAAGCCCAATGCGCGGTGATCGGCAACACCGGCTTTCTGGGCGTGCCCATGCTGACATTGCTGCTGGGCGAAGCCGCGGTTGGTCCGGTGGTGCTGGCGCTGGCCGTAGACCTGATCGTATTTTCCTCGCTTATCGTGATCCTGATCACGGCCGCCCGCGAGGGCCACTTCAGATTGGGCATCTTCAAGGCCGTCACCATCGGCTTGCTGAAAAACCCGATGATCGTTGCCATTTCGCTTGGCTTCATCTGGTCGGCCCTGCACATCCCTATCCCCGACCCTTTCAACGAGTTTCTGGGCATCCTTGGTGGCGCCGCCACGCCCTGCGCGCTGTTCGCCATCGGCGCATCGCTGGCCAGCAAATCCGCCGAAAGGTTGTCGGTCGCAGGCTGGCTCAGCTTTTGCAAACTGGTGCTGCACCCTGCTTTTGTGGCCTTTGCCGCCATCTTCCTGTTCTCGGTCGATACATTCTCGGCCACCGTCATCATCTCGGCATCCGCCCTGCCGGTGGCTGGCAACATTTTCATACTGGCACAACACTACGGCGTCGCCCCCCAGCGCGTCTCGGCGGCGATTCTCGTCTCGACCGCCGTCAGCATTGTCACGGTTTCGCTGGTCATCGGCTGGCTCACGGCAACCTGACGTTCTTTTGGCACCAAATATCCCCGCCGGAGGCACCCGTCCTTGCCGCCCGCGCTGACACCCGATAGCCATGCGCCAACGTTCAAAGGAGCACACACATGAAAACAATTTCCGAAAATGCCTGCTTTGGCGGCACCCAAGGCGTCTATTCCCACACATCCGACGCGTGCGGCTGCGACATGACGTTCGGGCTGTTCCTCCCGCTCGAAGCGCGCGACGGTCCCGTGCCGGTGCTGTGGTATCTGTCCGGCCTAACCTGCACCCACGAAAATGCCATGATCAAGGCAGGCGCACAAACATGGGCCGCAGAACATGGCATCGCACTGGTGTTCCCCGACACCTCGCCGCGCGGTGAAGCCGTGGCAGACGACGACGCCTATGATCTGGGCAAGGGCGCCGGCTTTTATGTGGATGCGACGCAAGCGCCCTGGTCACCGAATTTCAACATGTGGACCTATATTGCAAAAGAACTGCCCGATCTGATTCAGGAGAACTTTGCCGTGGACATGGACCGCCAGGGCATCACCGGCCACTCGATGGGCGGCCACGGGGCGCTGACGCTGGCGATGAATCTGCCCGGGCGCTTCCGGTCGGTCTCGGCCTTTGCGCCGATCTGCAATCCGGCGGGCAGCGAGTGGGGCCGCAAACAATTGTTGGCCTATCTGGGTGATGACGAATCCACCTGGGCGCGCCATGACGCCAGCCTGATGATGGCTGAAAAGGGCTTTGACGGCCCCGTTCTGGTCGACACCGGCACCAAAGACCAGTTCATTGACCTGCTGAAACCCGAAGTCTTGGCGGAAGCGGTTGCCAAACGTCGCCAGCAGGCCACCCTGCGCCTGCAACCGGGCTATGATCACAGCTACTTTTTCGTCTCGACCTTCATGGAGGATCATGTGGCGTTTCACGCTGATGCTCTTTACGCAGATTAAGGACACGCATGTCGCACTATGATCTCGTTATCATCGGATCCGGCCCCGCGGGCCGGGCCGCCGCCATACAGGCGGGCAAGCTGAAGCGCCGCGTGCTGGTCATCGACCGGCGCGACCGACTGGGCGGGGTGTCGGTGCATACCGGCACGATCCCGTCCAAGACCCTGCGCGAAACAGTGCTGAACCTCAGCGGCTGGCGCGAGCGCAGCTTTTACGGGCGGTCCTATCGCGCCCGCCAGGATATCGGGGCCGAAGACCTGCGCGCCCGGCTGCACATGACACTGGATTACGAGGTGGATGTGCTGGAACACCAGTTCGCGCGCAACCACGTCGACACACTGCATGGTGCGGCCCGCTTCCTTGACCCGCATACCATCGAGGTGGACACCGAAGCCGGGGAAAAGACCCAGATCACCGCCGACAAGTACCTGATTTCCACCGGCACCCGCACCTACCGGCCTGACAATGTGCCGTTCAACGGGCGCACGGTGGTGGACAGCGATGATTTTCTGGACATGCAGGAAATTCCGCGCAGTCTGATCGTGATTGGCGCGGGCGTCATCGGCGTCGAATATGCCACGATGTTCGCCGCACTGGACGTACGTGTCACGCTGGTCGAGCCGCGCGACAGTTTCCTTGATTTCATCGACACCGCGACAATTCAGGAATTCACCCACGAAATCCGCGATAACGGTGTTGATCTGCGGCTGGGCGCGGCGGTGGACAAGATCGAAGATGCAGGCACCCATATCGAGGTCAGCTTGTCCAATGGCCGCCATGTGCGCGCTGAAATGCTGCTGTTTGCCGCCGGGCGCATGGGGGCCACCGACCGGCTGAACACCGCTGCGGCGGGACTGGAGACCGATCATCGCGGACGCTTGAACGTCGACCGCAAGACCTATCAGACCAATGTGCCGCATATTTACGCAGCCGGCGATGTGATCGGACACCCTTCGCTGGCGTCGACCTCGTTGCAACAGGGGCGCGTTGCGGCCTGTCACGCGCTGGACACCCCGACGCTGGAAGAAAGCCCGTGGTTTCCATATGGCATCTATTCCGTTCCCGAAATCAGCACCTGCGGCATGTCCGAGGAAGAGATGCAGGAACGCGGCATCGCCTATGAGGTCGGCATCGCGCGGATGCGTGAAACCTCGCGCGGGCACATCATGGGGCTGGAACATGGCATGTTGAAAATGCTGGTCAGCCTGAAAACCCGCCGCGTGCTGGGCGTGCAGATTGTAGGGGAAGGGGCAACCGAGCTGATCCACATCGCGCAGGCGGTGCTGAACCTGAAAGGCACAGTCGACTATTTCGTGCAGAACACGTTCAATTATCCAACACTGGCAGAGGCTTACAAGATAGCGGGTCTTGACGCCTTTAACCGGATGCCGATCCCTGAACAGTATAAAACACCGCGCAAGGGCACCGAATGAGCCTGTATATCGACGCCGACGCCTGCCCCGTCAAAGCCGAGGCTGAACGGGTTGCCACCCGCCACCGGCTGAAAATGTACGTGGTGTCCAACGGCGGGCTGCGCCCCTCGCAGAACCCGCTGGTGGAAACGGTCATTGTGCCCGAAGGGCCGGATGTCGCCGACATGTGGATTGCCGATCGCGCAGGCCCCGGTGACGTGGTGGTGACAGGCGACATTCCTCTGGCGGCCAAATGCGTCGAAGCCGGCGCGCAGGTGCTGAAACACAACGGCGAACCGCTGACGCAGGCCAACATCGGCAACGTGCTGGCCACCCGCGATCTGATGACAGACCTGCGCAGCGCCGATCCCTTTCGCCAGGGTGGCGGCAAAGGCTTTACAAAGGCCGACCGCTCACGTTTTCTGGACGCACTCGAGCGGGCGATACGCGCCGCTGCAAAGACATAAGGCGCCCTTGTCCCGCAGCGGATACCGGCGCGGGAAAGGCAAGACAAATGACCATCAAGGCTGTCGTATTCGACATCGGAAACGTGTTGATCGAATGGCAACCCGAGCGTTTCTTTGACAGGGAAGTCGGCGGCCAGCGCCGCCGCGAAATGTTCGCCAACGTTGACCTGCACGGCATGAACGACAAGGTTGATCAGGGGGCCGATTTCACCACCACGGTCATGACAGCAGCCGATGCCAACCCCGACTGGGCCCCTGAAATTCGCATGTGGCACGACCGCTGGATCGACATGGCCTCGCCCGCAATCGACCGTTCGGTGCGCTTGATGAAGGCGCTTCAGGCCAAGGGCACGCCGGTGTTTTCGCTGACCAATTTCGGCATTCAAACCTATGATATCGCCGCCAGGGTCTATCCGTTCCTGCGTGAATTCGACCGTGACTTTATCTCGGGACATATGGGTGTCATCAAACCCGACCCGCAGATTTACCAGATGCTGGAAGACGCCAGCGGCCTGTCGGGCGACGCGCTGATTTTTGCAGACGACCGCGCCGACAATATCGCCGCCGCATCGGCGCGCGGCTGGCGCACGCATCTGTTTCAAAATTCCGACGGCTGGGCCGCACGGCTGGTGCAAGAGGGGTTGCTGAGCGAGGAGGAAGCGCGATGACACATATCCCCATCATCCCCTTTGCCGAAGGCGAGGCGCTGCTGGACTGGATCGGCCTGACCGACGCGCTGGCCGCAGGCCACAATCTGCCCCGTGCCGAGATTGGCGATACCTTCCTGTACCGGGGTCCCGACACGTTGCTGAACCGGTCTGCCTGGATCGACGGGCTGGGGATCGCAGTGAAATCGGCCACGATCTTTCCGGGCAATCCGGCCAACAGCAAACCGATGGTGAACGGGGGTGTGACGCTGTATTCGGACACCGATGGCACGCTTGAGGCAATTGTCGATTTCCACCTTGTGACCAAATGGAAAACCGCAGGCGACAGCCTGACCGCCGCGCGCCGTCTGGCCCGCCCCGACAGCGAAAATATCCTGATCGTGGGGGCGGGCACCGTCGGCCACAGCCTGCACGCGGCCTATTCCGCGGCCTTCCCCGATGCGCGTTTTACCGTCTGGAACCGCACCCGCGCCAATGCCGACAAGATGGCGCAAGAGGTGGACGGCTTGCAGGTGGCGGACGATCTGGAAACAGCCGTGCGCGCCGCCGACATCGTGACCAGCGCCACCATGTCCACTGAACCGCTGATCAAGGGCGACTGGTTGCAACCGGGCCAGCACATTGACCTGATCGGCGCCTATCGCCCCGACATGCGCGAAGTCGACGACGCCGCCTTGCAGAAATCGCGGGTCTTTGTTGACAGTTTCGACACCACCATTGGCCACATCGGTGAAATCAACATCCCACTGGAAAGCGGGGCCATCACCCGCGATGACCTGCTGGCGGACTACTATGACATCAATGCCTTCAAACGCACATCGGATGACCAGATCACCCTGTTCAAGAACGGTGGCGGCGCACATCTGGATCTGATGACCAGCCGCTATATCCTTGACCGCTGGAAGGCGGGCGCGTGATCTATGGGGCGCTGACCCTGCTGGCGGCCCTGATCGCTCTTCCGGTGCTGATCGAGCGCACCCGCCCGCGCATGGGCACCAAGGCCCGCAGCACCGCGCCAGGAAAATTCGCCACCTTGTCGGGGGGTGTGGTGCATTACGACTGGCTTGGGCCGGTGCGCGGGCCGGTCTGCGTCTGTGTTCACGGGCTGACCACCTCGTCCTATGTCTGGGGCGGGCTGACGCGCGGGCTGGCCGCTTTGGGCTTTCGCATTCTGATCTTCGACCACTACGGGCGCGGCTATTCCGACCGGCCCAAGGGGGCCCATGACGACGCGTTTTACCTGACCGAGCTGGAGGAATTGCTGGCCCATGAAGGGGTGCAGGATGACATTACGCTGATCGGCTATTCGATGGGCGGGGCGATTGCCACATTGTTTGCGGCAAGCCACCCCGACCGCGTGCGCCAGTTGATCCTGCTGGCCCCGGCGGGCATGACCCTTGTGCGCACGCGGCTGAACCGGTTCATCCTGAACACGCCGTTGATAGGTGACTGGATGATGCTCGCCTTTTTCCCGCGCCAATTGCGCAAAGGGGTCAAGGCAGAGGCCGCAACGCCGTCCCAAGTGGAAAACATCGGCGCCTTGCAACAGGCCGAACTGAACTGGCGCGGCTTTGTGCCCGCTGTTCTGTCCAGCCTGCGCGGTGTGCTGGCGGGCACTCAAAAGGCCGAACACCAGATCATCCACCGCGCGGGCATTCCGGTGCTGGCGATCTGGGGGCGCGAGGATAGGGTGATCGACCTGTCATCCGTCGGCATGTTGGCCGAATGGAGCCGCAACGCCCACCAAGAGGTAATCGACGGCGCGACACATGCGTTGACCTACACACACGCGGATCAGGTGATCCGCATCATCCGCGACAACCCGCCAAAGCTTTAGCCTCTTGATCCTAGACGGCGGGCTTGGCCATCAGACCGTTCGGCAGCACCCGTTCGCGGATTGGCAAGTGGACGATGGCGCTGAATGCCCCGACACCGACACCGATCCACCAGACCATCGTATAGTTGCCGGTAATGTCGTACATCCGCCCCCCCAGCCAGACACCCAGAAAACTGCCCACCTGGTGGCTGAAGAATATGATGCCATAGAGCGTGCCCATATACCGCAGCCCGTAAATATGCGCGACCAGCCCCGAGGTCAGCGGCACCGTGGCCAGCCAAAGCGCGCCCATCCCGACCGAGAACAGGATCACCGTCACCGGTGTGATTGGCAGCATGATGAACAGCGCCGCAATCACCGTGCGACCAACGTAGATGCCCGCCAACAGGTATTTCTTTGAATACCGCTTGCCCGCCCAGCCCGCGGTCAGCGTGCCTGCGATATTGGCCAGCCCGATCAATGAAATCGCCACCGCCCCCAAAGCCGAGGTGCTGGTGATACCGATGTTGTGCAACACGCCACCGGGCAGGATGGGGCCACATAATTCGGTCACAAAGGCCGGAAAATGCGCGGTGATAAAGCCCAGCTGATAGCCGCAACTAAAAAAGCCCATAAAGATCAGTGTATAAGACGGATCACGAAAGGCCTTGATCAGGATCTGGCCCATGCTCTCTTCCAGTTCGGCCCTGGTCGCCGTGACCGGCGCGCGCATCATTGGCAGCGTCAGCAGCATCGCCATGATCGCGGCAGCAAAGACCATGAACACCATTTGCCAGCTCATCATCGTCAGCAGCCATTCTGCCACCGGCGCACCAAAGACCTGCCCCGCGCTGCCCGCCGCCGTTGCAATGGCCAGCGACATCGACCGGTTGTCATCGCTGGCTGCCCGGCCGACAACGGCCAGAATCACGCCAAACCCCGTGCCCGCGATGCCAAAGCCCACCAGCCAGGCATAGGCCTGATGCTCAAGCGGCGTGGTCGACCCGGCGGACAGCACCAGGCCGATGGCATACAGCACTGCCCCGATTACGATGGCTTTGCGGTCACCGATCTTTTCAGCGATGGCGCCAAAAATCGGTTGGCCAACGCCCCACGCAAGGTTCTGAATCGCAATGGCCAGCGAAAATTCGGTGCGCAGCCAGCCGAATTCCGCGGCGATGGGAATCTGGAACACGCCAAACGACGCACGAACAGCAAAGCTGACCATGATGATAAAGCAGCCTACCAAAAGGACGGGTGTAAAGAGGGGGGTGCGCGTGGTCACGTCAAAGCTCCGGTTCCGAGGTCCGCAAACTCTAGGCAATTGCGGGCAGCGGTCAAATCAGCATTTCTCGTCGTCACGTCACGAAATTTGATGTGACGCGATGCGCCCCTGCGCTTTTCAACGGGCAAGTGCTCGGCTAAGCCAAGGTATGACCGACTTCAGCACCATTTACGCGCAGTTGACCGCCGACGGCACATTGCAATCCGATCCTGCCCAACTGGCGGTGATGGACCAGTTTGACCGCATCCAGCAGGCTTTGAACACGCCGGTGAAAACCGGCTGGTTCCGCAAAACCCCCGAAGCCCCCAAGGGGCTGTACCTGTGGGGCGGTGTCGGACGGGGCAAGTCGATGCTCATGGACCTGTTTGTGCAGCACCTCGGCGACGTGCCGGCGCGGCGGGTGCATTTTCATGCCTTTATGCAGGAAATTCACGCTGCCCTTCACGAAGCCCACCAGAACGGCGTCGAGGATGCAGTGGCGCCCGTGGCACAAAAGGTGGCCGAAAGCGTGCGGCTGCTGGCCTTTGACGAGATGCAAATCACCGACATCACCGATGCGATGATCGTCGGCAGGCTGTTCCGCGCCCTGTTCGAAGCGGGCGTTTGTGTCATCACCACATCGAACCGCCACCCCGACGATCTGTATGAAAACGGGCTGAACCGGCAATTGTTCTTGCCGTTCATTGCCTTGATTCAGGAAAAGATGGTCGTGCACGAAATGGTCAGCCCGCGCGATTATCGTCAGGATCGGCTGGCTGGAGAAGACCGGTTCTTTACCCCCATCTCAGCCGAAACACGCGCCACCATGGACGCGGTCTGGCGCGACCTGACCGGCGGCGCATCGGAACCGCTGGTGCTGCGGATCAAAGGGCGCGACGTCGAACTGCCCGCCTATCGCAGCGGGATCGCCCGCGCGCCGTTCTATGATCTGTGCGGCAAGCCCTTGGGGCCCGGCGATTACCTGGTGATCGCCGATGCGGTGCGCGTGCTGATGATCGACAACATTCCACGCCTGTCGCGCAACAATTTCAACGAGGCCAAGCGGTTCGTCACCCTGATCGACGCGCTGTACGAGGCCAGGGTCAAGCTGATTGCATCCGCCGCCGCGATGCCTGAAATGCTGTATGTCGAGGGCGAAGGCACCTTTGAATTCGAACGCACCGCATCGCGTCTGCGCGAGATGATGGCCGCCGACTGGGGTCAGTCCGAAGCGTAGTCTATCAGGGTGGCCAGCAGCGTTTCCGTGTCCAGCCGGCCATTTGCCAATCGCAATTGTCCCGGAACCACAAACTCTTTGCGCCGCGCGGCCATGTTCAGCAAGGTGTCGATATAGGCGTCTGACTGCTCTTGGGACAGCGCCGACAGCAAAGCGGCCTGCAAGGCTTTGCCAGATCGCGGCGTATAGCCGAAACGGTGCAGCACCCGTTCTGTCAGGCGGGACAGGTCCACAGGCTGACCTGTAGCATTTGTCATCGTGCGCAAACGACGTGCCGTCGAGACTGCGGGTTCCGGGTCCAGCAAGGACGCGTCGGCGCGGCTGACATCGGGGGTCCAGTCTTGCACTGTGCCGGATGCCATGGCGGCATTATCGTCAATGGCCCCTTGCGAAAACAGCAGCATCACCAACCCTGCCACCATCGCAGCCCCAGCGACGCCAATAGCCAGTATTGTCAGGAAAGGTGTCCGTTCGTCGTGGCGCAGCTTGCGCTGCGTATCCGTGGCGGACGCCCTTGAATTGCGGCGATCCATAGGTCTGCTCTCAAAATCTGGCGGGTTCGGGCGAAGGCCCATCCGGCCTTAATAGCACCACATCTAGGGCTATGGGCCGATTCACGTCAATATGGGCCAATGCGAATGCACGGCCCCTGTGGCAAGTAAGCAGCGGTTTCAGCCGTTTTCGCGCAGGATATTTCCGGCCAGATAAAGCGATCCACAGATCAGCACCCGTGCCTCGGGGTCCGCGGTCAGGATTGCGTCCAGTGCCGCGGCCACATCGCTCGCCGTGCCGGCCTGCATACCGGCTTTGGTCGCGGCTTGGGCTGTTGTTTCGGCGGGCAGGGTGTTCGCCTCTCCGGGGATCGACACAGCCGTCAGGCTCTCCACATGGGCCGCCAGAGGGCGCAAATAGCCGCCAATGTCCTTGGTGTTCAACATGCCGCAAATCAGATGCGTGGGACGCTTGGGCAGATTCCCCAGAACCTGTGCCAGCGCCTCGCCTGCTGCGGGGTTGTGCCCGCCGTCCAGCCACAGTTCAGCCGCGCCGGCGCGGTCGGCCAGCGGGCCGCTGCGCAAACGCTGCATCCGGGCGGGCCATTGCGCGTTGGTGACAGCGGCGGTGCAGGCTGCTTCGTCCATGCCAAGCGCACGCAGCACCATCAGCGCGGCGCCGGCGTTTTGAACCTGATGCGCCCCGATCAGATTAGGCAGGGGCAAATCCAGCAAGCCTTTTTCGTCCTGAAAGGCCATGCGCCCGTGATCCGGCCCGATGTGCCAGTGCTGGCCATAGACCATCAGCGGCGCGCCAAGACGGGCGGCGACGCCTTCGATCACGTCCAGCGCATCGTCTTCCTGCGGGCCAACCACACAGGGCACGCCGCGCTTGATGATTCCGGCCTTTTCCCCCGCGATTTCGGCCAGAGTGTCGCCCAGAAACTGCTGGTGGTCGATGCTGACCGGGGTAATCACCGTGACCGCCGGTTTTGCAATCACATTGGTGGCGTCCAGACGTCCGCCCAACCCCACCTCAAGCAGGGTGTAATCCGCAGGGGTGCGCGCAAAGGCCAGGATCGCCGCGACGGTGGTGATCTCGAAATAGGTGATCGTTTCGCCATTGTTGGCGGCATAGCATTCATCCAGAACCGCGCTCAGCGCGTCCTCGGTGATCAGATCGCCCGCCAGCCGGATACGTTCGTGAAAACGCGCCAGATGCGGCGAAGTGTAGGCGTGCACACGTTTGCCCGCGGCCTCAAGCCCCGCGCGGATCATCGCCTGGGTCGACCCCTTGCCATTGGTGCCTGCGATGTGGATCACCGGCGGCAGGTCGTTCTGTGGATTGCCCAGCGCATCCAGCAGCCGCCAGACACGGTCCAGCGTCAGGTCGATAATCTTGGGATGCAGCGCCATCATCCGTTGCAGGATGACATCCGAACCTTGTGCGGTCATTTCTTCGCGGGCGCCGGTTTTTCTGCGGCGTCGGCCTTGGGCGCGGCGGCAGGTTCGGGCGCTTTAACACTCGCCTCGGGCGTTGGCTCGGGCGGCGGCAGGTCGCCTTTAACGGCGGGAGGCAGGCCCAGCAACATGCGGGTGATGTTGATCAGCTCGTCACGCATTTCGGTGCGCGGTGTCACGCGGTCCAGCATACCATGATCCAGCAGGTATTCGGCGCGCTGGAACCCTTCGGGCAGTTTTTCGCGGATGGTCTGTTCGATCACGCGCGGTCCGGCAAAGCAGATCAGCGCATTGGGTTCGGCAATATGCACATCGCCCAGCATCGCATAGGACGCGGTGACGCCGCCCGTGGTCGGGTGGGTCAGCACGACGATATAGGGCAGGTTCGCCTCTTTCAGCATCTGCACGGCGACCGTGGTGCGCGGCATCTGCATCAGCGACAGGATACCTTCCTGCATCCGCGCGCCACCGGCGGCGGAAAACAGAATCAGCGGGCGCTTGAGCTTGACCGCTTCTTCGGCGGCGGCGATGATCGCGTTGCCCACATACATGCCCATGGACCCGGCCATAAAGGTAAAGTCCTGCGCACAGGCCACGATCGGCGTGCGTCCGATCTCTCCTGTGGCGACCAGCATCGCCTCGGCCTCGCCGGTTGCCTTTTGGGCTGCCTTCATCCGGTCGGGATATTTCTTCTGGTCCCGAAAGTGCAACGGGTCGGCATTGGGAGTCGGCACGCTGACTTGCGAAAAAATACCGCCGTCAAACAACGCCTTGAACCGCTCGCGCGGGGTGATGTTCATGTGGTGGCCGCAGTTGGTGCAGACGTTCAGATTGTCACTGACCTCGCGGTGGAACAGCATGGTGCCGCATTCATCGCATTTGGTCCACAGATTGTCCGGTGTCTCGCGACGCGAAAAAATCGAATTGATCCGTGGCCGGACGTAGTTGTTGATCCAGTTCATGTGTACACTTTCTGCTGGCCTGTTGGTCCCCCAGATAATGCCCGCGCCCGACAATTGCAATCAACGGCGCAAGGCAAGTCGCACAGCCAGCCAGCTGGTCAGCATGATCGCAAAATCAACGGGCAGCCATAGCGCGACAGCGGCTTCGTCTGCCAAGCCAAAAGGCATGACATAAAGCGCCAGGCCCGACAGGTCGTCAGGCATGGCCGTGAACAACATTGCCATCACGTTGTTGATGAAATGCACGGCAATGGCAGGGCCCAGCGTGCCCGACCGCGCTGTCAGGTCCGCCATAAGCAAACCAAACATGCCCGCCCATGCGGCAACCCAAAGGGCATTCTCGCCGGATGTCTCGGGCGCGTAGTGGCCAAGAGCGAACAGCGCTGAAGGTATCGCCATCCAGACCAGAGGCGATGCAAACCGCGCGGCAAGCTGCTGCTGGATGTATCCGCGAAACAAAAGTTCCTCGGCGCTGACCTGCACCAGAACGGCCAGCAAAGACAGCGGCAGCAATGCGGCCCACCGCCCAAAGGGCAGTTCTGGCACCAGCGGCGGCTCCATCCCCCACGGGGGCAGCACCCAAAGCGCCACTGACAGCATCACCATGGCCGTCAGGGCCAGCCGGAATTGTCCGGCGCATTCGCGCCATGGACCAAGCAACGACAGCATCGGGCGACGGTGCAGCACCACCAGAACCCGCCCCAGGACCAGCATCAACAAGCCAAAGCTGAACAGCAGTAAAAACATCGCCGATGGCGTGGCCCCGCTTTGCAGATCATCGTAAAACCGCGCTGTGCTTTCAGGTGGCACAAAGGACAGCAGCAAGGTGACGTAAAGCTGGCTGAGTGCAAAATATCCGGCCCCACCCAAAACCAGCCCCAGCACCAGCCGCCACAACTGCGGGTAAGCACGCGCAGGGGCAATAAACGCCTTATGCGGTGCATAGGCTTCCGGCGATCGGATCATGCGTCATCCTCAAGCGATGGCGCGACAGGACCAAGCGGCACAGGCACATCCAAGCGCGCATCGCGCAACAGATCGGCCGCGCCGGTCAGGTGCGACCCCACGGTGCGCAGCAATTGCAACAACACACCGGTGTCATTTTCATAGACCGCACGAAACTCCTCTGCCCCCAGCCGCAGAAAATTACAGTCCGTTGTCGCGGTCAGGTCTGACTGACGCGGTTCGTTCAGGATGATCGACAAATCGCCGATCACGCGCCCGGGATGAACTGTGGTGATCGGGTGGCTCTGGCCATCCGCGTCACGGTAGCTGAGCAATGCCTGACCCGAGACACACAGATAGGCCGCATCGGCAGCCTCATCCATAGAGAACACACGCTGGCCGACCTTGGCAGGATACCATTGTGCAGCAAAGGCCAGCAGTCGCTGGTTGCGCGAATCCAGCTGGCCAAACATTTCGGTGCGCGCGATCACTTGCAGCTTGTGTCGCAGGTCATCGGCGCCGGCGCCGCTTTCGTCGTCAGCGTCATGGGCCAATATGCCGTCAATCCGCCCGTTACGGATTTCGACGAAAAGATCGTAGGCATCTGGATTTTCGAAAGATTCCTCCATGAAAATCAGCGTTGATGCGGGTAGCAGGTCACGCAGACCCGAGCGTGCCGCGCTGCGTTGGACGCTGTTGTGACTTGCCAGCGCGCGGTCCAGCACAAGAATATCGGGGCGCTTGATCGCCGCGCGGCTGAAGGCGACCCTTTCCTGAAGAACCGTCGGGATTTTGATGCCGCCGAGACCCGTGGGAATGTCAAAGATCGTCTCGGCCACGAGACCCTGCAACCCGTTTTCTTCCAACACCTCGGACACCAGAATTTCAATGTCCTTGAACCGTGCGCCTGCAAAAGCCGACACCCGCCCATACAAGGCGTTTTCCAATATTGTCAGCCGCGGAAAATAGTTCTCGGGCGCGATGGGTACGAACATATCCGACATCAATGCGCGCAGTGACGGGCCGTTTTCACGGCGAATCTTCAGGATTTCGTCTTTGAAACTTTCGGGGAATGCCGCACCGAACTGCTCGGCAGTCAAAGCAAAGGGCACCGTCAGCAGCAGGGCAAATTCGTCCTCACTCAGCGCGACATCTCCGTGTTCGCGCCGGCGTTCGGCGATGTCGGCCAGACGCTCGTACATCTCTTCTTCGATCCCCAGAGCGGTGAACAGCGGGTGGTTTGTGCCGTCCCGGCCAAAGGTTTGCAGCAGCGTTTCTATCAGGGTCTGCGAAATCGCGATGCCCTGTTCGGCCAGACCCTGTTCAATGACCAGATGCAGGAATCTGCCTTCCTCGACCAATGCCTGCTGGCTGATGCTGACGCGCGGGGCAGCGAACAAAAGGTTGCCCCCCAGTGGCATCGACGGGTTGAAACGGTCGGGAGAAAAGCGGTTTACCGCCTCGTCCAGACCCGAGGCCGTCAGGCGACGTTCAACCTCGGGCCGCAGGGCAACAATCGCTTCGGCCAGCGCGGGGTGCTGTGCGACATCAATGTTCGACCCCATCATGCGCCGCACCACTTGATCCTCGATCCCGATGGCTTTGATCAGCTTGAACCACCAAGCGCGGATTTCGTCGGGGTCTGTCAGCCCTGCCAACTCCGGGTCGACCCAATCGGCCACCAGACTGTCGGTGCTGTTGCCCGCGCGCGCGGCTTCGATACCTGCCACGTCCTTTTGACCGGGGTCCCACAACACGGTGCGCGGGCTGGTCATCAACGGCATCAAAAGGTTGCTACCAAGGGTGCCGTCGAACAGATAGGGCCGCGAATGGGCATAGCCGATGCGCGCGGCGATCACGGCCTGATGCAATTCGGCCATATCGTGCCCCGACATGGTCACATGTCCCCGTGTGGGCATCATTTCACGGGTCAGCAATTCGGCCAGCGCGGTGCGCTCGTTCTGATTGGTGACCTGGATGGCAACGCGCGCGGCCGCCGGAATGGTCAGGTTGATGTTCTCCAGAATTGCGTTGCCATCGCTATCGCGCACCGTCACGTTGTCCAGCACGATGCTGCCATCCAGATGTGGAATGACCTTGGGCGCACCTTCGAACTTGTCGGCGGCAACCATGCCCTTGGGCGCGAACCGCTCCATCACCACATCCCAGCGCACCGACATGTCCTGTACCTGATTGTAATAGGTCAGCAGTTCCTTCCACGGGCTCGACAGGTCCTTGTAGGCCGCAAGCGCGGCCACCAGCGCACCCACCGAAATTTGCCCGTTAATCGCCAGATAACCGCCGACCGAGTAGAAAAAGAACGGCGTCAGCTGCGTGATGAAGTTGTTCAGGAACTTCATGAAGAATTTCTTCTGGTAGATACGATAGCGGATATCGAACAAGCGCCCCAACCGGTCGGTGAACTGCGCCAGCCGGTAACGCCAGCCGCCATTGGTGCGCAGATCGGTGACGCCTGCGGCGCTTTCTCCGATCTCGGATGACAGGGCCCGCACCTCGACAATCCGCGCTTTGTTCAGGACGTTGATCTGGCGTTGCAGCATCGGGATCAGCCACGCCTGCAACGGGATCAGCGCGATACCGGCCAGCCCGAACCAGATGCTTTGTGCAAACAGGAACACCACGATGATCAGCATCTGGCCCGCCTGAAACACCGGCTGCGCAAGAGCGTCGCCCATCAGCCCGCCCATCGGCTCGGCCTCGGATGTGACCATGCTGACCAGTTCGCCCTGTGAGGTGGTGCGGAAATAGCTGCGCGGGAACCGCATCATGCGTGCAATCAACGTATACCGCAGCCGGCGCAGCATCCGCTCTGACACAATGCCCTTCATCGTGTTCAGGCGCATCTTCAGCAAGCCATGTACCAACACCGCCACCAGATAGATGCCGCACAGGACCAGCAGGAACACAACCTGCGGCATGTCCACACCAAGATAGGTGATGACGTCGGAATCGGCACCGATGGCATCGTTGATGATCCGCTTGGGCAGCTCCAGCGTGGCGTACAGGAACGGAAAGGTGACCAGCGTAACCAGAAGCAGCAGCACCTGTTCGCGTTTCGAGTATTTCCAGATAAAACTGAACAGAGTGCGTTCCATGGACCCGCCTAATAATGCCGCGCGGGCGTGTGGGACTTTCAGTATGGCAAAGTATGTCCCGCACCAGGCGAAATCAAGCAGCGCCATTGTGCGCCGGCGGCCCCGGTCCTGTGCATTCTCATGGCAAACACGCCTTTCACTTATCAGCCTTGCGTCTTGTGCCCCAATCCGCTGCCCGTTATTGCAAGAACAACTCATTCACCGGGAGGCCAAAATGCTCAAGGGCAAGTTCGACAAATCCAAATTGCCAAGCCGTCATGTGACCGAGGGGCCCGAGCGGGCGCCGCACCGGTCGTATTACTATGCCATGGGCATGACAGAGGACGAGATTCACCAGCCATTGGTCGGCGTCGCGACCTGCTGGAACGAAGCCGCCCCGTGCAACATTTCGCTGAACCGTCAGGCCCAAGCGGTCAAGATGGGCGTGAAATCCGCCTATGGCACCCCGCGTGAATTCACCACGATCACCGTCACCGACGGCATCGCGATGGGCCACGAAGGCATGCGGTCGTCGCTGGCCTCGCGCGAGGCGATTGCCGACACGGTCGAGCTGACCATGCGCGGTCACTGCTATGACGCGCTTGTGGGCCTTGCCGGTTGCGACAAATCGCTGCCGGGCATGATGATGGCGATGATCCGTCTGAACGTGCCGTCGGTGTTCCTGTATGGCGGGTCGATCCTGCCGGGGCGCGTTGCGTCGGGCGCATCTGTGCCTGCCGAATACCTGGACCGCGACCTGACCGTGCAAGACATGTTCGAAGCGGTCGGCCACCAGCAAAACGGCACCATGACCGAGGCCGAGCTGGCCATTCTCGAACGTGTCGCCTGCCCCTCTGCCGGCGCCTGTGGTGGCCAGTTCACCGCCAACACCATGGCTTGCGTGTCCGAGGCCATCGGTCTGGCACTTCCCAACTCGTCAGGCATGCCTGCCCCGTACGAGTCGCGCGATGAATACGCCAAGGCGTCAGGCGCTGCGGTGATGAACCTGATCGAGAAAAACATCCGCGCCCGTGACATCGTCACCCGTCAGTCGCTGGAAAACGCCGCGCGTGTCGTGGCCTGCACCGGCGGTTCGACCAACGCGGGCCTGCACCTGCCTGCCATGGCGCACGAGGCGGGCATCGACTTTTTCCTGGATGACGTCTGTGACATCTTCCGCGAGACACCCTATTTCGTCGACCTGAAGCCTGGCGGTCAGTATGTGGCCAAGGATCTGTACGAAGCGGGCGGCATCTTTGTCGTGATGAAGGAACTGCGCAAGGCAGGCCTGATCCACGAGGATTGCATGACCGCCACGGGCTATTCCATCGGCGAGGAACTGGACAAGGTCACGCTGGAAGCGGACGGCAAGGTGATCTACCCGATCTCGACTCCGCTGACCAAAACCGGCGGCGTTGTCGGCCTCAAGGGCAACATCGCCCCCGAAGGCGCCATCGTGAAGGTCGCGGGCATGGAAGCCCAGCACCAGATCTTTACCGGCCCTGCGCGCGTGTTCGAATGTGAACAGGATGCCTTTGAAGCGGTGCAGAACCGCACCTACGAAGAGGGCGACGTGTTTGTCATCCGCAACGAGGGCCCCTCGGGCGGTCCGGGGATGCGCGAAATGCTGGCGACCACGGCTGCGCTGTCCGGTCAGGGCATGGGCAAGAAGGTGGCCTTGATCACCGATGGCCGCTTTTCAGGTGCAACGCGCGGGTTCTGCGTGGGTCACGTCGGGCCAGAGGCCGCGCATGGCGGGCCGATTGCATTCCTGAAAGATGGCGATGTGATTACCATCAACGCCATCGAAGGAAGCATCAACGTCGCGCTGAGCGATGGCGAACTGGCCGAGCGCAAAGCCGAATGGAAAGGTCCACGCGATACGATCTATGGTGCAGGCGCACTGTGGAAATACGCGCAGTTGGTCGGGTCGACGTACAAAGGGGCGGTTACCCACCCCGGCGCCAAGCTCGAGCGGCATGAATACTGGGACCTGTAAAGGGGTCCTCCTTGCGGGGTTCATGGCCCTCGCAGGATGTGACGTGGGCGGCGGCGCGACCAAAGCGCCGCTGCGCGAAGCCCCGATGGCCAGAGGCGCGCTGACCCTTGTGGCCCCCGAAGGCTTTTGCATCGACAGGCGCAGCCTGAAATCCAGCTTTGCAGTGCTGGCACGTTGCGACACTTTGGGCGACCCTGATGGCGCTTATGGTGCGCCGTTGGGCCTGATAACAGTCAGCCTGACGACAGCCCAGGCAGGTGTCGCGCCCATTTCTGCGGCGAGCCTGGAATCGGCACTTTCAGATGGCAAGGTACTGGACAAGCTCGAAACCAAGGACGCCGTTTTGTTGCGGGTTCAAGGCCAGGCGCCCAGCCGCAAAGGACTGTCGGCAGTACATTGGCGCGGGGCCGGGCAAATCGGATCACATCTGGTCGGGCTGGCAATCTACGGTGCCGAAGACAGCGGCGCCACCGGCAGAGAAGGTGGCCGCGTGCTGAACCGCCTGATGCAGCGCACCCGGACACGAGCGGCCAGGCAGGTCACTGCGGCGGTACAGGGGGCAACAGAGACTGAATAATACAACAGGCTCTGAAAATCGCCCCACATGTACGATTGGCGGTTTATTTGACTGAAAGCTTTTCGTTAGATACCCAAAAGAGCAGACCCAGAGGCGAAACGGCCCGTGCCAAGTAACAAGATCAGTTTGTTCGAGCGTTTGTCGCACAGGCGCACCATGCGTCGCTGGGCGCGTGCCGCGCGCAATGCGCACAGCGTCAACCTGCATACCCTGCGCCAGCTGCGCAACAGCGCGCGGTTGATGCGTGCGCATATCGACAGGTTGATCTTCATAGCCGATGAACGTCTGGCCTTGCCGGTGATCGGCTCGACCAGCTTTGCAAAACCACACAATTCCGATTGGGCCTGGCGCCCTGAACTGTGGCGCGGTCCGTTGCACACGCCGGGGCTTTCGTCGGTTCAGACCAAATCCATGCTGGGCAGTGAAATCACCCTGTTTCACGACTGCAAACTCAGCGAGCTGACCCTGCGCCAGCTGCGCAACACCCGCGAGGAAGATATCGCGCCCTATGGTTTGCGCATGGATGTTTTCAGCTTTGACGGATCGTTCCTGTCGCTGGTTGTGGACCTGCCCGACGCGGCCGCAAACGGGCTGCGGCGCACGCACCTGTTGCGTATGTCCTGTATTGTCGAGATGGAAAATCCGCTGGAGATCTTTGCGCGACTGAACATCAAACACGGGCCGAACACCGAACAGATCGTGCGCGAACTGCCGCTGCGCGAAGAAGAGATCGTGGTTGAATTTGATCTGGCCTATTCCAACCTGAATGAAAAGCGGGTCGAAAAGGTGTGGATCGACCTGATCTTTGAAGGCCCCCAGATGAACCAGGTGGTCGTGCGGGACCTGAACTTTTCGCGCCGCCCGCGCGCCGCCCTGTAGCAAAAGGCCAATTTCATGAGCAATCTGACCGTCACAGGCACCAAGATATCCAACGGCATCTGGCGTGGTGTCGTCAGCTCGCAAAATGCAGAGGTGCCACAGCTGGCCGTGCACCTTCTGGACAAACCCGTGGCGGATGTGCAGCTGACCGAAGACCCGGAAAAAGGCCACTGGCTGTTGCAGGTGCCGATCCCTTCCGAGGCTATTTCCGAAGGTGTCCAGACCTTTGTGATTAGCGACACATATGACGGCAGCACGCTGGCGTATTTTCATCTTATGGCAGGCGAAGTGCTGGGCGATGACATGCGCGCCGAAATGAGCCTGCTGCGCGCAGAGCTGGATATGCTCAAACGTGCGTTTCGCCGCCATTGCGTCGAAACATCCTAGGTCACATACCCTAGACTCAGGCCGAAATCCAAAGGTGACGGAAAGAAGGGGATTTAACGAAAATTCCTGTGTCATCCGCGACGGATGACAGCACCGGTCGAAAAGGAAAAAGGGCGACGCATCAGCGCCGCCCCTGAAATTTTTAGTCTTTGGGCGCCAGTGCCGTCAGGCCCTTGAGAATGTCGATGGCATAGGCCAGCTGGTAATCCTCTTTACGCAAATCCGCCGCGGCTTCGGCCTTGGCACGATCTTCCTCGATCTGGCGGATTTCATCCTCGGTCAGACTGTCGTTGGAAATCGCACCACGCAGGTCGGCCTCGGAACGCAGCAGGGGCGGACCGTCTTCTTCCTCGGTTTCAGGCTTGCGGCGTGGCTGTTGCACAATGATGTCCGGGCTAACGCCCAGCGACTGGATCGAACGGCCCGACGGCGTGTAATACCGTGCCGTCGTCAGACGCATCGCACCGCCACCGCGCAAGGGCATAACAGTTTGAACCGACCCTTTGCCAAAGGATTTGGTGCCGACAATGATCGCCCGGCGATGGTCTTTCAACGCGCCGGCAACGATTTCAGAGGCCGAAGCCGACCCGCCATTGATCAGAACAACAATCGGCTTGCCCTGCGCCAGATCGCCCGGCGTGGCGTTGAACCGGTCGCCATCCTCTGCAAGACGGCCACGGGTCGACACGATCTCGCCTTTTTCCAGGAAGGCGTCAGAGACCTTGATCGCCTGCGTCAGCAGACCACCCGGATTGTTGCGCAGATCGATGACAAACCCGTTTACGTTGTCGATGCCACCCGCCTTTTCGACTTCTTCGGCCAGTTTCTCTTCAAGGTTGGGATAGGTCTTGTCATTAAAGGTGGTGATGCGCAGCACAACGGTTTCACCCTGGGTCTTGGCGCGCACGGCCTGCAATTCGATGGTGTCACGGATGATCGAAACGTCAAAAGGATCCTGCTCGCCTTCGCGCACCACGGTAATGACGATTTCAGACCCGACCGGCCCGCGCATCTTTTCAACGGCGTCATCCAGTGTCAGGCCCAGAACGCTTTCGCCATCGACATGGGTGATAAAGTCACCGGCTTCGATACCAGCCTCGGCGGCGGGCGTGCCGTCAATGGGCGAGACAACTTTGACAAAGCCCTCTTCCTGCGTGACCTCGATCCCCAGACCACCGAATTCGCCGCGCGTCTGCACGCGCATGGCGTCTGCGTCTTCGGGCGACAGGTAGGACGAATGCGGATCAAGCGAGGTCAGCATTCCGTTAATCGCCGCCTCGATCAATTCAGACGGCTCCACTTCCTCGACATATTGCGAACGGATACGTTCGAAAATGTCGCCAAACAGATCAAGCTGCTCGTATACGCTGGAATTGCGCGTCGCCTCTTGCGCCAGCAGGGGGCCTGCGATCTGCGTCGTGGCGATTACACCCGCCAATGTGCCGCCCAGTGCGGCCATTACGAATTTTCTCATCAGACTTTATCCATCCTTACCTTGGCGGAACCACAAAGCGGGGTCCTGCGGAACGTTGTCTTGTCTTACTTCTATATAGAGCGTTTCGGAACGGGCAGTGCCAGCGCCTTCACCTTCCTGTGACATTTCAGTTGTCGCAGACGTGGCGGAAAGTCCACCCATCAGCCCGATCGGCGCATCTGTGGCCACCACTTCACCGGTTTTGACGTATACCGCGCCCAATCCGGCCAGAATAAACAGCGTATCGGGCTGTGGTTCGAGAATCACCACCTGCCCCAAGTCCAGCAACGGCCCCTGATAGCGCACGGTGGCCGCCGTGGGTGCGGTGACCAGCGCGCCGGGGCGGGTGCCCAGCAGAATGCCGGGGCGGACGATGCCCGCCGCATCCGCTTCGTACGCGCCGCGCAGGATCAGACCCTGCGCAGGCAGCGCCAGGTCACCGATACGCGCCTCAAGATCCGGCAGGCTGACCGCATGTTCATCCACCGCAATATTGGTCACGCCCGAGGCAAAGGCATCAAGCGTTTCCGAGGATTCGATCAGGATGGCAGTGTTCACCGGATCTTCGGTAAAGCGGCGCGGCAGGTCGGTGCGCTCGGCCATGGCCTGTGACAGCGCGGTGCGGGCGGTCTGGACCTCGCTCAGCCCCTTTTGCATCTGCGCTGTCGCCTGTGTCTGGATCGCGCGCAGGTTCTGCACGTCTTCCAGATCGTTGCGCAGCCCATTAGCGCGGGCGTTCAGGGCCGGGGTCAGTTCGGCCAGCAGCATCCCGGCCCGTGCGGTGCCCGTCGGCCCGTCAGGATGCAGAAAGGAAGTGGGCGATGGCGTCGCGCCAATGGTCTGCAAGGTGCCCAGAAAGCTGGCGATTTCCCCGTCGCGCGCCGCCAGTTGCCGTGTCAGCTGCGTTTCGCGCAACGACGCGCGGCGCAATCCGTCGCGCATGGCGGCCAGTCCGGTTTCATAGGCTTTGATCGTCGCCGTCAGCGCCTTGATCCGGTCGCGCGCGCTGTCGGCTGCATCCAGTTGCGCCGCGGCCTCTTGCAATTGCACGCCTGCGTCGCGGGCCAGCGCAGTGCCGTCCTGTGCCACCAGCGCAGCGGGCCATAGGCAGGCCAAAAGGACAAGCGCGCGGATCATTTCAGCAGATTGCTCCCCGTCATCTCTGCCGGCTGCTCCAGCCTCATCAGATGCAGCACTGTCGGTGCCAGATCGGCCAGCCTGCCGCCTTGCAGCGTGCCTTGGGCGCCCACAACGGCGACCGGCACCAGATTCAGCGTGTGCGCCGTATGTGGACCGCCGGTTTCGGGGTCGATCATCACTTCGCAATTGCCATGATCCGCCGTCACAATCATCGCGCCGCCTGCGGCTTCCAGCGCCGCCACGACCTGCGCCAACCCACGGTCCACGGCCTCGCAGGCGGCGATGGCAGCATCCAGATCACCGGTGTGGCCGACCATGTCGGGGTTGGCGTAGTTGACCACGATCAGATCATAACCGTCACCGATGGCCTGCACCAAATGGGCGGTGACTTCTTCTGAGGACATCTCGGGCTGGACGTCATAGGTCGGCACGTCGGGGCTTTTGGGCATATAGCGGTCCTCGCCATCTGCCGGCACCTCGACGCCGCCGTTCAGGAAGAACGTGACATGGGGGTACTTTTCGGTCTCCGCGATGCGGTACTGACGCAGCCCGTGCTGTGCCACCCAAGCGCCCAGCGTGTTCACAATGGCAGGCTTGGGATAGGCGGTCTGCATGTAGAAGTTGTGCTGATCCGAATACTCGGCCATGCCCAGCAGTCCCGCCCATTCAGGCCGCGTGCCTGCGTCAAAGGCGTCGAAATCCGGTGCGCCGATGGCAGCCATGATCTCGCGGGCGCGGTCGGCGCGGAAATTCAGGCAGAACACGCCGTCGCCATCCCGCGCACCGGCATAGTCACCGATCACCGTGGCAGGGATGAATTCATCGGTGGTGTCGGCGGCATAGGCCTGCGCCACGGCATCCTGAGCATCTGTGGCCGCGTTACCCTTGCCATGCACAATGGCGTTGAACGCCTTTTGCACGCGATCCCAGCGGTTGTCGCGGTCCATGGCAAAGTAACGCCCCGTAACAGTGGCGATACTGGCCCCTGCGGGCAGTGCTTCGGTCAACGTGCGGAAATACCCCTGCGCTGATTTGGGCGCCACATCGCGCCCGTCGGTCAGTGCGTGAATCTTCACCGGCAGCCCCGCATCGGCACAGGCCCTGGCTGCCGCGAGCATATGCGTCAGGTGGCCATGCACCCCGCCATCCGACACCACGCCCATCAGATGCGCCGTGCCGCCCGTGTCTTTCAACCCGCCGATGAATGCCTGCAAAGCACTGTTTTCAAAGAATGATCCGTCTTCGATGGCCAGATCGATCTGGCCAAGATCCATCGCCACCACACGGCCTGCGCCGATGTTGGTGTGGCCCACTTCCGAATTGCCCATCTGCCCCGAAGGCAGCCCCACATCGGGCCCGTGGGTGATCAGTGTCGCATTGGGGCAGGTCGCCATAATACGGTCAAAGGTGGGCGTATCCGCCAGCGCGGGCGCGTTGCCAGTGGTGTCTTCGCGCAGGCCCCAGCCATCGAGAATGCACAGTACTACGGGTTTTGGGGACATGATGAAGCGTGGCCTTTGTGACTATTTGATGGCGTTCTAACGCAGCGCACCGTCGGGGTGAACCGTTTTGCACCGGATTGGCGGAATTGAACTGCCCTATGTGACCTGCGAGCAGTTATTGCGCAGGAAACGGGTCGATGCGCTGCGGTATGCGCCGGTAATCCTTAGGCGCAGCAATAGGAGACGCCCAATGCCCAGATTCACCGCCCTGCCCACCGATATCGTCGAGGCCTACCGCGCAGGCGCGCCGGATGCCTTTGGCAACCCGCCCGAGCGCCAGATTTCCGACGGCGCAGGCAACCCCTGCCGCCATTGCCTGCGCCATGTGCCCAAAGGCGCGGGGATGCTGGTGCTGGCGTACAAACCTTTTGCGGGCACACATCCCTATGCAGAAGTCGGGCCGATCTTTCTGTGCGCAGACACCTGCGAGCGCGGAGGTGGCACTGCGCTGCCCGAGGTCATGGGCACCGCGCCAGACTATCTGATCAAGGGTTATGGCGCGGACGATCGCATTGTCTATGGCACCGGCAGCGTGACCGCCACGCCCGCGTTGCACCAGCGCATCGCCGCGATCTTTGCCGATCCAAAGGTCGCCTATATCCACGCCCGCAGCGCGCGCAACAATTGCTATCAGGCACGGATCGACAGGGACTGATCCCCCTTGCATGGGGGTGTCCTTGTGGCCCATAAAGGCCCGACTATCCGACCGATGAGGACGCCCATGACCCTGCAAGCCCCCGAGACCAAAATCGTCGAACAATACCGCGTGGCCTGTGACGGCTCGGAAGGCGCATTGGGCCACCCGCGCGTCTGGCTGCAAATTCCGCACGACAAGGGCTGGGTCGAATGCCCCTATTGCGATTGCAAATACGTCCACGCCGATCACAAGGCCGACAGCTGAAACGGCTTGCCGTTGCCCTGCTTGTCCTGATCTTCAGTTATCCCTGTGCTGCGATTGTCGGTGCTCTGCTTCCTTCGGGGCAGATTGCTGACAGCAACCCGCCCACCCATCAGGTGCTGTTGATCGCAGGCCCCATCCATTACGATTTCGTGCTGCCACTGGACGCCGCGACACGCGCAGCCTTTGCCGATCTGCCTGATGCGGCGCTGTTGATGGACCTGGACGGGGCGCAAAACCTGTTGGTCGGCTGGGGCGCGCATGACTTTTACACCACCGTCGGCACCTATGGCGACGTGACCGCACGCGCTGCGTGGCGTGGTATGATTGGCGACAGTTCGGTCATCCGGCTGGATGCTGTCGGGGCAATTCCCCCAACGCTGAAGCTGCGCAGCCTTGCCATGACAGATGCGCAATATACCCGTTTTCTGACAGCCCTGCGTGCCACTTTCACCGCCGACACGCCGCTGGCCACCCCCGGCTTTAACGCAACCGACCTGTTCTATCCTGCCGCAGGGCGCTTTGACGCCTTGCGCACCTGCAACGTCTGGGTCGGAAAGATGATCCGTGCCGCGGGTCTGCGCTTTGGCCGCTGGACGCCGCTGCCGCTGTCGGTCAGCCTGTCACACTGGCTGTATCAATCCGCGCCCTGAATAATTCCGCCCGTACCAAGCACGCCATCTGGAAGCCGTGGTCCGCCTGTGGCACAAGAAGGTCAAAGTTTGCAGCGAGGGTGTGATGTCATCAAAATTCGGAAAAGGGTGCCACCTGCACCTGATCGACGGCTCGGCCTTTATCTTTCGCGCCTACCATGCCCTGCCGCCGCTGACGCGCAAGTCGGACGGGCTGCCGATCGGCGCGGTCGCGGGGTTCTGCAACATGTTGCAGCGCTATGTCGAGGGCAACACCGGCAGCGACGTGACCCACGTTGCGGTGATCTTTGACAAGGGCAGCCACACCTTCCGCAATGATATGTACGACCAGTACAAGGCCAACCGCGAGGCCATGCCCGAGGACCTGCGCCCGCAGATTCCCCTGACCCGCACCGCGACCGAAGCGTTCAACATCGCCTGCGAGGAGAAAGAAGGGTTCGAGGCCGACGACATCATCGCCACGCTCGCCGTGCAGGCCCGCGCCGCCGGGGGCCGCTGCACCATCATCAGCAGCGACAAGGACCTGATGCAGTTGGTGGGCGACGGCGTCGAAATGCTGGACGCGATGAAGAACCGCAGCATCAACCGCGACGGTGTGTTCGAGAAATTCGGCGTCTTTCCCGACCGCGTCGTCGATGTGCAGGCACTGGCGGGTGACAGCGTCGACAACGTGCCCGGCGCGCCCGGCATCGGCATCAAGACCGCCGCGCTGCTGATCAACGAATACGGCGATCTGGACACGCTTCTGGCCCGCGCCGAAGAGATCAAACAACCCAAACGCCGTCAGACCCTGATCGACCACGCCGACCAGATCCGTCTGAGCCGTGATCTGGTGCAACTGGACGAAAACACGCCGCTGGACTTCACGCTGGACGATCTGGAAGTGCGCGACCCCGATCCTGAGCGGCTGTTGGCCTTCCTGGCCGAGATGGAATTCCGCACCCTGTCCAAACGCATCGCCGAGGCGCTGCACGTCGAAGCGCCGGTGATCGAGGACAAGACCCCCGCCCCCGCCGACATGCCCGAGGCCGAAACCGTGCCGTTCAACCCGGACGCTTACGAACACGTCCGCGACGCCGCCGGCCTGCAAGTCTGGATCGACCGCATCCGCGAACGCGGCTGGGTTGCCATCGACACGGAAACCACCGGTCTGAATGAAATGACCGCCGATCTGGTCGGCATTTCGCTCTGCGTCGATCCGGGTCAGGCCTGTTATATCCCGCTGATCCACAAGGACAGCGGCACCGATGATCTGTTCGGCTCGGACGATCTGGCCGAGGGGCAGATGCCGCTGGAACAGTGTCTTGAGATGCTGACGCCAGTGCTTGAGGACCCTGCGGTCCTGAAAATCGGGCAGAACATGAAATATGACGCCAAGATTTTCGCGCAGCTTGGCATTACGGTGGCCCCCATCGACGACACGATGCTGCTGTCCTATGCGCAGCACGCGGGCCTGCACAATCACGGCATGGACACACTGTCGGAACGCTATCTGGGGCACACGCCGATCCCGATCAAACCGCTGCTGGGCTCCGGTAAATCCGCGATCACCTTTGACCGCGTGCCGCTGGACAAGGCCGTGGCCTATGCCGCCGAGGATGCCGACATCACCCTGCGGCTGTGGCAGACCCTGAAACCGCAATTGCACCGCGTCGGCGTGACCAAGGTGTACGAAACACTGGAACGCCCGCTGGTGCCGGTGCTGGCCGCGATGGAACGGTCCGGTATCAAGGTTGACCGCGACACGCTCAGCCGCATGTCCAACGCCTTTGCGCAAAAGATGGCCGGGCTGGAAGACGAGATTTACGAGCTGGCAGGGCGCAAGTTCAATGTCGGCTCCCCCGCGCAAGTGGGCGAAGTGCTGTTCGAGGACATGGGCCTTGAGGGCGGCAAGAAGGGTGCGAATGGCAAATATTCCACCGGTGCCGACATCCTTGAAGATCTTGCAACCGAACATGATTTCCCGCGCCGCATTCTGGACTGGCGTCAGCTCAGCAAGCTGAAATCGACATACACAGACGCGCTTCAGGACCACATCAACCCCGACACAGGCCGGGTGCACACCTCCTATTCCATCGCGGGGGCATCCACCGGGCGTCTGGCCTCGACCGATCCCAACCTGCAAAACATCCCGATCCGCAGCGAAGAGGGCCGCCGCATCCGCGAGGCCTTTGTTGCCGAACAGGGCAAGACGCTGGTGGCGCTGGACTATTCCCAGATCGAGCTGCGCATTCTGGCGCATATCGCGGACATTCCCGAGCTGAAACAGGCCTTTGCCGACGGCATCGACATTCACGCGCTGACCGCGTCAGAAATGTTCAACGTACCGCTGGACGAAATGACACCCGACATCCGCCGTCAGGCCAAAGCGATCAACTTTGGCGTCATCTACGGCATCTCGGGCTTTGGTCTGGCCCGCAACCTGCGCATTCCGCGGGCCGAGGCGCAGGGGTTCATCGACCGCTATTTCGAACGCTTCCCCGGCATCCGCACCTATATGGACGACACCAAGGCGTTCGCCAAAGAGCACGGCTTTGTACAAACGCTGTTCGGCCGCAAGATCCACACGCCCGAGATCGCCAGCAAAGGCCCCCGCGCCGGTTTCGCCGCCCGTGCCGCGATCAACGCGCCGATTCAGGGCACCGCTGCCGATGTGATCCGCCGCGCGATGATCCGTATGCCGGTGGCCATCGCTGACATCCCTGCGACAATGCTGTTGCAGGTCCACGATGAACTGCTGTTCGAGGTCGAAAACGGGTCAGAAGACTCGCTGATCGACGCCGCGCGCAATGTGATGGAAAACGCCGCCGATCCGGTGGTGAAACTGGATGTGAAACTGACCGTGGACGCAGGCAAGGGCGCGAACTGGGCCGAGGCGCACTAACGCTGAACGGTGATCCGCGTCACCATTCGCCGCGCCAGCGGGGCCACGAACAGCACGACCGGAAAGGCCACGGCCCAACTGGTCAGCCACGCGCCCATCCAGAGGCCAAAGAACCCGTACCAAACCTCGGTGGCGCGCAGCATACTGATGCCCGATACAATCAGCGACATCATCCCGCTAAGGCAAAAACCAAAGACGATGTGGGCATATCGGGCGGGAATCATCGGCAGACCTCTCGGGAAGAATACTTAGAGATTTTCCATAATGCCCCGAAACGGTCCACCCTTCTCTGGTTCAAAAAATCCCAGGGTGAGGCCGCAGGCCGAGGGGCAGCGCCCCTTAGGGTCTGGACCCATTAATCTTACGTCGTCAGCGGCAATTTCGCGAAATTTCAGTGGTTTGGGTCGTGCTGCCAATAGTGGTTCTATTTGCAAGCGGCCCAAGCCACTGAAATGAAGTGAAATTGCCGCCCGTCGCTCCGAAGGAGCGCCTAATAATATTGGCACGCCTTCGGCGTGACGGGTTTGACGGATTTTCCCGCAGCCCATTGCCCGGCAGGGCATTGCGCAGCAATGTCCCGAGAGGAGGCGGCGCATCCGTTTGAAATAGAACCACTATTCCTGCACAGATGCTGCTTGTCTGCGGAAAAATCTGTCAAACTGACAACGTAAGATTAATGGGTCCAGACCCTTCTGTATCTCCGATCTGTTATTGTTCCCCCGTCAGCGACCTTGGCCGAGGTCACTGACGGGACGTTGTATGGCGTCAGAGCCTTGTGGCCCAAGTTGAACTGGGACCACGTTTGCTAGCGAGCCAGCACTGTCTCTCTTCATCCATCTCGAACAGTTGCTTGTGGCCAGCTTGGACCACGGATCAGAAGGAAGAGAACATGAACAGGATAACACGAGACGCAATCCTTGGCATAGATGTCAGCCGCGATTGGCTGGACATTCATTGCCTGCCAAGCAATCAGAGACTTCGATTGCCCAATTCCGAGGACGGGCATGCGCGCGTGGGCGCCCTGGCAAAGTCAGCCTGTGCGCTGGTTTGTTTTGAGGCCACAGGGGGGCAGGAATGGCGTCTGTGGTCGGCCCTCGACGTTGCAGGGGTCGCGACCAGGCAACTGCCGCCCGCGCAAATCAAAGCCTTTGCCGCCAGCCGGGGCACGCGGGCGAAAACGGATAGGATCGACGCGGAGCTTATCGCGCGGTTCATGGCCTTTCGGCCTGATGCAGGGCGGACCTTGCCGCATGAAAAGATACGTCTTCTCAGGGCTTTGGTGTCCAAGCGTGGTCAGCTCGTCGAAACACGCAAACGGCTTTTGGCGCAAATCAAGGCGCATGCGAAACTGGGTTCGGATGATCTGTTCGACGTCATGGATGGTGACCTGAAAGACCTACTGGATCGCCAGATTGCAGGACTTGAGGTCCGGATCGAACAGATCATCGCCTCAGAGGAAGGCCTTGCCACGACTGCTGCCATCTTGCGTTCAGTTCCCGGCATTGGCCCGGTCGCCAGCACGATGTTGATCGCTGAAATGCCGGAACTCGGCCAGATCACGGGCGAACAAGCCGCCGCGCTGACAGGCCTTGCGCCCATTGCCCATGACAGCGGCGCGATGCGGGGCAAGCGCGCTATCGGAGGCGGCCGGCGCCCGCTGCGACACGTTATGTTCCAGGCGGCGCTCGTCGCCAGTCACCACAATCCCGTCCTGAAGCCGTTCGCAGACCGCCTTCGCGAAGCCGGAAAACCACACAAAGTGATAATCACCGCCGTCGCAAGAAAGCTTGTGACAATCGTGAACGCCCTTTGCAAAAGTCGACAGAAATGGACTACTCAACTCGCTTGAGAAATACAGTTGCTAGACCGGCTTCATCCAGCCCAGCGTTTTTTCGGTCGGCCCGCCCGGCGTGTACTCTGCCGCCACCCAGCCGTCGTAACCGCTGTCGTCAATCGCGCGGAACAGGGCCGCGAAATCAATCGTGCCAGACCCCGGCGGCGCGCGATCCGGTGCGTCCCCGATCTGGATGTGGCGGATCATCGGGCGCAGCGCCGCAAAAGAGGCCAACGCATCGCCGCTGATCTCCTGGGCATGGTAGCTGTCCCATTGCAGCGCCAGATTGTCGGCACCCACTTCGTCGATGATCCCCGCCGCCAGATCAAAGTCGTTCAGGAAATAGCCCGGCGCGGATGCAGGGCACAGCGGTTCCAGCGTCAGGGTCAGCCCCTTGGGCGCCAGATCGCAAGCGCGTTTCAGGTTTTCCACCATCACGGCACGCGCCCCGTCGCCCTGCGCCACGCCTGCCATCACATGAATGAACCGCACGCCCAAGGCCTGCGCAAACCGCGTGGCGCGGCGCATGTCATAGGCAAACCGCTCTTCGCGCCCCGCCATGGCTGCAAAACCCCGCGCGCCGCCGGTATAATTTGGCGGCGGCGCGTTGATCAGGATCATGTCCAGCCCGTTGCGGCGCAAAGCGCGCTGGATATCCCCGGCGGGAAAATCATAGGGAAACAGCACTTCGACGGCCTTGAAACCCGCCTCCCCCGCCGCGTCAAAGCGGTCGAGGAACGGCAAGTCAGGCCATAAATGTGTCAAATTTGCGGCAAATCGTGGCATAGGTCCATGCTGCCGCAGAGTTCACTGCGCGCCAAGTGCAAAAGCACGGGATCACGGCAATTCGTCCGACGGAATGATGCCAAAAAACGCCCCTTTGGACCACACGCCGAACCAGCCCTCGTGATGGGTGCCAATATCAACCAGCCGGTAAAAGCTTTTGCGGTCAATCAGCGCCTCAAGGTTACGACGCACAAGGACATAGGGCGATGGCTCTCCGGTATCAGCATCACGCACGACGCGGATCGGCGTGTCGGGGCCTGCGACCGTGATGTCGTCGGTCTTGGTCACAAAGGTCAGCACCTGGTCCTTGCCCGCGCCCTCGGCGTCAAAGTCGACGGCCACAAATGGCGCGTCCTCGACGGTGATCCCGACCTTTTCGACTGGCGTGACCAGAAAGTAATCATCGCCTTCACGCTTGAGAATCGATGCGAACATTTTGACCAGTCCGGGCCGCCCGATGGGCGTGCCTTGGTAAAACCAGGTGCCGTCGCGCTTGATTTGCATGTCCAGATCGCCGCAAAATTCGGGGTTCCACTTGTCAACAGGTGGCAACCCGCGTGTTTTTGCCGCTTTTATCGACGCAACAAGACTGTCTGCGTTGGGCGTCACGGTTTTTTGTCCGCTCATGACTGGAAATTACCCCTTCCGGCTTTTGCTATTTCGCGTTTGCGCGATACGTTGTCATACAGTGCAATATAACCTGCGAGAGTGAAATGTCATGAGTGACGCCGAAAACATGGTGGCCGAGATCGAAGCGTTGGGTGAAAAGCTGGCCGAGGCCAAGGCCTCGATCACACGGCGGTTCATCGGGCAGCCGCGTGTTGTCGATCTGACGTTGACGGCGCTGTTGTGCGGCGGCCACGGCTTGCTGATCGGTTTGCCCGGCCTTGGCAAGACACGGCTTGTCGAAACACTCAGCACGGTGATGGGTCTGGACGGCAGCCGCATCCAGTTCACGCCCGACCTGATGCCCGCCGACATTCTGGGCTCCGAAGTGCTGGACACCGCTGCCGACGGCAGCCGCGCGTTCCGTTTTGTGCCGGGACCGGTCTTTTGCCAATTGCTGATGGCGGACGAAATCAACCGCGCCTCGCCACGCACGCAGTCGGCGTTGTTGCAGGCGATGCAGGAAAAAACCGTGACCGTCGCGGGTGAAGACCGCCCGCTTGGCAACCCCTTTCACGTTCTGGCCACGCAGAACCCGATTGAGCAGGAAGGCACCTACCCCCTGCCCGAGGCACAGCTTGACCGCTTCCTTGTGCAAATTGATGTGGCCTACCCCGACCGCGCGACCGAGCGTGACATCCTGATCGCCACCACCGGCGAGGCCGAGGCCCAAGCGGTGCCCGTGTTCTCGGGCGGCGAACTGCTGGCGGCACAACGGTTGCTGCGGCGGATGCCGGTGGGTGACAGCGTCGTCGAGATGATCCTTGATCTGGTGCGCGCCTTCCGGCCCGATTCCCCTGATGCCACAGCGCAGGTGCGCGAAACTGTGGCATGGGGCCCCGGTCCGCGTGCGTCGCAGGCGCTGATGCTGGCCGTGCGCGCCAAGGCGTTGCTGGATGGCCGTCTGGCCCCCTCGGCCGAGGATGTGGTTGATATGGCGCGGCCCGTGCTGAGCCACCGGATGGCGCTGAACTTTGCCGCACGGGCGCGGGGCGACAGCCTGGTTGACCTGATCGAAACCACCGCAGCGGGCCTGTCCCGTCGGGCCGCCGCGTGACGCCAGACCCGATCACCCTGCGCCAGTCAGCCGAGGACCAGGCCGCGCGCCTGCCGGCGCTGCTGGCCCGTGCCGAGCAACTGGCCGGTGCCGTCCTGTTGGGCGATCACGGACGCAGGCGTGCGGGTACGGGTGATGATTTCTGGCAGTACCGCCCGGCGCAAGCGGGCGACAGCCGCCGGATGATCGACCACCGCCGCAGCGCAATGGGCGACACGCAATTCGTGCGCGAACGCGAATGGCAGATCGCGCAATCGGTGATGCTGTGGTGCGATCAGGGCGCGTCGATGCGCTTTTCCAGCACCGACGCGCTGCCAACCAAGGCCGAGCGGGCGCGGACGCTGACACTGGCGCTGGCGATCCTGCTGGTGCGCGGCGGCGAACGTGTTGGGCTGACCGGCACGCGCCTGCCCCCACGACGCGGACGGATGCAGGTGTTGCGACTGGCCGAGATGCTGTCAGAAGATGCCGACGACGATTACAGCCCGCCCGAACACCGCGCGATGATCCCCCATGCGCAGGCCCTGTTTGTATCGGATTTCCTAGGTGACATGGGGGATGTACAACTGGCATTGACCAAGGCCGCCGACCGCGGTGTGCGCGGTGTGTTGATGCATGTTCTGGACCCCTCGGAAGAGGCCTTTCCCTTTCGCGGGCGGACCATCTTTGAAAGCATCGGCGGTACTCTGCGGCACGAAACGCTGAAAGCGAACGACCTGCGCGACCGCTATCTGGAACGTCTGGCCGCCCGCAAAGCCGAGCTTCAGCGCCTGTGTGCGCTGACCGGCTGGCACTATGGCGTGCATCACACCGACAGCAGCGCGCAATCGGCGCTGTTGTGGCTGTACCGGGCGATGGACCGTTCCGTGATGGTGCGCACATGACGGTTCTGGGTGGCATCGGATTTACCGCACCGTGGTTGCTGGTGGCTCTGGCGGCTTTGCCGATCCTGTGGCTGATCCTGCGTGCGGTTCCTCCCGCACCGATCCGACGGCGTTTTCCCGGTGTTGCGCTGCTGTTGGGGCTGACCGATGCAAACGCAGTGTCAGACCGCACGCCCTGGTGGTTGATGCTGTTGCGGATGCTGGCCGTGGCGCTGGTGATCCTTGGCCTGTCCGGTCCCGTGATGAACCCACAGACCGAGCGTGCGCGTGAAAGCGGCCCGCTGCTGGTGGTACTGGACGGCACTTGGGCCGGGGCCACCCACTGGCCGCAAGTGATCGAAACATTGCAAGGCGAACTGGAACGCGCCGCCGCGGATGCCCGCACGGTGGCCGTGCTACAACTGACCCGCCCCGAAACGCCTGTGTTTCAAGCGGCGAACTCATGGGCCGCGCGGCTTGCAGGGTTGAGCCCCGAACCGTGGCAACCCGACAGCACCCAGATAGACCAGGCCGTTGCCATGATCGCGCAAACGGGTGCCGACAGCGCAGTCTGGGTCGGTGACAGTCTGGCCTATGACGGACAAGACCGCGTGCTTTCTGCACTGGAATCGCTGGGGCCTTTGACAGTGATCCAGTCGGGCCAGAACACGTTGGGCATGATACCCGCCACCTATGAGGACGGGGCTGTGCAACTCACCGCGCTGCGTGCCGCCACTGGCCCTGCACGCGCCGTTACCGTGCTGGCCCAAGGGCGCGATCCGGCGGGCAACCCGACCACGCTGGCCACCGCACAGGCCGAATTTTCCGATGGCGCGACCGAGGCACAGACTGCGCTGGTCCTGCCCGCCGAACTGCGCGCCCGCATCACCCGCTTTGAAATTCAGGGCGGACGCAGTGCCGGTGCGCTGACCCTGACCGACGACAGTCTGCGCCGCCGCGAGGTCGCCTTGATCGAGGGGCGCACGGACCGTGAAGGGCTGGAGCTGTTGTCGCCGTTGCACTACCTGCATCAGGCATTGGCCCCCACTGCCGATCTGATCGACGGCGCGCTGACTGATGTATTGCCCGCCAACCCTGACGTGATCGTGCTGGCAGATGTGGCGACTCTGTCCGACAGCGAAACCGACGATCTGGCCGCCTGGGTCGAAAATGGCGGGCTGTTGCTGCGCTTTGCCGGCCCGCATCTTGCCGCAAGTGATGTGAGCCGCGATGCCATCGACCCGCTGATGCCCGTGCGCCTGCGCAGCGGTGGCCGTGCCGTTGGCGGCGCAATGAGCTGGGGCGAACCCAAATCGCTGGCCCCCTTCCGCGACAGCTCGCCGTTTTTCGGCCTGAACATCCCCGATGACGTGCGGGTCAGCGCGCAAGTGATGGCCCAGCCCGGCCCCGATCTGGCCGAAGCGGTCATCGCCGACCTGTCCGACGGCACGCCGCTGGTCACCCGCAAACGCATCGGCCAAGGGCAGGTGGTGCTGTTTCATGTGACCGCCAATGCCGAATGGTCCACCCTGCCACTGTCGGGCCTGTTCGTGGAAATGCTGGAGCGGCTGGCCGTGTCCTCGGCCGGCACAGCGCCCGAGGCTGCCGATCTGCAAGGCACCATCTGGCAACCCGAACAGGTGATGGACGGCTATGGCATGCTGCGCGATGCAGGCACCCTGCCCGGCATCGCAGGCCCCACGCTGGTCGATGCCCCGCTTGGGCCGCAAATGCTGCCGGGCATCTACGCCTCGGACGACCGCTTTCTGGCGCGCAATGTGCTGACGACCGATGCGGTGCTTACCCCGACCGTCTGGCCCGCCCGCGTCGCCGTGACCGGATTTCGCAGTGCCCCGCCCGAAGCCTTGGGCGGCCTGCTGATGGCGCTGGCGCTGTTGCTGCTGGCAGTGGATGTGGTGGCGTCGCTGGCCTTGTCCGGGCGACTGGGACCGACCCGTGGGGCGGTGGCGGCACTGGCGCTGCTCTTGATGGTGCCGCAAGGCGCTGATGCCCAGAACGAGGACATCCAGCGCGCCATCGAGGCCACATCCGAGGTCGTTCTGGCCCATGTGCTGACCGGAAACGCCGATGTGGACGAGATCGCCCAGGCCGGCCTGCGGGGCCTGTCCGACACCTTGTATTTCCGCACCTCGGTCGAACCTGCCCTGCCGATGGGCGTGAACCTTGAAACCGACGATCTGGCGTTCTTCCCGCTGCTCTACTGGCCCATCACCCCCGACCAGCCCCGCCCCTCTGCCGAGGCCTATGCGCGGCTGAACGACTATCTGCGCTCGGGCGGGCTGATCCTGTTCGACACCCGCGACGCCAATGTCGCAGGCTTTGGCACCGCCAGCCCCAATGGCCGCAAATTGCAGGAACTGGCCGCGCCGCTGGACATTCCGGCGCTGGAACCGGTGCCCGCCGACCACGTGCTGACCCGCACCTTTTACCTGCTGCAGGACTTCCCCGGCCGCTACACCAGCCGCGAGGTCTGGGCCGAGGCCGCGCCGCCCGGTGCCGAACAGGTCGAAGGCATGCCGTTCCGCAACCTCAACGACGGGGTCACGCCGGTGGTGATCGGCGGCAACGACTGGGCGGGGGCCTGGGCGGTTGATAGCGCTGGCAATCCGATGCTGCCCGTGGGCCGCGGCTTTGGCGGGGAACGCCAGCGTGAACTGGCCTACCGCTTTGGCGTCAATCTGGTGATGCATGTGCTGACCGGCAATTACAAAAGCGATCAGGTCCATGTGCCTGCCTTGCTGGATCGGCTGGGCCAATGACCGGAACCGTGATCTTTGACCCGCTGCTGCCGTGGACATGGCTGGCCGTATTGGCCGTCATCACGCTGGCCGGTGTAACGCTGGCGCTGGTCCGTGGCCTGCGCGGCTGGGCCTTGCGCGGGGCGGCGGCGCTGGTGGTGCTGGCCGCATTGGCGCAACCTTCCTACCAGGTCGAGGACCGCGCGCCGCTGAGCGACATCGTGATCCTGGCCGAAGACACCAGCGCCTCGCAAAGCCTGCCGGGGCGCAGCGAACAGACCGCACAGGCTGCTGACGCGCTTGAGGCGCAACTGGCCGCACGCCCCAACACCGAAGTGCGCCGCATCACCGTGCCGGACGCCGAGGGCGACGGCGGCACCATGCTGATGCGCGCCTTGTCCGACGCGCTGGCCGAAGAGCCGCAGGCACGGGTCGCCGGCCTCATCGCGCTATCTGACGGACAGGTGCATGATGCTGATATGGCGCTGGCCCTGCCTGCACCGCTGCACCTGCTGCAATCGGGCTTTGCCGACGACTGGGACCGCCGCCTGACCGTGGTCGGCGCGCCTGCCTTCGCAATCATCGGGGAGCCGGTCACCCTGACCCTGCGGATCGAGGATATGGGTGCGGCCCCCCTGTCCGAACCCTTTGCGGAGCTGGACATTTCCGTTGACGGTGAAGAGGCCCAACGCTTCCGCATCCCCGTGGGTCAGGACATCGACCTGCCCGTGACCCTGCCGCACGGCGGGCGCAACGTGATCCAGTTCACCACGCCAGCCAAAGAGGACGAGCTGACGCCGCGCAACAACACCGCGCTGATCCAGATGAACGGCGTTCGTGACCGGCTGCGCGTTCTGCTGGTGTCGGGCGAACCGCACGCAGGCGGGCGCACATGGCGCAACCTGTTGAAATCCGACAGCTCTGTCGATCTGGTCCACTTCACCATCCTGCGCCCGCCCGACAAGCAAGACGGCGTGCCAGTGGGAGAGCTGAGCCTGATCGCCTTCCCGACGCGCGAGCTGTTTCTGGAAAAGATCGACGACTTCGACCTGATCATCTTTGACCGCTACAAGCGGCGCGGCATCCTGCCTGCGCTCTATCTGGAGAATGTCGCCAATTATGTGCGCAAGGGCGGGGCCGTACTGGTTGCAGCCGGACCGGATTTTGCCACCGCTGACAGCCTGTTCCGCTCGCCTTTGGGGGCGGTGATTCCCGCCGTGCCCACCGCCCGCGTGCGCGAAGAGGCGTACCGCCCCAAGGTGACCGAACTGGGCGAGCGTCACCCCGTCACCACCAACCTGCCGTCGCGTGGCGACTGGGGCCGCTGGTTGCGCCAGATCGACGTGACACCCAATTCCGGCAACGTGGTGATGTCGGGGATCGACGACCGCCCGCTTCTGGTGCTGGACCGCGTCGGCGAGGGGCGCGTTGCCCTGCTGGCCTCGGATCACGCGTGGCTGTGGTCGCGCGGCTACGAAGGCGGCGGGCCGCAGCTGGAACTGCTGCGCCGGCTGGCGCACTGGATGATGAAAGAACCGGAACTGGAAGAAGAGGCGCTGACCGCCACGGCGACCGGTCAGTCCATGCAGATCGAACGCCGCACTCTCAGCGATACCGTGCCCCCCGTGACCGTCACCGCCCCCGATGGCACCAGGACCGAACTGACCCTGCGCAACGTGGCCCCCGGCCAGTTCATCGCGGATTACCAGGGCCCCGAGATCGGTCTCTACCGTCTGGAAAACGGTGACCAAAGCGCCGTCATCGGCCTTGGCCCCGCTGCCCCGCGCGAATTCATAAACACTGTCGGCACCGCCGAACTGCTGCAGCCCGCCATAGACAGCACACGCGGCGGCACGCTGCTGCTGGAGGACGGCCTGCCCGACATTCGCAACGTCCGCGAAGGCCGCCCCGCCGCCGGACGCGGCTGGATCGGCCTGACCCCGCGCAATGCGTTCGAAACCCGCGACGTGCGCGCCACGGCACTGCTGCCTGGCTGGCTGGTGCTGATGCTCAGCGCGCTGTTCATCGTCGCCGCATGGCTGCGCGAGGGCCGTCGCCGCTGACACTTCATCTTGCCCGGTAAACTCCGGGGTGAGGCCGCAGGCCGAGGGGCAGCGCCCCTAGCGCGCCACTTCAATCTCGACCGAGGCTGATTGCCCTGCCGCGTCCACCACCGAAATCCGGCTGAACCCGGCGCCGTCCAGCGCCAGCGCCACTTCGCGCTGTCGCAACCCTGCGACCACGGGCGCACCGTTCAGCAGGACGGTCAGCGGCAATTGCCCGCCCCGCATCTTCACCGTCAGCCCGTCACCCCCCGCCAGCACCGCGCCGCCGGGGGGAAAGGCCACGGTCAGCGTATCCGCCGAACGCACCGCGCCAAAGCGCGCATCAAAGCGTTGCAACGGCTGCGGCAGGCGGGCGGTGGGCACGATCAATGTCTCTGGCGGTGGTGGCGGCAAAGGATCGCGGGTGGATTTCAGGCGGCCAAAGGCCTCGAACAGCACCGGTGCCGCCAGCCCGCCGCCAAAGGCGCCTGGCACCGGCGTGCCATCCGGCCGCCCCATCCACACTCCGATCACATGCCGCCCGTCATAGCCCACCGCCCACGCATCGCGGTGCCCGTAGGAGGTGCCGGTCTTATAGGCCAGTCCCGTCACACCCGCCCCCGCTGGCGGCGGGATATCCGACAGGATGTCGCCCACCTGCCACGCCGCTGCACGCCCCACGAGGCGGGCCAAGGGCGCCTCTGGCGCTGCGGCCTCCAGATGCAAGCGCGGACCCGCGCCGCCTTCGGCCAGTGCCGCGTAAAGCTGAACCAGATCGCCCAGCGTCAGCCCGACACCCCCCAGCGCCACCGCCAGCCCCGGCTGGCCCTGCACCACCGGCGTTGCCCCGCTGCGGCGCAGGGCGGCCATCAGACGGGCGGGGCCAAGCGCTTCGGTCAGGGCTACGGGCGGGATGTTCAGCGACAGTTGCAAAGCCTGCCGTGCTGTGATGTCACCGCGAAACATGCCGTCAAAGTTCTGCGGTGCATAGGTGCCAAAGGCGGTCGGGCGGTCGGGCATGATGGTCTCGGGATGCGCCAGCCCGCGATCAAAGGCCAGCGCATAGATCAAAGGTTTCAGCGTCGAACCGGGCGAGCGCAGGGCGCGGGTCATGTCGACGAACCCCTGTGCGCCATCGCCATCCGCATAGTCCGCCGACCCGACCGAGGCGAGTATCTCTCCGGTCTGGTGATCCGCCACCAGTATCGCCGTCGACACCCCGCGCGGCTGGTCGCGCACCACGCGGGCGGCCAGCGTCTCAAGCGCGCTTTGCAGGCGCGCGTTCAGGGTCGTGTCATGGCGCACCGTCAGCGGATCTGTGGCCACCAGATGATCCCCCACATGCGGCGCAAGGCGCGGCATATCGGACATGCGCAAGGGCACCGGCGCGTGGGTTGCGGGCAGGTCCAGACGCGCCAGAACGCGGTCGCGGGCGGCAAGGGCCGCTGCCGGATGGCGGTCGGGTCGACGGCCTTCGGGTGCTTGGGGCAAGGCGATCAGCAGCGCCGATTCCGCCGGGGTCAGACGTTTCGGTGGTTTGGCGAACCATGCACGGGTGCCCGACTGGATCCCCTCGACCGCGCCGCCATAGGGCGCGTGTTGCAGGTACAGCGTCAGGATCTGATCCTTGTCCAGCCGCCGCTCCAGCGCCCAGGCCACGCGCATCTGGCGCAGCTTGCCCGCCCAGCGTCCGGTCCCCGAGTTTTCCAGCAACCGCGCCACCTGCATCGTCAGGGTCGAGCCGCCGGACACCACATCACCGTTCCACGCCGCCTGCCCCGCGGCCCGCACCAGCGCCATCAGGTCAACGCCGTTGTGGCGGGCAAAGCGTTTGTCCTCGTAGGCGATCAGCATCTGCACAAAGGTCGGATCGACATCCGCCAGCGCCACCGCCAGCCGCTGCCGCCCGTCCTCGACCGGATAGGCACGCAGCAGCGTGCCGTCGCGCGCCCGCACCTCGACAGAGGTTTCCGCCAGCACTGGCGGCAACACCGTGGCCGCAACCCAATCGTCCCGCGCATCGCGCAGGCCCGCCGTCAGGGCCAGCCCCAGCGCCAAGGCAATCAGGCTGCGTCCGCCGATCATGGCGTGACGGTCACGCGGCCCGTTGCGGTCACGGCGCGGTACTCGGGGCGATACATATCCTGCACCAGCGCCGCCGGATGGTGATAGTCGCCCGGGCTGATCGCACGCACCACATAGGCCAGCTGGAACGCATCATCGCCACGGTGATCCACCGCCGCCACAAAGCGTTCGGCGCGGAACTGTGCGGTTTCCGTGTCGGCCAGCTTCAGCCAGTCCAGCGCGCCAATGTCACCCGAGCGCAACAGGTTGGGGTTGTCGATCTCAAGCCCCGCAGGCAGCGCATCATCCACGATCAGACGCGCGCCCACTTTCTCGAACGGTTGGATGGTCAGCACAACCACGCGCCGTTCACCCGCGGCAAAGGGGCCGTCCGCCGGGTCCCCCTGCAACGTGTAGTACTCACGCTTGATCGCATAGCCATAGCCGCCCGCCTCCGGCGCCACCAGCGGCACGCCGTAGGTGGTCAACGTCACGTCCGTCGGCGCACCCGACACGTTGCGGATGCTGTGCGGGGTGCCGCCGGTCTCCAGCGTCTGGATCACCGGACCGCTGGCAGGCTGGTCGTCGACGGTCAGGCCGGGGTTGGCCGTATCCTCGTTCAGCGCCTGCGCCGCCATCAGCACCTGTGCCGCCTCTTGCGTGGACAGGCTGCGGCTGGTGTTGCCGATGCGCGCGGCCACTGCAGCGCGGTCGATGGCGTTGCTGCCCGACAGGGCCACCAGTTTCAGCACACCTGCGGCATCACGCAAGGGCGTACCAAAGTCCGAGCGCCAGCCCGTCGTTCCCCGCGCGCTTCGATCCATCTGCGCGCTGGCCTTGGCGAACAACTGGTCCGCGCGCAGCTGGTCGCCGTACATCGCCAGCGCCGCGCCCAGTTGGGCGGTGGCCAGCGGCGTGCCGAAATCGTCGCCCTTGGTATCTGCGTAATACCGCAGATCGCCCATGGCCGCGGCCCCGTTGCGCGCCAGAACCAGCAGCGCATAGGCGATGTCTTCGCCGCCATTGTCAAAGTCTGGGGCGTAGTTCACGCGGTTCTTCAGGTTGTCGATGGCCAGATCATAGGCCAGATCCGGCACGACAAACCCCTTGGCCCGCGCCTGGGTCAGGAAGTCGGTCACATAGACATCCAGCCAGAATTCACCCGATTGCGCGCGCCACAGGCCAAAGGCGCCGTTGCTGTCCTGCCGCGCCAGAACCCGACGTACCGCGTCGTTGATACGCTTGGGCAGGTCGGTGATCCCTGCGGCAGGGGCAAAGTCGCTGAGGTACAGCAGCGGCAGCGCCGCCGAGGTGACCTGCTCTGTGCAGCCATAGGGATAACGGTCCAGCTGCGTCAGCAGCCCCGGCACGTCAAAACGCGCCAGCGGACCCGCCGCCAGCGTCGCCCGTGCCGAGGCCGGTTGCAGCCCTGCCAGCACGTTGTCGTCAAAGGTAAACACCTCACCCGCGCCAAGGCTGAACCGTCGCGTGGTGGCGGTTTCGGGATCGGTCACCCGCACGCCCAGCGCCAGCGCCTTTGTCAGCACTTTGCCTTCCGGCGTCGTGAGCGTAACGGTGACGTCATAATCACCCGCCTGCGATGCACTCAGCGGAACGGTGATGCGTTGCGTTGCACCCTCTGCCAGATCGAACGATGCAGGTGCGGTGCCCAGTTGTAGCCCGTCGGATGCCAGCGCCAGTTGCACGGTCCCCGCCGGTCCTTCCGCATGGACCACGTCCAGCAACAGGCGGCTGGTGTCGCCGGGGGCCAGGAAGCGGGGCAAGGCGGCTGTGACCACGACCGGATCACGCGCCAGCACATCGGTTTGCGCCTGCCCGACCGAGGAAGCGGACCATGCAACCGCCATCAGCTTGATCGTGCCATTGAACGCAGGGCGCGGGATGGTGACAGTTGCCGTACCATCGGCACCGACAGTCACGGGGCCGGTGAACCATGACATCAGTTCCTCGGTCGGCGGCGGCGATTGCAACCCGTCCAGTCCGGCAGCATCACCGCCCGAACGGACAACGCCCAGCGCACCGTTCATGCCGTCGATCAAACGGCCGTAGACGTCGCGCATTTCAACACCCAGACGGCGCTGGCCGAAGTAGTGGTCCGACGGGTCGGGGGCCTGATAGTTCGTCAGGTTCAAGATGCCCACATCAACCGCCGCCAACGTGACAAAGGCGGTTTCGCCCGCGGTGATGCCATCAACCTGCACTGTCGCGTCAAAGCTGCCTTTTTGTCCGTCCACCGCCTCGGGTGCGGTCACGTTGACCGCCAGTTGCCGCGCCGCGGGGTTCACGGCGGCATGGGCCACGCCCAGCGCGCGCGCCGGGTTCTGCCCGGCCTGCACGTCCATCGGACGGATGACCGACGCGGTGACATAAGCCCCCGTACCCCAATCCGCGCCCACGGTCAGCGGCACGATGTTTTCGCCCGCCGTCACCTCGACGACGCGGCGTTCGATCACGCGGTTCGACGCCACGGTGATCAGCGCCGTGCCGTCGTAGCGTGGGACCAGACGCAATTGCGCGGTGTCGCCCACGTCAAAGCTGTCGGCGTTCAGCGACAGGTCCAGACGGTCGGGCGTGTCGGTGCCTTCGCCCGCGCCATACCAGCCTGCGTAGAAGTTGACCGACGACGCGACATAGGGCGCGCCCGTGGACTCAACCACCAGCTCGTATTCGCCCCACTCGGTCGCGGCCTGCACCTGTACAGGATCCTGGCCCAGCGTCGCGGTGCCCGAGGCGACGCGGATGCGGCGGGTGGTCGGTTCCCAGTTCCAGTTGCCGTACATCTGATACCACTGATACCGCGTCTCGACACGGTTCACGGTCCATTTCACCGGCAGCGACCCTTCGGTCGCAATCAGCTCGAAGCGCGCGCTCGACATTTCCGGCAGCACATCGTCAAAGGCGGGATTGATCCCGATCATCACGCCCTCGGACGCGATGGGGGCGGTGATCTGGCGTTCGACCGGACGGCCCGATCCTTCGGACACGCGCACGGTCACGCGGGCTTGCAACAGCTGTCCTTCGGGGTCCACGTCGGGCAGGTCCAGCGGCAGGGTCGCAAGGCCCTGCGCGTCGGTACGGGCGGCGTCCAGAAAGCGGGTGCGCGCCGAAAAGCGGGTGTCGTAGCGGCCAAAGCTGTAGCCGGGCCAGTCGTCCAGACCGTCACGGCGCAGCACACGCACGTCGCCTTCGATCGCCAGATTGGCCCCCGCCGCGCCAAACAAATACCGAGCGTCGATTTTCAGGGGCGGCGTGTCCGTCAGACGCAGCGGCGCGTCGGGCAGGGCCAGGTCAAAGTCGATGCGCTCGGGCAGGAAATCCTCGACCAGAACGGTCTGGGTGGCCAATGGCGCGGCCTCCAGATCGGACTTCAGGTCCAGCCGCCACGCGCCGCGCGGCACGTCGGTGCCCAGCGGCAGGTTGAACACATGCCCCCCGGCCTGCGCGTTGGTGGACAGCGTGCGGCTGTATTCCACGCCATCGGGGCGGGTCAGGATTGCAGTCAGGGGCAGGCCCTGAATGGCATCCGCCGTGCCGTCACGGGTCAGCGCGGTGACGTTGATCACATCGCCCACGCGATAGGCGCCACGGTCGGTCGCCATGAACGTGTCGATGGGCGGCGCGGGCGGACGGCCCTCGACGCCACGGTCGGACAGATCGAATGCCGGATCGGTCAGCGGCAGAAACGCCATATCCTCGGGGTTCTCGTCGCTGCCGATCTGCGCCACCAGCAGCGCAGGCGCGGATGCGCCGGTGCCACGCACCAGACCGGCATCAAAGGTGGCAAAGCCGTCGGCACCCGAAGTCACCTGACCCAGCACCACGTTGGCCCGCGACACCAGTGTCAGGGTCACGCCCGCCTGCGCCTGTGCCGTGCCCAGAGAACGGGTCGACACGGTCAGCCCGTCGATGCCCTGCCATGTGGACAGTCCCAGATCTGTCAGCACAAACCACTGGCTGGCCGTCACCGCGTCATAGCCTTCGACATCCGGCTGGCGGGCGGTCAGAACGTAGATGCCGGTGGGCTGCCCTGCCAAAGCGTCGCCCAGTGGCAGGCGGGTGGTGGTGTCGATGTTCAGATCGTTCTGAACCTCGGCAGTGCCGGTCCAGACCTCCTGGGCGATCTCGTCGGCAAACTGGCGATCCTGATAATAGGACATCGGCGCGCCAAAATAGCTTTCCTGAATGGCACGCAGCAGGTTGCGGTCGGACACGCGGCGCAGGTCCAGATTAACCTGCGGCATGTTCACGGTTTCAATCGGCAGGGCCGCATCGGCACTGCGCGGCAGCACGTAAGCGCGGCCCGGAAAACGTACAAGAGGAGCGCGATCTCGTACATAAAGGTTCAGCGTGACATCACGGGCCAGCGTTTCCCCGCTGGCGGCGGGCAGGCCGCTGCGAAAGGTCACCTCGTAACGTGCGCCGTGCTCAACCCCGTCCAGGCACAGCTGGCGGTCCTCGGCCTGAACCACCAGCCCGTCCACGGCCACGCGCACGAAAGGTTCGTAATCAACGCCCGAAGCGGCCAGATCTTCGGAAAACTCGGCGCAGATGCGCGGGCTGGCGGCATCGTTGTCCACGCGGTGTTCGACCACGCGGAACCCGTATTTGCGGATCGCATCCTCAAGGTCCCTGTCAATGTCGTCGCGCGGCTGGATGTCATAGGCCAGACGCAGCGCCGGGATCATGTCGCGGCCACGGTTCAGTGCCTCAAGGGCTTCGGCCATGCCTTGCAGAGCGGCGGCGCGGGCTCCGGCACCATCCGCACGCAGATAGGCGTTGATCGTCGCGGGCAGCGCCTCGCGGCGGGACTGGCGGCGAAAATCAGACGGGTCCGAATTGCCAAGGCGCAGGCCGTGATAGGCCCAGTTTTCCCACAGATCACCCCGGTCGGTCAGCGCCAGCGCGGCACCCATCCAGCGCATTCCGGTCACACGGTTGTTCTGCCCGAACGCCTTGGACGCGGCATCAAGAAGCTGCTCGGCGCTGCGCCCGTTCACCGCAAAGCGGATCGAAAACCCCTCGGCCAGCCTGCGTGCAGCCTCCAGATCACCCGAGCCGAGAAACGCCAGATCAGCGACGCGCGCGGCCTGTTGGGCCAACACACGCGGGTCGGTCGCGACGCGTTCGGCGGAAAAGGCACCCTCATAGGGCTTGCGTTCGGTCAGGGCGGATTTGGGGAAACAGGCGTTGGACCGGCTGTTGAATGTAAAACCGACACAGGCGCTGTTGGCATCACAGGCGTTGGTACAGGCCGATTGTGTGGTGTCAAAAAGCGGCGTCAGGTCGGCACCGTAAAAATCTATGTCGCGCGAATAGACATAGCGATGATCGGGGACAACATCTTGTGCCATCGTGGACGTCACCCACGAAAAGATCAAAGCAGCACAGACCAAAACAAAACGTGTCATCAAAATATCCTCCGACCTAACAAGGCCCGAGGTTGCCACGCGCGCGCCTGCATTGGCAACGATTCCTACAGAACTTAAGCCGCTCTTTACCTTGATGGGCGAAACCTGTTGGCGAACGGATTCTGACTCGGACCAATGCGGAGGCACCATGTCGCTGGCCAACAAACTGGCGGAAGAACGGCGTGGCCGGCTGGCCGCTGAACGGCTGCTTGAGCTCAAGCAATCCGAACTGGCCGCTGCGCGCCGCAAACTGGACCGCCATGCACAGGAGCTGAGCGCCGAGATTGACGAAACCCGTGCCGAGGTTGCAACCGTGCGCGATGAAAACATTCGCGTCAAATCCGATCTCAGCGTGGCCCACCACAAGGTAGAAGTGGCCGAGCGGCGGCTGTGGCATTCCATTGAAACCGTGACTGACGGCTTTGCATTTTTTGACGACACCAACCAGATGCTGGCCGCAAACCGCGCCTACCTGACGATTTTCGATGGTATGGAATTGATCCGCCCCGGCGTGAACTACATCACCATCCTGCAAGTATTGACCGACGAAGGGATCGTGAACACCGGCGATATGGCCCCGGATGACTGGCGCGCCATGATGACGCAGCGGTGGATGGCTCCCTATCCCGAACCGACAACGATCCGGCTGTGGAACGATCAATATGTCAAGCTGATCGACCGCCGTGGCCCCGGTGGCGATATCGTGTCGCTGGGCCTGAATATCACCGCTACCGTTGTCTATGAGGCGCGGCTGAAGGAAGCCCGCGAAGTGGCGGAATCCGCGAACCGGGCCAAATCAGCATTTCTGGCCAATATGAGCCATGAAATACGGACCCCGATGAACGGTGTGGTCGGCATGGCAGACCTGTTGACCGACACCGGCCTGAATGAAGAGCAGCGTTTGTATGTCGATACCATCCGCAATTCGGGCGAGGCGTTGTTGACCATTATTAACGACGTTCTGGACTATTCCAAGATCGAGGCGGAAAAGCTGACGCTGCACCCGGAGCCCTTCGATCTGGAACGCTGTATTCACGAGGTTATCATGCTGTTGCAGCCAGCCGCGCGTGAAAAGGATCTTAAACTTCTGCTGGATTACGACCTGTTCCTGCCCACCCGCTTTGTCGGAGATCCCGGACGGATCAGGCAGGTTTTGACCAATCTGATCGGCAATGCCGTCAAGTTCACATCTGCGGGTCACGTTTTGGTGCGCGTCACCGGCGTGCCCGCCGATCAGGGCGGTATGGGTCAGGTGAACATCGCCATCGAAGACACGGGCATTGGCATTCCCGCAGATAAGATCGACCACATATTCGGTGAATTCAATCAGGTCGAAAACGAGCGGAACCGCCAGTTTGACGGCACCGGGTTGGGGCTGGCCATTTCGCAACGGCTGGTGAAATTAATGGAAGGCAAGGTCTGGGTGACCAGCGAAGAGGGTCAGGGCTCGTGTTTCGGCTTTTCTCTGAACCTTGAGACCGCAGAGCAAGAGGTGCCACGCCACCCTGCCATTCCCAAAGGGGTGCACCGCGTGATGGTGGTGGACGACATTGCCGCCGACCGTTTGATTCTAGAGCGTCAGATGCAGATGCTGGGGCTGAACGTGGTATCGTGCAAGGATGGCGCAGGGGCATTGCAAATGTTGAACGACAGCATTGATCTGGTGTTGACCGATCACAACATGCCCGACATGGACGGGCTGGAATTGGCACAGGCAATCCACAACGCGGGCCACCAGATGCCCGTGATTCTGCTCAGCACCAATCCCGGCTACGCCGACCGTGACCCCGCACGCAAATACCTGCACGCCCTGATGCAAAAACCGGTGCCGCGCCGCGAATTGTTCACCATGCTGGAAACCTTGGGCCCGATCGCACCGCCCAAGGCCGAGATGCCCGAGCCGAAGGCAACCAGCTTGCGCAAAATGCGCGTGATGGCGGCCGAAGACAACAAGACGAACCAACTTGTGCTGCGCAAGATGCTGGCACATCTGAACATCGACCTGCAATTCGCCAACAACGGTGAGGAGGCCGTGGCGCTGTTCCAAAGTTTCGCGCCCGATCTGGTCTTTATGGATATTTCAATGCCCAAGATGGACGGCAAGGACGCCACCCGCGCCATCCGCGCGCTGGAAGCCGAAAGCGGAACCGCGGTGCCCGTGGTGGCCCTGACCGCACATGCGATGGATGAGGAAGAAGCCACAATCATGGCCGCGGGCCTGAACCATTATCTGACCAAACCCCTGCGCAAGAACGCGCTGGAAAATCAGGTTCTGGCCGCCTGTCCCGAGGGGGTGCAGCCCCCCCTTTCCCAACAGGCGCAGGCCAGCTGAAACCGCTTAGGTTTCAGGGTAAGGGCGCACAAAAACGGGAGCGTCCGGCTTGGACAGATCGGGCTGATAAGCATAGCCGCCACTGTCGAAACCTGTCAGCGTCGCGGGGTCTGTCAGCCGGTTTTGCACCACAAAGCGCGCCATCGCGCCGCGTGCTTTCTTGGCAAAAAAGCTGACGATTTTCGGACCCTGCCCTTTGTCCTCCATGAACTGCGGTGTAATCACCCGCAGCTTTAACGACTTGAGTGCGACGGCACCGAAATATTCCTGACTGGCGCAGTTCACCAGAACATCGCTGTTTACCGCTTCGGCCTGAGCATTCAACGCCTTGGACAGGTCATCGCGCCAATAGTCATACAGATTTTTGCCCCGCCGCGTCTTCAGGCGGCTGCCCATCTCAAGCCGATAGGGCTGGATCGCGTCGCGCGGGCGCAACACTCCATACAGCCCAGACAGAATGCGCAGATGCTCTTGCGCCCAATCCATCTCGTCTGCATCCAGCGAAGCCGCGTCCAACCCCTGATAGGTGTCGCCGGCAAATGCCAGCGCGGCAGGGCGCAGGGCCTCGGCTTCGGGATCAGCGGCAAAAGCTTGGAACCGGTCACGGTTCAGACGGGCCAGATCGTCCGACAGATGCATCAGCGCCTTGAGATCGCCCAGGGTCAGATTGCGCGCGGTCCTGGCCAGCCGCACCGCGTCTTCCTGCATTGCGGGCGCAGTCATGTCCATGTCGCTCTCGGTCCAGTCCAACCGCTTGGCAGGCGAAATCACAACCAGCATCTGTTTGTCTCCTATGGTTTGCACCTGACCTAATCCGATGGGACGCGAAGGTCCAGATCACGGGAAGACCACCGAGGTACTGCCAGAAATTGTCACCACCCTGCGTTATCCCGATGACACTGAAACAAGACCAAAGGAACTCCCATGCTCACGCTCTATCACGGCCCCAACACCCGCTCGTCCTCGATCATCCAGCTGTTGATCGAAATGGATGTCCTTGACCAGGTCGACATTCGCGTTGTCGGTTTGGTGCGTCAGGGGCAATTCGGCACCCCTGATCCGGCCAATCCCCATCCCGAAGGCAAGGTGCCCTTTCTGGATCATGACGGCACCCTGATCCGCGAAAGAAACGCGATTATCCTGTATTTGACCGACCTTTTCGCCAACCCGATGGGCGTGCAAATCGGTGACGCGCGGCGGGGCAGTTACCTCAGCTGGCTGGCCTATTACGGCAATGTGTTTGAACCGGTGATGGTCGCCCATATCGCGCAGATCGAGCATCCCGCCTTTCACAGCACGTTCCGCGGCCCTCAAGAGCTTTATGCCAGTCTCGCCCGGACGCTGGCACACCAGCCTTATCTGTTGGGTGACACCTATAGTGCCGCTGATCTGCTGATGGTGTCGCCGTTCCTGTTCATGCCGGAATTCGCACCCGATAATGCACAGGTCACAGCCTGGATCGAACGGTGCGGCGCGCGTCCGTCGATCAAGATGATGAAAGAGTATGACGCCGATTTGTTGGAAACGGCTGCTTAACCTTCGGACAACACAGCCAGGAACGCCGCGCCAAATCTTTCGGCGCGGCGTTCACCCAACAGACGTTCCAGCGCTTGGGGGTCGGCACTGCGCATTTGCGCCACCTTCGCCAGTTGCGCGGCGGAACAGCTTAGCGGCTTGTCGGTCCCCGCAGACCCGCGCGCCAGTTGCGCCTGCGCGTCCATCAGCTGATCATAAACCGTTCCCGCAGGCCGCCCCGCCAGTTTGCGCCGCGTCGGGTGCACGTCCTCTGCGGCGCCGTTGATGACCTGCAAGAACGTATCGCCATAGCGTTCAAGTTTCTTGGCCCCGACACCGCTGATCCCCGCCATCGCGTCCAGCGTGGCAGGGCGGGTTTCGGCCATTTCGATCAGCGTGCGGTCCGTGAAAATCACATAGGCAGGCACCCGTGCTGCCTCGGCCAGCGCCCGGCGCTGCGCCTTGAGCGCGCTCAGCAGCGGCGCGTCTTCTTCCGACACCATTTCCTTGACCGCCGGCCGACGGTTGGTGCCCGCGCTGCGGATGCTGTCACGGCGCAGGTTGATCGTGGTTTCGTCCCGCAGGATCGGCAGGGCCGCGTCGGTCATCCGCAGCGCGCCATGGCGGGTGGGATCGGGGCGGATCAGGTCGTGGCCCATCATCTGCCGGAAGACCGCCTGCCACTGGCGTTTGTCGTATTCCTTGCCAACGCCATAGGTCGGCAGGCTGTCATGCCCGCGCTGCGCGATCTTGTCGGTGCGGTTGCCCAGCAGGATATCGATCAGATGGCCCGCGCCGAACCATTCGTCCGTGCGCAGCATCGCGGACAGCGCCTTGCGCACCGCCGTTGTGCCGTCGAACACCTCGGCGGGCTTGTCGCAGAGATCACAACTGCCACAGGTCACGTCGGTTTCACCAAAGTAGCCCAGCAGCGTCTTGCGCCGACACTCCAGCGCCTCGGCCAGACCCAGCAGCGCGTTCAGCCGCCCGTGATCGGCAGCGCGGCGTTCGGGCGGGGCCAACCCCTCGTCAATTTGCGACCGGCGCAGTTTGATGTCATCGGGACCGAACAGGGTCAGCGTTTCGGCAGGGGCACCATCACGGCCCGCGCGGCCGATCTCCTGATAATAGGCCTCGATGCTTTTGGGCAGGTCGGCGTGGGCGACCCAGCGGATGTCGGGCTTGTCGATGCCCATGCCAAAGGCGACGGTGGCGACAACGATCAACCCGTCCTCTTGCTGGAACCGGCGTTCGGCGATGCGGCGGTCTTCGGCGTCCATACCGCCATGATAATGGATCGCACCATGGCCCGCGTCGCGCAGCGCCTGCGCCAGCGTTTCGGTCTTGGCCCGCGTGCCGCAGTAAACGATGCCCGACTGTCCCTTGCGCGCGGCGGCAAAGTTCAGGATTTGCGCCCGCGGCCCGTCCTTGGCGGAAAAGGCCAGATGGATGTTGGGCCGGTCGAACCCGCGCAAAAAGGCACGCGGCGGTTCCCCGTCGAACAGCTTTTGCACGATCTCGGCCTGGGTTTCGATGTCGGCGGTCGCTGTAAACGCCGCCAGCGGCACGTTCAGGGTGCGGCGCAATTCGCCGATGCGCAGATAGTCGGGGCGGAAATCATGACCCCACTGGCTGACGCAATGGGCCTCGTCCACGGCGATCATCGACACGCCGATGCGGCGCAACATGCCCATGGCCGACCCTGCGGCCAGCCGTTCGGGCGCCATATACAGCAGCTTCAACTCACCGCGCTCCAGCGCCTCCCACACGGCATCGGTTTCCTCGGGCGTATTGCCCGAGGTCAGCGCCCCCGCCGACACCCCCGCCTCTTGCAGCGCGCGCACCTGGTCGCGCATCAGGGCGATCAGGGGAGAAATCACCACCGTGACCCCCTCGCGCATCAGCGCAGGCAATTGGAAACACAACGATTTGCCGCCACCCGTGGGCATGATGGCCAACACGTTTTCGCCGTTCGCCACGGCATGCACGATCTCTTCCTGCCCGGGACGGAAAGCGTCAAAGCCGAAAACTTCGGACAAAAGCGTGGCAGCGCCTGTCATATTGAAACCTTGATGTGAATTGTCTGCTCTTTTGATGCAGAGTCACACACTAAGATTCCGTGAACAAGGTCTGCTGCTTCTCTGGTTCAAAAAAATCCCGGGGGCGGCGCGCAGCGCCGGGGGCAGAGCCCCCGAACCCGCCTAATAGTAAAACGCACCGGCGTTGTTCATCAGCACGATCCGCAACACGGCGACACCAACCAGCAGCACCAGCGGCGCCAGATCCAGCCCCCCCATAGGCGGCAGGATTTGGCGGATGCGGCTATAGACCGGCTCCAGCAAACGGTTCAGCCCGTACCAGATTTGCGCCACGACCGGCTGGCGCAGGTTCAACACCTGGAAATTGATCAGCCAGCTCATCACCACATGGGCAATGATGAAGAACCACACGATATTCAGCAGCAGCATCAGGATTTGGAACAACGATTGCATCGGACTCACCTCTTTGGTTGCCCTTCAACTAGTCATGCGCCGGCAAAAGGGCAAGTCTGCCGCGAGGTGATGGTTGACAGCGTGGCCACGCTGCACTGAACAGGGCAAAAAGGAGCCACGCCCATGTTCCCCTTCGTCCGTCTGTTCAAAGATATCCTGATGGCCCGTCGGCTGCCGCCATTGGCCAACTTCAACGACGTTCATATCAGCCGGCATATCTGCTGGCCGTGGGACATCGACATGTTCGGCGAACTGAACAACGGGCGCACCCTGACGCTCTATGATCTGGGCCGGTTGGCGATGGCGCAGCGCGGCGGGTTGGTCGCGGTTCTGTTCAGGAACAAATGGGCGCTGACAATGGCCGGCGCTTCGGTGCGCTATCGCCGCCGCATCACCATGTTCGAACGGTTCACGATGAAATCACGGCTGGTGTGCTGGGATGACCGGTTCATGTATCTGGAGCAGTCGATGTGGAAGACCAACGGCGAATGCGCCAGCCATGTGCTGTACCGCTCTGCCTTGTTGGAGAATGGCCGCGCCATCAATCCCGCCCGCGCCGCCGAAGCGCTGGGGCACAGCCCCGTCAGCCCACCGGTTCCCGACTGGATCGCAGCGTGGATCGACGCCGAAGCAACACGTCCATGGCCCCCCATGCAGGACGAGATTGCGCACCCTGCGTAAACCTTTCCTTGCCTATGCCCTCCGGCCCTGTTTCTAATCGCGGCAACAACTGGGCTGGGGACGGAAATGGCTGACGTATCACTGAAAAAGCGGATCTGGGGCTGGTATTTCTTTGACTGGGCCAGCCAGCCGTACAACACGATGCTGCTGACGTTTATCTTTGGCCCCTACTTTGCCCAGACTGCTGCCGCGCAGTTGATGGCGGGTGGCATGGCCGAGACCGCAGCCAAGGCACAGGCGCAGGCGTTGTGGGGCTATGGGTTGACCGTGGCGGGCATATCCATTGCCGTTCTCGCGCCGATTCTGGGCAGCATTGCCGACAGTTCAGGCCGCCGGATGCCCTGGATATGGCTGTTTTCGGCAATGTATTTTGTTGGTGCCTACGCACTGTGGTGGACCGCACCACAGGACTTTTCCGTGCTCTGGGCGCTGTTCTTTTTTGGCTTGGGTCTGGTCGGGATGGAGTTCGCCACGATCTTTACCAACAGCCTAATGCCTTCGCTTGGCCCCAAGGAAGAATTGGGCGTTTACTCTGGGTCAGGTTTTGCTTTTGGCTATGTAGGCGGAATCTTATCACTGCTGCTAATGCTGCTGCTGTTCGTGAGCGGAGACTCCGGGCGCACGCTGATTGGTCTTGAGCCGCCATTCGGCCTGGACCCCGCGACCAAGGCGAACACGCGCGCTGTCGGCCCCTTCAGCGCCATCTGGTTTGCTGTATTCATGATCCCGTTCTTTTTGTGGGTCAAAGAAACACCCACAAATACACCGAGGCTGCGCTACAAATTCGGTAAGGGCATGAAAGATCTGAAGCAAACGCTGGTAACCCTGCCCCAAAACCCCAGCCTGCTGGCCTATCTTGGATCGTCGATGTTCTACCGTGATGCGTTGAACGGGATGTACACCTTTGGCGGCATCTATGCACTGGGCGTGCTGAACTGGAGCATCATGGAGGTGGGCATTTTCGGTATCGTGTCAGCCACAAGCGGCGCGCTGTTCTGTTGGTTGGGCGGCTATGCCGACCGTGCTTTTGGACCAAAGCCGCTGATTGTCCTGTGCTGCTTCATCCTGATGGGCACCGCTATTCTGATCGTGTCGCTGTCGCCCACATCGGCTTTTGGCATCCAGCTTGCCGAAGGGTCCAACCTGCCCAACATCCTGTTCTATGTGGCGGGGATGCTGATCGGGGCCGCGGGTGGAGTGTTGCAAAGCGCCAGCCGCAACATGCTGACCCGTCAGGGCAATTCCGAACGGATGACCGAAGCCTTTGGTCTTTATGCGCTGTCGGGCAAGGCCACGACGTTTCTGGCCCCTGCGCTGATCGCCGTTGCCTCGCAAGTCAGCGGAAGCCAGCGCTTTGGCGTCACGCCGCTGATCGGGCTCTTTGCAATCGGACTGATCATGCTAGTCTGGGTGAAACCGGATGGAGAGGTCGAGTAATGTTATTGCGTCGTTTGTGTTTTGCCGCCCTGATGGTCGTGACCGCTGCATGCAGTGGCCAATCAGACACCAACATCGACGGCACGCCGCTGCCTGACGTTGATCCTGCCGTTTTGCGCGGATCGGCCAAGGCAGCTTTTGGGGCCGAACGGGTCGGCTCGCAGCAACCGGCGGCTGCCTATGGCAGCTATGCCAAGGGCTGTGCCGCAGGATCGGTGCAACTGGCCGAAACCGGACCCACATGGCAGGCGATGCGCCTGTCGCGCAACCGCAACTGGGGCAACCCCGAACTGGTTGATTTCATCCAAAAGCTCAGCCGCAAGGCCGCACAGCAACCGGGGTGGAACGGCATTTACGTCGGCGACATGAGCCAGCCGCGTGGCGGGCCCATGTTGACAGGGCATCGCAGCCACCAGATCGGGCTGGACGCCGACATCTGGATGCTGCCCGCCGCCAACCTGAACCTTAGCGTGGCCGAGCGCGAGAACATCTCGTCGATCTCGACCCGCCGCGCCAGCGGCGCCTATACCAACGGATCATGGACCCGCGCCCACCACGAGATCATCAAGGCCGCCGCCCAAGACAGCCGCACCGCGCGGATCTTTGTCTTTCCGGGGGCCAAAGTGCAGATGTGCAAGGATGAGAAAGGCGACCGGTCGTGGCTGCGCAAGGTGCGCCCGTGGTATGGTCACCACTATCATTTCCATGTGCGGCTTGCCTGTCCCAAGGGGGCGCGCGGTTGTGTCGACCAAACGCCACCACCGGCCGGTGATGGGTGCGCCGATGCACAGGAATGGGTCAACAACATCCTGAATCCGCCGCCACCAAACCCCAATGCCCCCAAACCGAAACCGCGCCGCGAACTGACTGTCGCCGATCTGCCCCAGCAATGCTCTGGCGTTCTGCGCTCGCGCTGATATGCGCGGCGGCCTGCGTTCAAGCTGAACCGACACTGACATTGGATGGCGTGATTGCGCTGCCGCGTCTGTCGGAAGGCTTTGGCGGGCTGTCCGCCATCGAAGTGTTCGACGGCGGTGCCACAGCACTGGTGCTGTCGGATCGTGGCAACCTTTTCCGTGTGGCCTTTGACCGCTCTGGCGAACCGGCCAAAGTGTCCAGCGCAATCGATGACGGGCGCACAGATGATCTGGGCGACACCGAAGGGCTGGCTGTTGACGCGGCGGGCCGGCTTTATGTGTCGATGGAAGGCCCCGCAGGAATTGCCGTCGAGCGCGCCGCCGGCGGGTTCGATCGCCCGCGCGGGCATCCCGACTTCAACACCATGGACAAAAATCGTGCGCTTGAAGCGCTGGCCGTGGCGCCGGATGGCACCGTTGTAACGGTCCCCGAACACTCTGCCAACGACAGCACGCCCTTTCCCGTTTACCAGTTCGATGGCCACAGCTGGACCAAAGGCCCCTTTCTGCCACGCGACGGTGATTTCCTGCCCACGGGCGCGGATTTCGGGCCTGACGGGCTGTTCTATCTTCTGGAACGCCGCCTGTCCTTTCGCGGGTTTGCCAGCCGTATCCGGCGGTTCGACCTGTCGGCTCCCGATCTGGCCGAAACCACGTTGCTGACCACCGAACCCGGCACCTACGGCAACCTCGAAGGTATCAGCCTTTGGCAGGATACGCAGGGCGTCACCCACCTGACTTTGGTGGCCGATGACAACTTTTACACGTTTTTCAGCAACCAAATGGTCGAATTCACGCTGACAGAATAACTTGCACGATTGTGCGCTTGGGCCTATGGAACGCCCCTCTGCTATCGTGGCGGGCCAAGTCACCGCACCCTCGTAAGAACGGAACACAGCATGAATCGCGCCTATATACCCGGCATCATTGCCATGGCCGCCATTGTCGTGGCCTCGAACATTCTGGTCCAGTTCCTGTTCGGCCAATGGCTGACATGGGGCGCATTCACCTATCCGCTGGCCTTTCTGGTCACCGATATCATGAACCGCATCTACGGCGCCCCCGCCGCCCGCAAGGTTGTGCTGGCCGGATTTGTCGCTGGGGTCATTTGCAGCCTGATCGGCACACAGATCATGGGCGAATTTGGTCCGCTGGTGACGTTTCGCATCGCCGTGGCCTCGGGCGTTGCCTTCCTGACCGCGCAGTTGCTGGACGTCGCTATTTTTTCGGCGCTGCGCAATGGAGCGTGGTGGCGCGCGCCGCTGGCATCGACGCTGGTCAGCAGCAGTGTTGACACGATTTTGTTCTTCTCGATCGCCTTTTCAGGCGCGCTGTCATTCATCCATCCTGCAACCGATGTTTCCTGGGCATCAGAAGCCCTGCCTTTGTTGGGTTTTGGCCCCGTGGTGCCGCTGTGGATCTCGCTGGCAGTTGCAGATTGGTCGGTAAAATTATTGCTTGCTTTGACAGCACTTATCCCTTTTCGGGCGATTACCCGTCACTTTATTTGAAAAAAGTGTTTTGACAATTCGCGCTGACGTGCCAACCTGCAAGTGTCTGAAACAATTGAAAGGAGGTGCTCTAGTGTCCAGAAAGGTATTGGAGAGAGGTGTCGGAACAGCTTGGAGGAATGCCTGCTAGGGCAGCCCTTGGCGATGTGATCCACCAAGTGGACCATTTGGTCTAACCGACCCCGCCTCCTGAAACTTTCGAGAGGGCCGCTGGCAAACGTCAGGCGGCCCTTTTTCGTACCGGTTCAGGCCGCAACCGCTTTGGCGTTCAGATAGCGCCATGCGCTGATTTCCGCATCAAAGGGTTCGGCATCAACGGGTAGGATGCTGTGCATTGCCTCGACCAGTTCAGACGTGTGTTCCGGCGTGCCCACGACAACATATTTATTTATGTTCGACACAGCCCGCAGGCGGGATTTCAGTGTCTCCCAACCCAGCGCACCCGTGGCTACGGTGCCATCGTAGCGGTCAAAGATCAGCATCAAATCCACCTTGCCGGGCTGATCGAAAACATCGTTCAGATAAGCAGCAAGCGCCGTCATATCCCCGGCGCTGACTTCGCCGGTGATACGGAAGACATACAGATCGGCGCGGTTGGTGGCGATCTGGATCAGGGATGGCAGTTTCAGCATGGTGGTCTCCTGTGCGGGATTCACGAACAAACGCCCCTTCCCGCCGGATCGTTCCGATGCGATAACGGGTGCATGCTGCGTATCAATGACACCATTGCCATCGAAGACTGGGAACTGAGCGAGACTTTCGTGCGCTCTTCGGGCCCCGGCGGGCAAAATGTGAACAAGGTGTCTTCGGCGGTCGAGTTGCGGTTCGAAGCCGCGCGCAGCCCGAATTTGCCCGATCCGGTCAAGACCCGGCTGAAACGGCTGGCCGGACGGCGCTGGACCAACGAGGGCGCGCTGGTCATCCAGTGCGAAGAGACCCGCAGCCAGGCCCGTAACCGTGACATTGCCCGCGACCGGCTGGTTGATCTGATCAAGGCCGCGCTGGTCAAACCCAAACGCCGCATCGCCACGCGCCCGACACTGGGATCGAAAAAGCGGCGGCTGAAGGAAAAAAAGGTGCGCGGCGAGGTCAAGTCGTTGCGCGGGCGGGTCGATCCGGACTGACCCGTGCTGGTCATTGGTGGAATTCTGGGCTTAGGTATCCGCGCCCCTGACAGGAGTCAGCCCCGTTGATACGCGCCACCGACAAAACCGGCCTTGCCATTGTGCTCAGCCTTGTTGCGCTTGCGCTGTTCGACGGCATGGGGCTGATTATCAAGCTGCTCTCTGCCGACTATTCCGCCGCCGAGTTGAGCGCATGGCGCAATATTTTTGGCCTGATCCCCGCAGTGATCGCCTTGGCCACTTCGCGGAAGTGGCGTGAAACCGGACGCAGTTTCAAGCTACGGCAGTGGAAGCTGGCCCTGTCGCGCGGGGCGATTGTGACCGTTGCCCAGCTGTTTTTCTACCTGTCGCTGGGACGGATGGAATTCGCCACAGCATCCACCATCACCTATGCCAACGCGCTGTTCATGACCGCGCTGGCGGTGCCGTTGCTGGGCGAAGTTGTCGGCTGGGTGCGATGGAGTGCGGTGATGATCGGCTTTGCCGGTGTGGTGCTGGTGATGCAGCCGGGCAGTGATACATTTTCAACCGATGCGCTATATCCGCTTGGGGCTGCGTTCATGTATGCGCTGGTCGCCGTGACCGCGCGGATGTTCGACGAGGATGTGCCCAGCCCCTTGGTCAGTTTCTATTCCAATTCGGCGGCGATGGTGGGGGCGACGCTGTTGGCGCTGGCCTTGGGCGGGTTCAGCCCTGTGGCGCTGCCGGATATCCCCTGGCTGATGGCGATGGGGGCATTCGGCGGCACGGCAGTGCTGATTATCGTGGTCAGCCAGCGCATGACGGAACAGGCGAACCTTGCCCCGTTTTCCTACTTTGGCATCCCGTTTGCGTTCCTGCTGGGCTGGCTGTTCTTTGGCGAGACCCCGTGGGACGCCCTGTTCCCCGGCGCGATCCTGATCGCGGCGGGCGGGTTGTTGATTGTGTGGCGGGAGCGAGGGAAGAAGGCGGCTTAAACCACCACTTCGATCTTATCCTGATCCCCGACACCGAACACCCGCTTGTAGCGGTCAATTTCCGACTGCGGGCCCATGGCCTTGTTGGGGTTGTCCGACAGTTTGACCGTCGGGCGTCCGTTGGCCGAGACTGCCTTGCACACCAGCGAGAACGGCGCCAGCGCATCGTCCGGCACCAGTCCGCGAAAGTCGTTGGTCAGCAGCGTGCCCCAGCCGAACGACGGCAGCACCCGCCCCTTGAACTGCTTGTGCAGCGCGATGATCTTGTCCACGTCCAGCCCGTCCGAGAAGATCACCCGCTTTTGCGTCGGGTCTTCGCCGCGGCTTTTCCACCAGTCGATGGCCACTTCGGCCGCTGCCGCCGGATCGCCGCTGTCGATGCGGATACCGGTCCAGCCGGCCAGCCAGTCGGGAGCGTTTTCGAGAAAGCCCCTGGTGCCATAGGTGTCAGGCAGGATGATGCGCAGGTTGCCTTCGTGTTCGTCGTGCCAGTCGGACAGCACGTCATAGGGCGCGCGGAACAGCGCGTCGTCGGTGTCCGCCAAAGCAGCATAGACCATCGGCAATTCATGCGCGTTGGTGCCGATGGCTTCCAGTTCGCGGTGCATGGCGATCAGGCAATTCGAGGTGCCGGTGAACTTGTCCCCCATACCTTCCTGCATGGCCTGAACACACCAGTCCTGCCACAGGAACGAATGACGGCGGCGTGTGCCAAAATCGGCGATGCCCAGACCGTCGACCTCGCGCAGGGCCTCGATCTTTTCCCAAACACGGGTCATGCCGCGCGCATAGAGGATTTGCAGCTCGAAACGGTCCATACGATCCAGCACCGCGCGGCCGCGCAGTTCCATCAGGATTGCCAGCGCAGGGATTTCCCATAGCATGACCTCGTGCCATTTGCCCTCAAACGTCAGCTCGTATTGGTCGCCCTTGCGTTCCAGATGGTAGGGCGGCAGGCGCAGGCCTTCGAACCATTCCATGAAATCAGAGCGGAACATCTGGCGTTTGCCGTAGAAGGTGTTGCCCCGCAGCCAGGTGCTTTCGCCGCGGGACAGCGACAGCGACCGCACATGGTCAAGCTGTTCGCGCAATTCGCCTTCGTCGATCAGGTCGGCCAGCGGCACCGATTTGGTGCGGTTGATCAGCGAGAATGTGACCTGCGTGTCCGGCTTGTTATGAAAGATGCTTTGACACATCAGCAGCTTGTAAAAGTCGGTGTCGATCAGAGAACGGATGATCGGGTCGATCTTCCACTTGTGATTCCAGACGCGGGTGGCGATGTCGACCATCTCGGGCATTCTCCGTTTGCTTTGCCTGTTTTGCCCGTTGACTTGGGCAGTGGCAAGGGCGCTGGTGCCTCAGGAGGTTAGGGACACGCCCGCCGCTTTCATGGCCTCGACCGCTGCGATCAGAGAACCGTCCAGATCAATGGCACGGCACAAATCCATCTGAACGGTTACGTCAAAACCAAGCTTCGCCGCATCCACCGCCGAGAAGTTCACGCAAAAATCAGTGGCCAGACCGACCATCGTTATTCGGTCGATGCCACGGGTGCGCAAATAGCCTTCCAGCCCTGTCGGCGTCTTATGGTCGTTCTCGAAGAACGCCGAATAGCTGTCGATGGCGGGGTTAAAGCCTTTGCGGATCACCATATCGGCGCGGTCGGTGTTCAGATCGGCGTGGAAAGCCGCCCCGTCGCTGCCCTGAATGCAGTGGTCGGGCCACAAAACCTGCGGGCCATAGGGCATCTGGATCAGCGCAAAAGGGTCGTGCCCTGCATGCGACGCGGCAAATGAGGAATGCCCCGCCGGATGCCAGTCTTGCGTCAGCACAACGGCGTCAGCAGATGCCATCAACGCGTTGATACCGGGCACGATCATATCGCCTTCGGCCACGGCGAGTGCGCCACCGGGGCAGAAATCGTTCTGGACGTCGATCACGATCAGGGTGTGGCTCATACGGTGTCTCCTGTTTGCCCTATGGCGTAGGCGGATGGCCGCGGCGGGTCAATGTTTGCGTCCTGTTCAGACAGCCATTTGCCGATGCGTGGCCAAAGCGTTTGCGCTGCAGCGCGCGAGCGGATCAGGCGGGCATGGTTGAAATCTTCGGGATAGCCTGTGGCGGTGCCACACAGTTCCAGCTGCGCCTGCGGGCCGAACATCTGCGCAAAATCGCGGCAGCCCGCGACGGGGGCGATCAACCGGTCGCCGCCCCCCGCCAGCACCAGCGTCGGCAGCTTTTGCGCGGCAAGGCGCGGCGACAGGGGGCCATGCGTGTCACCGATCACACCGGTGCGGTTCCAGCCCAGCCATTCGTCCATTATGCCCGACGCCTCGTTGCACGGCCCGATATTGATCAGCCGCACCGGCCAATAGCCACGCCTGCGCCCGATCTGCGCCAGCGCCAGCATGGTCATGCGAAACCGCCACGGCCCATCATAAAACCGCGTGGCCTGCGCACCCATCACGCACAGACTGCGGACGCGGGCGCGCAGGTCATGCCGCGCCAATGCCATTGCCATGGCCAGCCCTCCGCCGGAATGGGCCACCAGATGCACCGCCCCGTGTCGTTGTGCGACATAGGCAATGGCCTGCGCCATTTCGCCATCGCCTAGCCCGGTGTAGTCAAGGTGCTGAACCCGCCCCGCGCCAATGTCCCTGCCGCGCCATTCAATGATATAGGTGGGCCGCCCCGCGCCGATCTTCTGTGCCAGTGGCAGGCACGTCGCAGCGGTGGAAAATGTCCCGTGCGAGATCAGCACCGGCGTGCCGCTGCCATCGCTGACACGCAGCAATCGTCCCGGGCCTGTGAAATCTGTTATCTCGTCCATGTCCACAGCGTTCAGCCGAAGCACGGGCGCGTCAACGCTGCCGTGGCGTCTGCCTGCGGCAACCGTGCCTCTTGTCTGGTCGCGACGTCAGGCGTATTTGGCGTGGCATGTATATTATCGCTGCCCTTTACCACTTTACCCGCTTCGATGCGCCGGACGCGATCAAGCCTGCCTTGCTGGACCTGTGCATAGCCCAGGAGGTCAAAGGCACATTGCTGCTGGCGGGCGAAGGCATCAACGGCACCATCGCAGGCCCGCGCGCGGGTATCGACGCGGTGCTGGCGCATATTCGCGCGCTGCCCGGTTGCGCGGGGCTGGAGTGGAAGGAAAGCACGTCCGAAACGCCGCCCTTCGGCAAGATGAAGGTGCGGCTGAAGCGCGAGATCGTGACGATGGGCCAGCCCGATGTCGATCCGGCGGCGCGGACGGGGCATTATGTAAACCCCGCCGACTGGAACGCACTGATCACCCGCGACGATGTTGCCGTGATCGACACGCGCAACGATTACGAAGTGGCGATTGGCACTTTTGACGGCGCAATTGACCCGCAGACCGCCAGCTTTGGCGAGTTTCCCGCCTGGTGGGAGGCCAACAAGGACCGCTTTCACAACAAGAAGATCGCGATGTTCTGCACCGGCGGCATCCGCTGCGAGAAATCGACCAACTTCCTGTTGGGTCAGGGGATAGAAGATGTCTATCACCTGAAGGGCGGTATCCTGAAGTACCTTGAAGAGGTGCCCGAGCAGGACAGCACATGGAGCGGCAACTGCTTTGTCTTTGATGGGCGGGTCAGCGTGGGCCACGGGCTGCGGGTTGGGCCGCACATGCTGTGCCACGCCTGCCGCCGCCCCGTGTTGCCCGCCGATCAGGCGCGCCCCGAATACGAGGCCGGCGTCAGTTGTCACCTGTGCATCGACGAGACGTCAGAGGTCGACAAGGCGCGGTTCCGCGAGCGTCAGCGCCAGATCGAACTGGCCCGTGCGCGCGGCTTCGATCATCTGTCGGCGCCGATGGTCACGGGCAAGGGTGAGGCTTAGGCCGCGACTAAACCGGGCTTGCGTGGACGCGAACGTGACAACAGCCACAGCATGATGCCCACGTTCAACAGGTTAAAGGCAATGCCGTTCCAGAACGCCATCTGGTAGCTTCCGGTCACGTCATAGATCCAGCCCGACATCCAACCGCCGATCGCCATGCCTGCGATGGTTGCCATCAACACAAAACCGACCCAGGCACCAGCTGACCGCGCAGGCATGTATTCGCGCACGACCAGCGCATAGCTGGGCACGATCCCGCCCTGCGACAGACCAAAGATCAGCGACACCACATAAAGCGAAACCAGCCCGTCCGAAGGCAGGTAGAAAAACAGCGCCAGACATTGCAGCCCCGACCCGATCAACAGTGTGCGCACACCGCCCAACTGGTCGGCGACCATGCCCGATACCAGCCGCGAGAACACCCCGCCCAGCAGCATCAACGACAGCATTTCCGCGCCAGCAACCGGGCCATAGCCCAGATCGACGCAATAGCTGACAATATGCACCTGCGGCATCGACATCGCCACGCAACAGCCAACGCCTGCCAGCCCCAGCAACAGCGCAAGGTTTCGTGGTGACAGGCCCACAGATTTGGCGTTGCTGTCCGATGCAGCCTGTGCCGCGTTCTGCGCCTCCTGAGGAATGCGACGCCGCAGCAGCAGTGCCAGCGGGATCACGGTGACCAGTGTGACCACAGCCAGAAACGTGTAAACGCTGCGCCAGCCGCTGTCGGCCAGCAGCCCGGCCAGCACCATCGGCCAGATCGCGCCCGACAGGTAATTGCCGCTGGCAACGATGCCCACGGCTATGCCGCGTCGGCGCATGAACCAATGCGAGATATCCGCAATCAGCGGACCAAAACCTACCGCCGAGGCCAGACCGATCAACAGTTGCGCGGCGCTGAGCATGAACACCGAGGTTGCGAACAGGGCCAAAGTATAGCCCGCAGCAATCCCCAGGGCCGCCCCGATCAGTGATCCGGTCACGCCGAACCGGTCCACCGCACGGCCAATCGCAAAGTTGCCCAGCGCAAAGCCGACCATGGTAAGTGTATAGGGCATGGAGGCCTGCGCACGGGTCAGCGCAAATTCCGCTTCAAGCGCAGGCATGATCATGATCACCGCCCACATGCCGACATTGGCCACCATCGCGACGCCCAGCGTGATCAACAGCCGGGTCCACGAATATTTGCTGTCCAGAACCGTCATTTCATCCATGCCTGAATCCTTTTTTGCATCAGCGCAGAACTCGCGGTCCGGTGCAACCGCCGACACCTGCCAGGCCGCGGGCAAGTATTACCTACAATTACGTTTGTTAAGCCGCTGGAAAGGCTTGGCTGATAAATCTGCACTTGGGTGAATAAAAGGGTGAGTGACATGGCTGCGCAAAGCAATGCGGCGCCAATCATCATCAAACGTAAAAAGGTCGTAGGCGGCGGCGGGCATCATGGTGGTGCCTGGAAAGTTGCTTATGCGGACTTCGTGACCGCTATGATGGCCTTTTTTATGTTGATGTGGTTGTTGAACGCGACGACAGAAAAGCAACGCAAAGGGATCGCGGATTACTTTACGCCGACGATCGCTATCAATCGGGTGTCGGGCGGCGGCGACGGGTCGTTTGGCGGCGACAGCACGTTTTCAGAAGAAGCGCTGCCCTTTAGCGGTGTGCGTCCGGTGGTGGTCGCAAGCCGGGCAACCGGGTCCGAAGGCACGGACGATGCCGAAACCACCGAACTCAAGATGCTTGAATCCGAGCTTATGGGATTTGGCGGCGAATCTGCCCTCATGGAAAACGAGCTGGAACACGTCATTACCAAGCTGACGGACGAAGGTCTGGTTGTTGAGTTGTTCGCGATGCCTGACGCACCGCTGTTCGATCCGCAAACCGGACAGGCGACGCCCCTGCTGCAGCGACTGGCGGCCTTGCTGGTGCAAACCGGGCGGTCCGTGAAAAACGACATCGCGGTTGGCGCACATGTACCTGCCCAGCCGGTGGTGGTTGCCAATGTTCAGGTCTGGGACCGGTCGACCGAACAGGCAACAATCATGCGTCATTTGCTGGACGATGCCGGCCTGGCGGCGGGGCGGGTGAAACGCGTGACAGGATACGCCGACCGCGATCCCGCAACGCTGAACCCGATGGATATCCGCAACAACCGTATCAAAGTGGTCTTCCTGCGATAGCGGCCGGGCACTTTGACAAATAGAACGGATTTTATCTGTTAGTGCTGTGTTAAGCACACCGCGCCTATCTGTTGCATCAACTTGGTTCTGATGCAGCAGAAAGGCGTATCCATGACAATTTCTTCTTCGCTCAACGCAGGTATTGCGGGATTGCAGTCCAATGCGACGCGGCTGGGGTCGATTTCGGACAATATCGCGAACTCCAGCACTTTCGGATACAAGCGCGTGGTCACGGATTTCAACTCGCTGGTGCTGTCCAACTCGGGGGTGTCTTATACTGCGGGTGGCGTGCGGGCTTCTTCGCAACGGCTGATAAGCGAAAGCGGATCGCTGGTCAGCACGTCGAACGCCACCGATCTTGCGGTGCGCGGGCGCGGCATGTTGCCCGTCGCGGCAAAAGCAAGCGTGGTGGGCGGCGACAGCGCACCCGAAATGATGCTGACCACCACCGGCTCTTTCCGAGTGGACGAAGATGGCTATCTGGCCAGTGAATCCGGCCTGTTGCTGATGGGGTGGCCGGCCAACAACGATGGTACGTTCCAGTCATTTCCGCGCGACACCAATGACGGGCTCGAGCCGATCCAGTTCTCGCTGAATCTCAGTGGCGATCCGACCACGCAGGTGTCGCTGGGCCTGAATCTGCCCGCCACATCGACCATTGCCGGATCAGCCGGCGCAACGCAGAACCTGTCGGTCGAGTATTTTGACAACCTGGGCACATCGCAAAGCGTATCGCTGGAATTCACCCCCACCGTTCCAGCCACGGGCAGTTCAAATGAATGGACGATAACCATGCGCGATTCCGCGCAGGATGATGCCGTGGTCGGTGAATATGTCCTGACTTTCAACGATACACGCGCCGATGGCGGCACCATCGCATCGGTAACGACCGTGACGGGCGGGGCATATGATCCGGTAACGGGCGAGGTGATTGTCGACGTCGGCAGCGGCCCGGTTTCGTTTGATATCGGCGCGTTGGGCGACAATCAGGGGATCGTCCAGCTGTCGGACACGTTCGCACCGATCTCGATCATCAAAGACGGCAGCCCCGTGGGCAACATGATCTCGGTCGAGGTTGACGCCAATGGCTATGTCAACGCGATCTTTGACAGCGGCGTGACCAGTGTTCTGTACCAGATCCCGCTGGTGGATATGCCCAACCCCGGCGGCTTGATCGCCCTGGATTCGCAAACCTACAAACCCTCTGTTGAAAGCGGGCCCTATTTCTTGTGGGACGCGGGCGATGGCCCCACGGGCGACCTGAAAGCCTATGCCCGTGAGGAATCGACTGTCGATGTCGCAACCGAACTGACCGAGATGATCCGCACCCAGCGGGCCTATTCATCGAACGCCAAGGTTATCCAGACAGTCGACGAAATGTTGCAGGAAACAACGAATATCAAACGCTAAACGCAGCACCCGCCCCCTGATCGGAGCCTTTCATGTCCCTTACCGGCGCCCTGAACAACGCACTGTCCGGCCTGTATGCCAACAGCCGCAAATCCGAGCTCGTCGCATCAAATATCGCCAACGTCGGCACACCCGGGTTCCGGCGCCGCAGTCTGGATGTCTCGGCTGCTTTGTTGGGCGATCAGGGGGGCGTTAAGGTCAACGGCGTCGTCCGTCACACCGATTCCGCGCTGCTGCATGACCGCAGGATGAGCAGTGCGGAATTTGCCCGCAACGATGCGATGACCCGGTTTCTGGCGGGCTTCGAGGACAGGCTGGGAACGCCGGATGTTGCCTATTCCCTAAGCGGTCGACTCGCGACCTTTGAAAACACGCTGATCACAGCCGCCAGCCGTCCCGATGCACAGGAACGACTGGATGGTGTTGTGATCGCGGCCAAGTCGCTGGCGCAATCCCTGAAGGCAACATCGGATGCCATTCAGGCCGACCGCACCCATGCAGATCGTGAAATCGATATACAAGTGAACACCGCCAACGATCTCCTTTCCCAACTGCAGGCCATCAACGGCCAGATTGCCAAGTCAGGCGGCAGGGCACGCGACAATGCCGCCCTGCAAGACCACCGCGATCTACTGGTGGATCAGCTATCACAAATGATCCCCCTGCGCACGGTGTCCCGCGCGCACGGTGCGATTGCCATCTATTCAACCGGCGGCGCGGTTTTGCTGGACGGCTCCGCCGCCGAGATCGGCTTTGAGCCCACATATAGCGTCGCCGCCGGCATGGAGATTGACCCCGGCGCGTTGTCCGGGCTGACGATTAACGGCAAAGCCATCGCAACAGGGTCAGAAACCAGCCCGCTGCGCGGCGGTAGTCTGATTGCGCAATTTGCAATTCGTGACGAAATGGCCCCCGAGGCGCAGACCCAACTGGACGCACTAGCCCGCGATTTGATCGAACGGTTTCAGAACATATCAGAGGATACCACACGCGCACCCGGCGATCCGGGGCTGTTCACCGATCAGGGCGTTGTTTTTGACTCCTTGAATGAAGTTGGTCTGTCCGGGCGTATTGCGATCCATGCCGCAGTCGACCCCGACACCGGCGGCGAATCCTGGCGCATGCGCGATGGTGTGAATGCCGTGGCCCAAGGGGAAGTCGGCAATGCGTCGCTGTTGCAAGCCATGACCGATGCACTGCATCTCAAGCAACCTGTTGCTTCGGGCAATTTTGGCGCTGGCAGCTTCAGCCTGGCGGGACTTGCCGCCAGCCTGACCTCTCAAGTTGGCTCGGACCGCCTCTTCGCCGACCAGAGGCTCAGCTTTGCATCAACCCAACTAAACGAACTGATCCAGCGCGAGCTGGCGGACGGCGTCGACACAGACGCAGAATTGCAGAGGTTGATGGTCATCGAACAGGCCTATGCCGCGAATGCACGGATCATCGAGACCGTCGATGAACTGATGGACATCCTGATGAGGCTTTGAACCATGAACACGACACTTGGCGATCTCGCACAATCCTTCATGCTACAACGCCGCGGGGCGGCATTAAAAAACGACATTCACCGACTGACGCAAGAACTGTCCACGGGCCGCGTGGCCGACACCAAATCGGTGCTCGCTGGAAATTTTTCCTACCTGAGCGACATCGAGCGCGACGTACGCGTGCTGGAGGGCTACAAGGTGGCCACCACAGAAGCCGCCCAATTCACCGAAACGGTGCAAAACATTCTGGATGGCATCCAGACGAATTCCAGCGATCTGTCCGACACGATGCTTCTAATCTCGACCAGCGCAGTAGAAACTGTCCTGCCCCAGGTCGAGGCAGATTCGCGCGCGAATCTGGCCAACCTTGTGTCTTCGCTGAACGTAGATTTCGGGGGCCGCAGTTTGTTCGCAGGCGCAGCGACAGATACCGCACCGCTGGTGTCAGAAGAGGCCATCTTGACGGGGCTGATCTCTGCGGTCGCTGGTCAAACCACGGCCTCCGATATTTTTGCAGCTGCTCAGGCCTGGTTTGACAATCCCGCGGGTTTCCGCGCTGCCGTCTATCAGGGATCTGACAACGCTCTTTCGCCCTTCGTTTTGTCGGATCAGGACCGATTGAACATCGACATCCGCGCCGACAATCCGGTGTTGCGCAACCTGATGATGAACACTGCAATCGGGGTCATAGCTTCTGACCCAAGCCTTGCCTTGGATGTCGCGGTGCAACGTGCGGTCATTGCCCAAGCTGGGCAAAATCTGTTGGGTTCTCAAGATCAAATGACCAAAATGCGCGCTGAGGTCGGGTTTTCTCAGTCACGCATTGAAGATGTTCGCGCCCGTAACGCGGTTGAGGCAACTTCGCTGGAATTCGCGCGCAGTGCGCTGTTGGCTGCCGATCCCTATGAAACCGCCACCAAACTGGAGGAAGTCCAATTTCGTCTCCAAGGCCTGTATTCTGTCACGGTTCGCCTGTCCGAACTGTCTTTGCTGAACTTTATACGATGAAAGGGCTGATTGTCTTTGTTTCTTGGTTCTGTCTGGCAGGCATCGTCGCAGCGGGCCCCGTGCGCATCAAGGATCTGGTTGAATTTGATGGTGTGCGAGGCAACGATCTGGTCGGTTACGGTTTGGTGGTCGGCCTGAACGGTTCGGGAGACGGATTGCGCAACGCGCCCTTTACCGAAGAAATTATGAGCAACATCCTGGAACGGCTGGGCGTCAACGTGACCGGCGAACAGTTCCGCCCCAAGAATGTCGCAGCTGTCTTTGTGACAGCCGCGCTTCCGCCCTTTTCACGGGCCGGCGGGCAGATTGATGTGACCGTTTCTGCCATCGGTGATGCCAAAAGCCTGTTGGGTGGAACCTTGATCATGACACCGTTGAACGCTGCCGACGGCGAGATTTATGCAGTTGCACAAGGTACAATTATTGCCGGGGGGGTGGTGGCCGAAGCAAATGGCGCGAATGTGACCCAAGGCGTCCCCACCGCTGGCGTTATTCCCGCCGGTGCAAGAGTTGAACGCGAAATTGACTTTGATTTGTCGACGCTTACCAGCCTGCGTCTGGCTTTGCGAAATGCGGATTTTACCACTGCCGCGCGCATCGAACGCGCCATCAACTCGGACTTTGGGCGCCCGGTTGCCTTCATGTTGGACAGCGGCACGGTTTCACTCAACATCCCGCAAACGCGTATGGCGTCTGTTGCGCATGCTTTGGGGCGGATCGAGAACATCACGGTCGAACCCGAGCGCAAGGCCCGCGTTGTCGTTGACCAACGTTCGGGAACGATCGTTATGGGCGAGGATGTCAGGATTTCGCGCGTGGCAGTGTCACAAGGCAATTTGACTCTTCGCATTCAAGAGGCGCCTTTGGCCGTACAACCAAATCCGTTTTCCGAAGGCGAAACTGTCATTGTGCCGCGTGCACGTGCTGACATTCAGGAGGAACCCGGCATTGGACTTGCAGAAGTGCCTGACGGTGCATCGCTTTCCGAGGTTATTGCCGGTCTCAATGCTTTGGGCGTATCTCCGCGCGACATGATCGACATCTTGAAAAGTATCAAAGCTGCCGGCGCCCTGCATGCCGAATTTATCGTGCGTTAGTCTGTGTTGTCTATGACCACAAACGGATCTTGGGATGCAACAAGGCTGTAATTGCTGGTAAAAGATCAAGCTGACAGAAATTTATCCTGGCAAGCCAGAGGGCACAGACAGATTGACCAATCGCGACAATCTGCGCCATCTCGACAGCTGTTCCCGGCCTAAGGATAGCGGCCAGAACCGCCACGACAAAAATGCTGGCGAGATATGCCGACATCAATTGTCGCATTGGCACCAATGCCTTCATCAACGCTGGGAAAACCCCCAAAACAACGGGCACCATTACCGCCAGTACCAATATGTAAAAGGCATCCAAGTCATCCACATCAATTACCTGACGCGGAAACATAGAAGGTGCGGCCATCAAGGCGACCAAGACCACGGCACCTCCAATCAACAAGACCCCAAGCGAAGCGCGCGCGACCAGACCGCGGAATTCTCTTGTGTCTAAGTTCGCATATGCGCTCACAAGGCGCGGCAAGATCACTTGCTGCACGGCCTCAATCGCCCCCGAAACGGCGCCAACAGTGCAACGCACGGTGAGATAAATCAAAACCTCTTTCTCACTCAGGAAAAACGGCACAATCAACACGTCCAACCATTGGGTTAGACTGACCAGCATGGGTTCTTCGGATTTTCCGGAATACAGTGTATTCCGGCGCCGCGACGGGTGTCCCAACTCAAAGGCTGCAACCGTCAGGCCAATGAAAACAGCAGAAAGCAGAAACAGGTTAATCGTCAACGGAAGCCAGTTACTGATGGCGAATGACAGTGCTGCAAGCATACATAGGCTGTATGCCAATGTACGCGTCGACCTTCTGGACAAGCCGGCACCCAAGCCTACCAAAACAGTTGCACCAAGAACCATGATCACAAGGGTAAGACTGTCACCACGGGAAAACTCTGCGATTGCAACTGCAACCGAACAGCCAAAGAGCAACAGCTTACCAAACCAGGCAAGCATTCTCGCATCATTCATTGTCGATCGGTCAGCTTTGCGCGGAAGCCAGAGTCCTGCGGCCGCGGTGGCTACAAAAACAATGGCTCCACTGCTCCACAAGATCAGGCCTGCATCCGAACCTTGCGCACAGTTAATCATCGCGATTGCGACGGCAAACTGAATAAAAGCCATTATTGTGGTGTGGCACTGCGAAAAAGTGCCGCGTTCGCCTGCCTGGTCCATTTCACACCCCATTCCAATCCCGGAACAGGTTTAGAGGCGAGACAGCTTCAATAATCCTAACGACGTGCTTTCATATCTTGACAGTTTATAGCGATTTCAACCGTTCAAAAATAACTGCGAACCAAAGAACCGGCAATCAGCGCCCACCCATCCGCAATCACAAAAAACGCCAGTTTGAAAGGAAGAGAAACAATGGCAGGAGGCACCATCATCATACCCATCGACATCAATACAGCTGCAACCACCAGATCAATAATCAGAAAGGGCAAGAATATCAAAAATCCAACCTGAAATGCCCGCGAAATTTCAGACAACAGAAAGCTTGGGATCAGAACCGACAAAGGCGCTTCGGACGATAGGGCGAGGCCCTGCGTATCGGGTCGCAATTCAGCCATTGCGGTGAATGTCTCTGAATCCATTCGGTCGGCCATAAAGCTGCGAAATGGCTCTAGCGTTCGTTCGAAAGCAGTTTCGGCGTCAATTTCTTCGTTCGTCAAAGGTCGCAAACCGTTCTCCCAGGCCTGCTGAAAGACCGGTTCCATGACGAAATAAGTCAAAAACAATGCGAGGCTGACGATCAACATGTTGGGTGGGGATTGCTGCAACCCGATCGCCTGTCGCAGAATCGACAATACGGTCACCAGAAAAGGGAAGCAGGTCACCATGATAGCCAGTCCAGGTGCAAGGCTAAGCACCGTGATCAAAGCAAAAAGTTGCAAGGTGCGCGCGCTCAGAGATCCATCATCGCCCAAAGACACCGAAAGGTCCTGAGCATAGGACACAGCCGGAAGCAGGAAAAATGCCAGTGCCAGAACCGTTTTTATTTGCGCGCTCACTGGCCTAGATGCCGCCCGAGAGATCGACAATTTCAAGCAAACGAACCGCAAGCCGCCCGGTTTCACTGCCTTCGGCCTCTTCCAACATGCCCCGCGCAATCAAACGGTCACCGACATACAGATCAACGGGATCATCGATACGTTTGTCCAATTTCAACACCGCGTTTTTCCCCAGCATCACAAGATCGCGCACCAGGGGACGGGCCTTTCCGACCGAGACGGTTATGTCGATCGGCACCGCTGTAAAAGGGTTTGCACCGTCGGATGCCAGTGTGGTCTGATCTGGAATTTCTGTCATGATGTCAGTTCCCTTTTCATTTGCTGGACAAAGCCCGCCATTGCGTTGGCGACCCCAGAGATCACCTGATCAAGGTCGATTTCATTTTCTTGCGCGCCCACTTGCAGAATGATCTGGTTGGGGCCCAGATCGCTGTTGGGCACGCAGACAAAAGGTGCGGATATGACATGACCCACCAATTTCTCCAACATTTCCAAATTCGTCTGCGTCGCCTCGATCCGTATGTCTTGATTAACTGATTTGCGTAGCATGGATGTCAGCTGCTCGACGACCTGCGCACCCAACGCAGCCTGAGCAACTTCTGGTAATAACTTGTTAATGATGTCCGACAGCACGGGTTGCATCGCCTTGATCAAACCGGCCCGGGCTTCGTGATACCCAAACGAAACGTCCTGAAGCGTGGCAACAAATGCGTTGACTGTTTCTGTCTGACTATCAGATTGCGCCTTTAGCGCGTCTTCCCATCCTGCCGAATACCCGCTCTCGAAAGCTTCCAGTTTGATGTCTTCCAACGCCTCTTGGCTGATCGACGAAGAGGTGCTCGCCGCAACCTCACTGTCGCTCTCTCCCTCGCCAAACTCGCGGTAGAGATGAAGCAATGACATCATGCATTTTCCTCTTTTTCTTCAAGCCATGACCGCAGGATTTCAACGGTCTCTTCCTGACGTTCGCCAATCATGGAGCGCAGCCGGTCTACAGGGTCTTGAGGGGCGTCCATATTTCCCATTTCACCCATCGTTCCACCCAGCATGGGCAAGTCCGGCAAATCCCCCTCCCCGCCTGAAACCTCGCCCGACAAAGACGGTAGCGTGCTCATGGGATCGGTGGACCCCATATTGGGCAGGCGCGCGGGATCTGACGACAGATTTTCAGGGGGTGCGCGCGACAAAACCGGACGCACAACAAACAGCCCGAGGATCAGCGTGACCAATGCAAGAACGGCCATCTGGATCGCTGACATCACGTCCAGATCAAAACGATCCAGAAGCGACGTACTTGCAGCCGTTCCCGCCGGCTCAACACTTTGCAAAGACATGGATTTCAGGGTGATGATATCGCCACGCGCTTCGTCATATCCAACCGCTGACGAAACCAGTTCACGCAACGCGCCCATCTCCTCTGCGCTGCGGGGTATCTGGGTGATGGTGCCATCCCCGGCCACCTGCGTGACATCATTCACCAGAACCGCGACACTCAGACGCCTGATCGCACCGGGCGCCTTGATTATTTCTCGTTCGGTTTCGGATACTTCATAGTTGATCCGCTCGCGGGTTTCCGAGTTTTGCGATGACGAACTGTCGCCCCCGGCCGCATCGCCGTCCGGCAGGTTAGACGCAACGGTCACGTCACCGCCGCCCGCATCTGTCGCAGTGTTGCTTGTTTCCTGCGTATCGGTCGAAATTGCGACGCGCCCTTCTGGGTCGAAGCGCCGTTCGCGAATGGCTTCGGATTCTGTTACCGTGTCAACACTGACCTCGACAATCGCATTGCCAGGCCCAACGCGCGCTTCCAGCAACCGCTCTACCCGATCGCGCAACATCTGCGCCTTGTCATCGCCACCGACGGCCGGAGCCGCCTCTTCTGCACTGCCGATCAAGTTTCCGTTCGCGTCTATCACTGCCACATCTTCGGGGGCGAGGCCCGCGATGGCCGAGGCAACCAGATAGCGCACCGCTTTGGCTTGCGCTGCTGAAACCGATCCACCGTTGGGTGTTATCGACACCGACGCAGTCGGCGTAACGCCGCGCTGGAAAGGGTTGGAACCGGTTGTTGCAATATGAACCCGGGCCATGGCGATATGCGGGCTGGATACAATTGTCCGCGCCAGCTCACCCTCTTTTGCACGCCAGTATGCGGCATCAAACATCTGGCTGGTGGTGCCGAAACCCGACAAGTTGTCGAGCAATTCGTAACCTCGGTTCGAATTTGCCGGCAAACCTTCCGAGGCCAAAGTCATGCGCAACTGGTCGCGGTCTTTCGAATCGACAAAAATCGACCCGCCGCGCACATCAAAAGTGGCACCACGCGCCTCGAGGGCGCGGACAACTTCACCCGCCGCACCGTTTTCCAGCCCCGCATACAACAGCGTCATGCTGGGTGCCGTCGCCATGCGCGACATGGCCAGAACCGCGAAAAACATTGCCAGTGTCGCGCCGATAACAGTGATCTGGCGTCGCAGGTCAAGACCCATCCAGACATTGAGTAATTGCTGCACAATCGCCTCCGTCAAACCGGGCGTTCTGCCCGAAGATGGCACCACAAATGACGGATCAGGCTTAACAATCGGTTAGCTCCTGCCGGTCTATACAGATTTCGAAGTGATCGAATGGACGCCAGATGACCGAGACAGCAGCCGAAACAGATGAGCCACCCAAGAAAGCCTCGAAATTGCCTTTGATTCTCGGGGTCGTACTGGCTTTGATCGGTGCGGGCGGCGGGTTTTATGCGACATTTTCGGGTTTGTTTCTGGGCAGCGAATCACATGCCGAAGAAGAGGCTAAACCGGAAATCGAAGGGTTGCCGGATGTCGCATTTGTTCCGGTGGAACCGATGGTTGTGTCTCTAATTCCAGGTGCCGGAAATCAACATTTGCGCTTTCGCGCCAACCTAGAAGTGCCCAGCCAGTATCAGGAGGATGTGACCCTGTTGCTACCCCGTGTGGTCGATGTTCTGAACGGCTATCTGCGCGCATTGGAATTGCGCGATCTTCAAAATCCTTCCTCGCTGACCCGCTTGCGCGCCCAGATGCTGCGGCGCATCCAGATCGTCACTGGCGAAGGGCGGGTCAGTGACCTTCTGATAATGGAATTTGTGCTTAATTAAGAGGTGGTTATGGAGCTTATTGCTGATATCTTACTTATCGCGGGAGCGTTGAGCGCCGGATTTTACTGCTTCATCCTCGGGCGGCGTCTCAAGCGGTTTAACAGCCTTGAACAAGGCGTGGGCGGGGCCGTTGCAGTATTGTCGTCGCAGGTTGACGACCTGACCAAAACGATGACCGCCGCACAGGTTACCGCGTCACAATCGGCACAGACTTTGACCGAACTGGCGACCCGGGCCGAGGCCATTTCACGGCAGTTGGAACTGCAAATGGCATCTTTACACGACGTGACCGATACCACTGAGACGCCCCAGCCGTCGGCCAATGGCACGCCCACGGATCTACCGCAGGCCGACACCGCACCTTTGCAACCGTCCGAGCCGATGTTTGTGCGGCATACCACATTGGGAGATCGCGCATGAAACCATTCCTGTCGTCGAAATATTCTGCAAAAGGGTCTGTGCTATTGATTGCGGGTTTGCTGTGTGGATCTGCTGTGCTGCGGATTTTCTCCGGTGCATCTGTTGCCTTGGCAAACGGCGAAATCGTCCCGCGCCCTCTCCCGGAAATTGCACAGATCGATTCAACGGCCATCGACGCGCCTGAAGACACACCAAGCCGATCAGAAATGTCGAGCCTTCTCAAAGCCTTGATCGAGCGCGAAGACCGCGTTGAACAACGCGAGACGCATATAGACGTGCGGGAAAAAGCGCTGGCCGTAGCGCGCGCCGAAATCGAGCGGCGGCTGAAAGTTCTGGAAGAAACAGAAGCGCAGTTGCGCGCAACGTTAAGCCGCGCAGATTCAGCCGCTGAAGATGATGTTGCCCGCCTGACCACAGTCTATGAAAGCATGAAGCCCAAAGATGCAGCCGCATTGTTCGAAGAAATGGAGCCCGAATTCGCTGCAGGGTTCCTTGCACGCATGCGCCCCGATGTGGCTGCCAGTGTCATGGCCGGTCTAAAACCGCAAACCGCTTACACGATCAGTGTGATTCTTGCCGGTCGCAACGCGCGCGCGCCGAAAACCTGAGACACGCTGATCCTTTCTTAACCTGCCTTTGCGACACTACCTCTCAACACAATAGATCGGGAACGGAAATGATTGGTATCATCGGCATTATTACAATTTTTGCCATGGTTTTTGGCGGCTACCTTGCCGCCGGCGGCAAGATGGCGATCATCATTAAATCACTTCCCTTCGAAATGATGATGATTGGTGGCGCCGCCGTGGGCGCTTTCATGATCTCGAACAGCGCCGCCGAAGTGAAACATACGCTGAAGGACATGGGCAAAGTTTTCAAAGGGCCCAAGTGGAAACATCAGGATTATCAGGATCTTTTGTGCCTGCTGTTTGAACTCATCCGGCTGGCCCGCCAAAATCCCGTTGGTATCGAAGAACATATCGAAGCGCCCGAGGACTCGTCCATTTTCTCACGCTATCCCAGGATCATCGCAGATAAGGAAGCGACCGCACTGATTTGCGACACCATGCGGTCCGCGTCGATGAACTACGACGATCCCCACCAGGTCGAAGAGGTTCTGGAAAAGCGGATGGAGGCGAACCTGCACCATGCCATGCACTCCTGCCATGCCTTGCAAACCGTTGCAGACGGTCTGCCAGCGCTCGGAATTGTTGCCGCCGTTCTGGGTGTTATCAAGACCATGGCCTCGATTGACCAACCACCCGAAGTGCTGGGAAAGCTCATTGGCGGCGCCCTTGTGGGTACATTCTTGGGTGTGTTTCTGGCCTATGGCCTGGTCGGCCCCTTTGCCGCCAAGGTAAAGGTCGTGATCGAAGAGGATGCGCATTTCTACCAGCTGATCCGCGAGGTGCTGGTTGCAAACCTGCACAATCATGCCACCAATATTTGCATCGAGGTTGGGCGCCAGAACACACCGTCGCATTGTCGTCCAAGTTTTTCGGATCTGGAAGACGCCCTGAAAGCCGTGAAGCAAAACGCCGCATGATCCGACTGTTTTTCATAGGCCTGCTCTTGTTTTCAAGCGCAGCATATGGGCAGGAAATACAGGTCCGTTCCGGCGATCATGGCAGCTTTACCCGTCTGGTTTTCGACGTCCCATCCGACGAACCCTGGAAAATGACGCAACAGGGCGCGCGCATTTCTCTGTTGTTTCCAAACCACAAGAACGGCTTTGCCACCAGTGCAATTTATGACCGCATTGACAGAAACCGCATCGCTTCCGTGTCCGGAACAGAGTCGGAGTTATCTTTGCAATTGGCCTGTGAATGTACCGTAACGGCATTTTCCAGCGGCCGCGACATGGTTGTGGTGGATGTCGCAGGACCGACGAACGCGGGGGCAAAAACAGAGTTGCCCCCGCTGAGTGCAGTGTATTCCAGGCACGACCCGCACCCCCCTACGTTGGGATTTGGTGCGACATTGACGGCGAAAGTCCTCTCTGTACCGTCCGAAGTCGAAGCGCGTCCTTCCCCTGAAAGGCGTGTCTCCGACCCTACGGAAAACGGCGTCACGCTGCCGTTCATAACACCAGAACCCGCCAGTTCGTTCTCGCCTTTGCCCGCGCCAATCGATTTCGGCAACTCATATGATCATGAAACCCTTGAAGCAGCCCAAGACCAACTCAGTCGTGAAATAGCCGAGGCTGCGACGAAAGGTGTTTTGAAGCCGAATGGTCGCAGGGTGAAATTGCCCGGCATGGAACGGCAACCCCAGATCGACACCTCGGCCTTTGACGACCACGCGCTGCCAAGCGTCGACGGCCCGGTCACCGGCCCACAAGAATCGATGCGCATCACAACCAGCATGGACTTTCAGGCCAATGCCCTGCCCGCTGAGCTGGCAACAACACCCTATGGTCCGGGCTGTATCGACCCCGCATCGGTAAGCGTCGAGGCATGGGCGGATGATCGCCCGATGCCCGCTCAACTCGCCGAGGCACGCGCGCCATTGTTCGGTGAATTCGATGCCTTGAATACCAAGGCGGCGCTGCGGCTAAGCCGTCTTTACCTGCACTATGGTTTTGGCCCCGAAGCCATGCGCATTCTGGACTTGGACCCCGAACTGCGCCGTACAAACAATATCCTTGTTGAGTTGGGTGAAATAATGGAGTTCGGTCACGTCCGCGCACCACAAGTGTTGAAGACCTATGTGGAGTGCGACAGTGCTTTGGCGCTTTGGGCAATCCTGTCATTGCCAAAGGTGCCGACATCGACCGTAATAAACTCCCGCGCGGCATTGCGAAGCCTGAATACCCTGCCCCCTCATTTACGCAATTTCATCGCCCCCGAACTCAGCCAGAGATTGTTGGCCTATGGAGATAAATCCGGGGCTGCCACGGCCTTGCGCAGCGTCGAACGCCTGCCGGGACATCTCTCGGACGATACCAAAATGGCACAGGCCGACCTGGATCTGGCCAAAGAACAATTTGATGCAGCCCAGGGGAAGCTTACCGAAGTCATTGATTCCAATTCAGCCCAATCTGCCCTTGCGCTGATCAAATCAATCGCGTCCCAGATCGCTCAAAACCAACCAATCTCGCAGGAAACCACCCTTTTGGTCGAGGCCTATGCACTGGAGTTTCGCGAGGATGCTTTGGGGCCGGAATTGCGCAAGATGCTTGTATTGTCGCTCGCACGGTCCGGCCAATTCGAAGCGTCCATCGCCGCGATTGATGCGCTTCCTCCCAATCAACAACGAATCGAGCGCGCGACACTGACCAATCATGTGATTGCCGAGGTCACAGAAGCGGGCGAGGATATGACCTTTCTCGATCTGGTCTATGGCCTGCAAGACCGGCAAGCGCTTGCAGTTTCAGACGATACGCGCATCGCAGTGGCGGACAGGTTGGTTTCTTTGGGGTTCGCCAGTGAAGCCAACACGATTATGGCGCAACTCCAGCAAACGACGCCTACCGCTGCTGTTTTGCTACTCAAGGCACGCATCGCCCTGGACATGCAGCAGCCCGGCCTCGCCCAGGCATACTTGCTGGACCTCAAAGGGGACGAAGCTGACAGGCTTATGGCGAGAGCTTTGAAATCAGAAGGGAAACTTTCCGAGGCCAGCGCATTGTTTCGCGCTTCCGGAGATGACGAAGCAGCTCGAACGGCGGCCTTTTTGGCGCAAGATTGGCAAAACCAGGTGGCCGAGGACGCGCCGTTGGTCGGACCGCTTGCCAGACTTACCAATACACCCTTGGCGGCGGATCCCGCGCGCGAAGGCATGTTAGCGCGCAGTGCAGATGCGCTGAGCGAAAGCGCGGCGGCACGCAGCTATATCGGCAGCTTGTTAAATGATCCGGTAGACGGCGACACATCACCGCAAAGCTAAATTCAGAGAGATCTTTGCTTGGTTACTCAAAATAAACCATCGCAGCCCTAACTTTAGACATCTTTATTCCACAGGCGGGGCCGACAGAATGTCGCTGATCACCATTACGTCTTGGCGCGCCTTTTTAGCCATCCTTCTTTGCTTGGCCTGGCTCGGCTCGTCGGCAGGCGCAAACACACAGACCATATGCGACGATGCCGCCGCAAAGGTTGCTGCTGAAAGCGAGGTTCCGCTGCCGGTTCTGCGGGCAATCACCCGCGTGGAAACCGGACGCACCCGCAATGGGATCACCGTGCCCTGGCCGTGGACGGTCAACATGGAGGGGGTCGGGAAATGGTTCGAGACCGAAGATGCGGCGCGCGCCTATGTCTTCAAGCGCTTCAAAAGCGGCGCGCGCAGCTTTGATGTTGGGTGTTTCCAGATCAATTACAAATGGCACGGCCACGCATTTGCGTCGATCGAAGAGATGTTCGATCCGCTTGCAAACACACGTTATGCAGCTCAGTTTCTCAGCGCCTTGCATCTGGAACTTGGTTCCTGGTCCAAAGCTGCGGGCGCTTATCATTCCCGCACCAAAGAGTTTGCCGACAAATATGTAAAACGCTTCGACAGCGTTCACGCGGTGCTCGCCTCCCAAGCGCCCCCCCTCCAGTCCATCCACGCTGGCAACGACGAAACAAACGGCTTCCCGTTGCTGGTTCAAACAGGCCAGGCCGCTCGCCTTGGCTCGCTGGTGCCTCTTGTGCACGGTTCGGATGCGCGTCCTTTTGCGCTGTTTCGCAGGGGGGGATAACCGATGAAAAAAGTTAATCTTATTGCCCTGTTCAACCCCACTGTCCTGCTGGCCGTCACACTTATGGCGATCATTGTAATGATGGTTCTTCCAATGCCTGCCTGGGTGCTCGACATCGGGCTGGCGGCGTCATTCGCGCTTGCGATCCTCATCTTCACCATAACGCTGTTCATCGAGAAACCATTGGATTTCTCTGCCTTTCCCACCATCTTGCTGGCATCTTTAATGCTGCGTCTGTCGCTGAACGTGTCGTCGACCAAACTGATCATCGGTCAGGGTCATACTGGCACAGGGGCCGCCGGGGACGTGATCGAAAGCTTTGCCCAGTTCATCATGGGCGGCAGTGTCTTTCTTGGTTTGGTTGTATTTTGCGTACTGCTGATCGTGAATTTTATGGTCATCACGAAAGGTGCCGCAAGAATGGCCGAAGTCGGGGCGCGCTTTGCTCTTGACGGTATGCCCGGCAAACAGCTGGCCATCGACAGCGATATGAGCGCGGGCGCCATTGACCATCTTGAGGCCAAGGAAAGGCGCGAACGCGAACAACAGGAAACCACATTCTTCGGTTCGCTTGATGGGGCATCAAAATTCGTCAAAGGCGACGCCGTAGCCGGATTGTTGATCACCTTGATGAACCTTGTCGCAGGTCTTGTTATGGGCATTGCCGTTCATGGCATGCCCCTGTCCACAGCTTTTGAAACCTATGCTATTCTTACTGTAGGAGACGGATTGGTCAGCCAGATTCCGGCCGTCATCATTTCGATCGCATCCGCGCTGTTGCTGGCGCGTGGCGGGGCGCAGGGTGCGACCGATCTGGCCGTGTTTGCGCAACTGGGCAAACACCCTGCGGCCTTGGCCACGGTCGCCGTTTTGATGGTGATGTTTGCACTGTTTCCCGGCCTGCCGTTCCTGCCCTTTGTACTCGGGGCAGCGGGGTTGGGAACAGCGGCCTTTGTGATGCACCGCAGGCTGAAATCCGAGGCTGAAATGCCGGAAATCGTTGAAAACGTACCAGATATGCCCCGTGAACGTCCAATGGGTGACATCCTTGAACTGGATGACATCCATGTGGAATTTGCGCCGGATCTGGTCAATATGGTTCTGGACCCCGGCACCGGGCTGGATGCGCGCATCGCCAATATGCGCACGCATGTGGCTTCGGTTTTTGGGGTGATCCTTCCGGAAATCCGGTTGACCGATCACCCGGGCCTGCCCGCAAACACCTATGTGTTGCGCATTCAGGGTGTGGAACAAGCACGCGCAGAACTAAAACCCGATCAGATTCTTGCGCTCAAACCGGAAGAGCCCGTGGCATTGCCTGCAGGTCAGGACACGGTCGAACCTGTCTATGGCGCACCAGCACGGTGGGTCAGCGAGCGTGATCAGGAAAAGGCGTCGATGCTTGGCGCAACATTGGTAACGCCCACCGAGATTCTGGCGACACATTTGCTGGAGATCGTAAAACGCAACTTCTCGCGGTTGCTGACGCTGAAATCACTGCGCAGGCTGCTGACTGAAATGGTCAACATTTCCGACCCGGCACGGGCCGAAGCGAACCGGAAACTGCTGGACGAACTGATCCCCGACAAGGTCCCGATCGACGTCTTGCACGCCGTACTGCGGTTGTTGCTTGATGAACAGGTTTCGATCCGCAACCTGCCCCTGATCCTTGAGGCCACAGCCGAAGCGCGCGGTCAGAACGCCATGCCCGAGGCCATTTGCGAACATGTTCGGCAACGTTTGGGCTTTCAACTGGTCGCGGAAATGCGGCGGGCGGATGGCACCCTGCCGCTGGTTCAACTGGCACCCGAATGGGAGGATACATTTGCCACCTATCAGGTTGATGCCGAACGGGGGCTGGATATTGCCTTGCCGCCCGACCTGTTCAACACGCTGGCAGACAATATGTCCAACAAGCTGGCCGATGCCAGCCGCGATGGCATTTATGCCGCCATCGTCACCAACACCCGGCGTCGACGGTTCCTGCGAACCGTGATGCGTGCCAAGGGGATCAGCAACCCAGTCTTGTCTTTCGAAGAGATTGGCGTTGACGCGCGGCCTGCGTTGGTCGGTGTTGTGGCGGCCTGATGCAGGCGCTGGTGGACATCCTGCGTGACCAGGCCTGGCACGGGTTCGTTGTCTTCTTGCGCGTTGCGGCCATCGCGTCCCTGCTACCGGCATTTGGAGAGGAAACCGTGCCTGCCCGGATCAAACTGGTTGTGGCACTGGCCTTTACCGTAATCGTGGCCCCGGCTGTTCCGCAAACGACGCTCGCGCCCGGAATTCCCGCCCTGTCCCTCCTGGTGCTGAGCGAGGCACTGGCTGGACTTGCTCTTGGCATCGGCATCCGCCTGTTTATCCTTGCCTTGCAAACCGCGGGTGCCATCGCGGCCCAATCAACATCGCTTTCGCAAATTCTGGGCGGTGCCGTGCGTGACCCGTTGGCCGCAATCGGATATGTTCTGATCATCGGCGCTTTGGCTTTGGCCGTGATGGCAGGCCTGCATGTCAAAGTCGCAGAGCTGATCATTTTATCATATGACATCATGCCAATCGGAGCGTTTGCCGGAGCAAGCGACCTTTCGGATTGGGGGCTGGATCAAATCCGGCGCGCCTTTGCTTTGGCGTTTACCCTTGCGGCACCGTTTATTCTGGTTTCAGTACTCTACAACCTTGCGCTTGGGGCGATCAACAAGGCCATGCCGCAATTGATGGTGGCTTTTGTCGGCGCGCCGGTCATCACTGCCGCTGGCCTGATTATCCTGTGCGTCAGCAGTCCGCTGATCCTGACTGTCTGGCTGGATGCGCTTGACAGCTTTTTAGCTGCGCCATTTCGGTCAGTGCCATGAGCGGGCAGGATGACGACACAGAAAAGTCCTTCGATCCGACCCCGCAAAAACTGCAAAAGGCGCGGGAAAAGGGTGAGATTGCGCGGTCACAGGATCTGAACACGGCTGCGGCCTATGCGGGTTTGACGCTGGCACTGTTTATGTCGGGTGCCAGCGTGATTTCGGGATTTGGCACGGCGCTTATGACATTGCTGGATCAAGCAGATGGCTTGGCACCGTTGTTTGTGACCACTGGCAGCAGCCCCTTGATGGCCGGAGTTTTGCGCGATGCAGTTATCGCAATTGTGCCGTTGTTTGCTATTCCGGCTGTCGCCGTGGTGCTGACAATCGCCGCCCAGCGCGGGTTTATTTTTGCACCCTCAAAACTGGAACCGAAACTGTCAAAAATCTCGATCATCAAAAACGCCGGTAACAAATTCGGGCGTAACGGTCTGTTTGAATTTGCAAAAAGCTTTGTGAAGCTTGTGATTTATTCGTTTTGTCTGGGGGTCTTTTTGCGCGCGCGCGCGCCGGAAATGCTCACAGCGGTCAATAGCGGGCCGCGCTCGGTTGTGCTGCTGCTGGCCGAGCTGTGCATTTCGTTTCTATGTGTGGTTGTTCTGGTATCTCTCGTCATCGGCGGCATCGACGCGGTCTGGCAGCATTTTGAACACATCCGCAAGAACCGGATGTCTCGCAAGGATTTGCAAGACGAGAACAAAGATTCCGAAGGCGACCCCCATCTAAAGCAGGCCCGCCGACAACGCGCGCAGACCATCGCGATGACCCAAATGATGGTCGATGTTCCCGATGCAGATGTAGTCATTGTTAATCCGACCCACTACGCCGTGGCGTTGAAATGGTCGCGTAAACCCGGCTCGGCACCAACCTGCGTGGCCAAGGGCGTGGACGAAGTCGCGGCTCGCATACGCGAAATTGCAACCGAACACGGTGTTCCTGTGCATCGCGACCCACCAACCGCCCGTGCGTTGTTTGCCGTGACCGACATCGGGGCCGAAATAGCACCCGATCACTATCAAGCCGTTGCCGCCGCAATTCGCTTTGCAGAAGCGATGCGCCAACGCGTCAGAACGCGTGGTTTCTGATGACACGGCTATCGGATCTGAACCAGTTGACCCAAATTCATTACGAGCGTGAACAACAGTCTCTGAAAGCACTGGTCCAGCAAGAATCCCTGATCCGTGCTGAACTGTTTCGACTGTCTGAACAAGAGCAAGCGGCCCATGCCACCGCCCCCAAAGACGCGCCGATGCGCGCCATCGGCGCAGATGTGATCTGGCTGGGTTGGGTCGGAAGATCCAAGGCGCAGCTGAACATGGCCCTGGCCCAAGTCCTTGCGCAGAAGGAACATCATCTGGAAAGGGTGCGACGGGCATACGGCAAGGTGCTGGTCACCGAAGCGCTGGACAAGAACGAGCGCCGTGTCCGGCGTCAGGCACACAACAAGAAGCAACTTGAAACAGCCCAAGAGACCGCGCTTTGGCGATCACTCGAAAGGAATGCGCAGTCTAAGGGTGACGCCTAATAATCCTGCCGCCCGATATCCGAGATCAGTACATCGGTTACGATCTGCCCCAGATCTCGTTGAGCCACTTCCAGCAAAGCCGCACGCAAAACATCCAGATTGTTGGCACTGGTAAATGCCCCCTCGAATCCACCCAGGTTCGCATGATCGAACAGTACTTGCAGAAAACTGTCCCTCAGCTTTGGCTCGCGCAGATAGACGGTGTCTTTTGCACCGATGGTCACCTCGACACTCAAGGCAACCACCATCAAGGCACGCACAGCCTCGCGGTCCACAATGGGAATGACGAACTGGTTGCTCAGCTTGACATATTCGCGCTCGACCGGCCCCTCGTCTTCATGATCTTCACTCTCGGCGGGCGGGCTGGCCTCATGTTGATCGCCTGCATCCTCCGCCGCAGGTGCGACAGGCGCGGGGCGCAGGAAAAGTCCGGCCCCAACGCCGCCGCCGGTGCCGATCAACAGCAGCAGAACAGGCAAGAGTTTCTTGATCATTTTCAACCCCTTCAGAATGGCAAGATCGCATCAAGAACTTGCTGTCCGTAACGCGGTTGCTGCACGTCGGTGATCTGCCCGCGCCCACCATATGACACCCGCGCCGATGCGATTTTGTCATAGGTAATTTCATTTTGCCGCGAGATGTCTTCCGGGCGGACATAGCCGGTGACCAAAAGCTCGCGCATTTCGAAATTCACCCGCAGCTCCTGGCTGCCCGAAATGGATAAGACGCCGTTGGGCAAAACCTCGACAATGGTGGCGGCCACGCGCAGGGTCAGTTTTTCCTTGCGTTTGACCGAACCATCACCAGCGGAGGAACTGGACGAACTGATCGACACCGGATTGACCCCGGATGCGCCCTCATCGATGGCATTGTCCAACCGCTGCGGGATGCCCAGCAGCTCGGGGACATTCAATGTTTCACCGCTGGAACGTGACCGGTCGGTGGCGTTCGAAATTTCGGCCTTCTCATCAATTTCGATCACAACGGTCAGAATATCACCGCGCCGGATCGCCCGCCGGTCTCCCAGCAGGGATTTGCGCGACCCCGACCACAATGAAGCCTGATCGATCGGATGCACAATTTCAATCGTGCGCGGCAGACCCGGAGAGATCATGGCGGCATGTTCCACCGTCTCCATCGGCTGTGAAAACGAGGGGGCCTTGCCCAGATGATCGCCGCGACCGCAGGCCGCCAATGTTGTCAAACAGATCAGGGCCAGAATAGAAAATCTTTTCATTTCAAAATCCTAGTTTGACACGCGCACGGTGCCGTCTGCCTGAACCAGACCAAACAGTGTCGCACGGGAGTTAAGGTTCATGATGCGCACGCGATCACCGATGCCGCCGCGTTCCAGCGCGCGTCCCTCGGTATGGATCACCAGTTGCGCCCCGTGATATTGTAGCTGGACGATCTGGTTGCGGTCGACCAAAGCCGGTGGCCCGATGTCGTCAAACCGGATCGGGCGCCCTGCGTACAAAGCCACCCGCGCCTCTTGCCCGACCACGTCCAACGGGTTTTCGAACGCATCGGCACGGGTGCCCGCGACCGCCTGCACGTCGGCTGCGTCAATCAGCGACTGCGGGCGAATGGTGCGGGTCGCCACAACAATGTCGGCGCTGGCAGCAGCTGCCGAGAAGATCAGACTGGCAAGCATCAAAATTCGGATCATCGGATTTGCGTCGTTGCCCCCATCATCTGATCGGCGGCGGAAATCACCTTGGCATTCATCTCGTAACCGCGCTGCGCCTCGATCAGTTCTGTGATTTCGCGCACGGCATCAACCGAGCTGTCTTCCAGAAAACCCTGGCGCAGGGTCCCCAGACCGTCCTGCCCGGGTGCTGCCACCAAAGACGGCCCAGAGGCTTCGGTTTCGGTGAACAGGTTGCTGCCGATGGCCTCCAACCCCTTGGGATTGGTGAACCCAGCGAGCGTGAACTGACCCAACAACTGCGCCTCGTTTTCCCCAGTGAAATAAGCATAGACCTCGCCATCGGCGTTGATCGAAATGCTGCGCGCATCGGCGGGAATGACAATTTCAGGCGCCACCGGAAAACCGTCCGACGTCACGATCAGCCCTTCGCCCGTACGTTTCAGCCCGCCATCGCGGGTATAGGCCGCCTGCCCCGATGGCAGGGTCACCTCGAAATAGCCGTTGCCCTCGATCGCGATGTCCAGGTCGCCCGCTGTGGCCGACAGCGCCCCTTGCGCCAGATGCATGGACACTGCGGCGGGGCGCACGCCCAGCCCCAACTGGACGCCGGTGGGCAACACCGTTCCGTCCGAGGCATTCACGGTGCCCGCGCGCGCCATCTGCTGATAGTGCAGGTCGGCAAATTCAGCACGGCGGGCGTTGTAACCCGTCGTGGACATATTCGCGAGGTTGTTCGAAATCGTCTCGACCCGCATTTGCTGGGCAGACATGCCGGTGGCCGCAATTTTGAGGGCGCGCATGGGCCTTCTCCTTTATTTCATCATGGACTCGAGCGCTTGGCGCACCCGTTTGTCTTCGGAATCAAGAAAGCTGGCGCCCATTTCATAGGCGCGCTGGACTTCGATCATGCGGGCCAACTGCCCGATGGCATTGACGTTCGCGCCTTCGACAAATCCCTGAACAACGCGCGCAGACTCGGACGGCTCGTACCCTGCGTCGGCGCGAAACATCACGCCATCTTCGCGTTGCATGTCCATCGGCTCCAGAGGGCGCACAACGCCGATCTGTCCAACCAGCACACCATCGGCGCTCATCGTGCCGTCGGATGACACGGCAATATCCGCGCCCGGAGGCACAAAGATTGGCGCACCGCCCGAATCCAACACGCGAAAGCCGTCATGGGTAACAAGATCGCCGGCAGCGTTGGGCGAAAACGCACCCGCGCGGGTCAACCGCTCGCCCGCGGGTGTTTCGATCAGGAAAAACCCATCGCCTTCTATGGCAAAATCAAATGTGCCACCTGTCTGGTTCAGCGTGCCCTGCGCGAACGAAGTGTTGTGAATATTGCCTTGTGCCATCGACAGCGACGGCCCGTTATCGACCGCTTTGACATATTCAGAGAAAATGATCCCCTCTTGCCGGTATCCGGTTGTGGCTGCGTTGGCGATGTTGTTCGCGACGATCTGCATCTCGCGTTTCAGCCCCATCTGGCGAGTGATGGTGATGTATCCGGCACTGTCCATAGGTCAGCCTCCAACAATCAGGGGAATGATGCGGTCGTGAAAGAATGACACCAGTGTCTGGGTCATGAACCCCATCGACATCCAGAACACGACAACAATGGCGGCCAGTTTCGGCACAAAGGTCAGCGTCATTTCCTGAATCGACGTCAGCGCCTGCACCAATCCGATGGAGACCCCAGCCACCAGGGCCGCCGTAAGGATCGGGATGGACACGACGACAGCGGTCCAAAGCCCCTGACGCAAGGTGTCGAAAAAGATGATCTCATTCAGCATCTTACACTGGCATCCGCAAGATTTCCTGGTAGGCATCGACAACCTTGTTGCGCACGGTAACGGCGGTTTCTACGGCCAGTTCGGTCTGGGCCAACGCCTGCACCAGTGCATGCGGATCGGCATCACCCACCATCGACTGTTTGGCGACCTCTTCGCTGTGGGCAAGCGTTTGGGCGAAATCCATCGCAAGGTTGCGAAAGGCATCACCCATGCCGCCCGCGCCCTGACCTGGTTTCGGCTCGGTTGCAGGTTTGGCCTCGGCATAACGTTGGGTCGCAGTAAGCAGTGACATATCCATTCTAGATACTCCTTGAATTCAAATTTAACGGCGCAGCAGGTCCATCAGACCAGCTGACATTTTGCGGGCCTGTTCGAACATTTTCAGATTTGCTTCGTAACTGCGCTGCGCCTCGCGGGCGTCGGAAAGCTCGATCAGCAGGTTCACATTCGACCCGTCGTAGTGGCCGGTTTCATCGGCCAGCGGGTGCTGCGGATCATAGATACGCTCAAGATCTGTGTTGCGATCCAGCCGTACCCGACCGGTTTCGACAGCGGACACGGAATCCCCCAGACCAAAGGCCGTTTCAAATGCGACGGTCTTGCGGCGGTACCCCGGTGTATCGGCATTCGAGATGTTTTCAGACAGATGGCGCAGCCGCTGCGCCTGTGCTTGCAGGCCGCTGGCCGAGACGCTCAGGGATTTTGCAAAATCGCTCATGTCAGTGCCTTTCTCAGCTGCGCGCAAGGGTGCTGTGCAGAACATTCAGTGCGGATTTATATATTGCCAGCGCGCGCTCGTGCTGGCGGGCCGCGTCAACGGCTCCAAGCATTTCCTGCTCGACCGACACGGTGTTGCCGTCGGGCGATGCGGTACCCGGTCTTTCCACGGGTTTCGCCATGCCGGCACCGTCGACGGCCCCATTCAAATGGCCTGTTCGCGTTGCACGTTGCACCCGCGCATCATCATGATGATACAACGACTGAAAGTCGGGCAGATCCCGCGCCAGATAGCCCGGCGTATCCGCATTGGCGACATTCTGCGACACCAATGCCTGCTTTTGGCCCGCATGAACGGCCATGGCGCTGGCCATTTTGAAAATCGAAATGTTCTCGAACATCGGGGCTTCTCCCTCGTGCAATCTCAATCAAGGCTTAACGGTGATTCCTTTAGAAACGGTTTGCAGAACCCAAAGGATTGTCATGAAAAACGCTTCAGCCTTCGTCGGATTGCAAAACCAACTGTCCCGCTTCAAGCCCGTTCACCGGATCGGCCGCGTCACCCGTGCAGAAGGCTCTACGCTGCATGTTTCGGGTTTGGGGAACACCGCGCATATCGGTGATCGGGCTTTGCTTAGCGGGCAGAACCACCTGCGGCTGAGCGGGGAAGTCGTGCAATTGAATGATGACGGGCTGGTGTTGTTGCCCGATGGCGAGATGGATGGAGTCGCCATTGGTGACCGCGTCATTTTGCAGGGCGCTGCGGAGATTGCGCCGCACGATGGCTGGATCGGGCGGATCGTTGACCCGGACGGCAGGCCCCTGGATGGAAAGCTGCTGCTTGAAGGGGTTACCGCGCGCCCCTTGCGTGCCAAGCCGCCGCTGCCTGCCCAGCGTCGCGCCCTGGGCGCGCGTATGAACACCGGTCTGGCGGCTTTGAACACCGTGCTCCCAATCGTACAGGGGCAGCGCGTGGGGCTTTTTGCAGGCTCTGGCGTCGGAAAATCCAGTTTGATGGGCACATTGGCCAAGTCGATGCAGGCCGATGTTGTGGTGATCGCATTGATCGGAGAGCGCGGACGCGAGTTGCGTCATTTTGTCGATGAGGTGTTGGGTTCAGAGGGGCTGTCGCGGTCGGTCGTCATCGCCGCGACTTCGGATCAGTCCGCGCTGATACGACGTCGCTGTGCATGGACCGCAATGGCCGTGGCCGAACATTTCCGCGATCAGGGCAAATCGGTTTTGTTTGTGGCTGATTCGATCACCCGTTTTGCCGAAGCACATCGCGAGGTATCCGTGGCTGCGGGAGAAGCCCCGGTGTTGCGCGGGCACCCGCCATCGACTGCGCACCTTATCATGTCTCTTTGCGAACGCGCGGGTCCCGGGCAAGGGGATCAGGGCGATATCACAGGTGTCTTCAGTGTCCTGGTGGCAGGCTCTGATATGGATGAACCGATTGCGGATATACTGCGCGGGGTGCTGGACGGTCATATCGTTCTGGATCGCGAAATCGCTGAGCGGGGGCGGTTTCCGGCAATTGATGTCTTGCGATCTGTTTCACGCAGCCTGCCGGCCGCCGCTTCCAAGGCGGAAAATGAAACACTGGCGCAAATGCGCCGCGCGCTAAGTGTCTATGACCGCAACACGATGATGATCTCGGCGGGCCTGTATACGCACGGCAGTGACCCTGACATCGACCATGCTATTAAACTTTGGCCCGAATTAGAGACTTTTCTTGCCAAATCAGAGCCGCGTAGCGTTGCCAACAGCTTTGCACAACTGAACCTAATTTTGCGCCGCGCCAAAGCGAATACGAAAACCGGAATACGTGGGTCTGCAACCTCAGGATTGTAGCAGCATCAACGCGAGAGACGCTGATGAAGTATTTGTATTGAACGCCTTGATTTGGGACAGGGCGACATATTTGGTCATCAGATCCTGAAGCACTTCGGGATCGGAAAATTGCGCTGGGTCCGAACTTCCAAACATACGCTCGGCACGCTCCTGGAATACCTCACGCTGTTTGTCGATATCCTGCTGGCCAAAGGCCGAAGGCAGGCCGAACACGGTGTCAAAGACAGCACGCAGCGGCGATTCCCCCATGATCGAGAACCATTTTGCCTTTTCACTGCTGTTTTCTGCGCCCAGGCTGGGCAATTTGCGTTCGGCATACAGCGCGATGCGCAAGGTTTCGTCGACGTTTCCGGTTGCCTCTTCAAAACTGGTGGCCTCGTACAGGCTCACAATCTTGTCTGCAAAGCTGAACAATGAGGTCTGGCTGAATTCGTTTGGGCCCAGGCCAAAGGCTTCGGACAATTCCTTGTACCGTTTGTCGGTAAACCGGTTGGCCAGCGCATCGTCGGCGGTTGTCCCTTCTTCCAATATCTTCTGGATGAAGAATTTGTTGTTGATGTCATCCTGCAACCCGAATGCGCCCAGCGCCACACCCAGCAATTGACGGTCGTCGACCAGTTCCTTGGCAGACGTCACTTTGCCAATGTTTTCACGAAAATAATCCGTTGCACGGTTCAGTTGGGCCGACTTGTTGAACGCTTCGCGCTGGTGGTCATAAGTTTTTTGTAAAAACCGCCACCCGGCCAAACCGCCGGTGGGTATGACGGGCTGGAACATCTGTCAGTCTCCCGCAGCCAAAAGCCGATCTTCGCGCGGGATCAGCAATTGCAGTGATTTGAGACAATGGTAGTGGTCTCCGGCAAGCAATGCATCCGATGCAGCCGCCAGAGACAGACGGCTGTCACGGTCAGTGAATACCTGACTGAGTTCTTCGATGTGACGCAGCAAGGTTTTCTTGCTGGCCTTGGCGTCACCGTCACCAGACAGAACCAATTGCACCGCATAACAGACACGGCGCACAGGTGTTGTTGCTTCGTCCGGGTGGATCGCGTCACGCAGGCGCAGAATATGCGCATCCTTTGTCACAATCGCCAGACGACTGCGCCGGTCACCATTTTCGATAACGGCCCCGTTGATCAGGATCCGCTCTTTCGGGCTAAGTTTTAGGATCAGACCGCTCATTGCACTGTTCCGTTCCCTTTGAGACCGCGCAAGACGGCCATATTGATCTCTAGCAGTGGCATGACAGAGGCCCGCTTTTGCAGGATCTTGCTGGTATGCTGTGCTGTGAATTCGGCCAGATAGATGACCCGCGCCCGCAGTGATTCGGGCAGTTCGTTTCCATTGCCCGCGACATCGACTGCAAGATTCGTCCAAAGACGGCGGTTGTCGTGCAATGCCTCGGCATAAGGCGCAAAGTTCCGGTTGGACTCCTGAGCTGCGCTGCGCAACCGGCGGGTAACTTGCGCAATCACCTCATATTCGCCGCGTCGGTCCGTTCGGGTCGAGGCTGCGTTCGCGGCATAGCCACGTTGTGCTGTAGAAAATGCGTTCACAAGACCACTTTCAATGATGGGCGGAATGGAAGGTTATGTTGGGCGAAGGGTCGGGGCGCGTAAATTCGCGCGCCCCGATACTCGCTTAACGGAACAGAGACAGGATTGTCTGCGGCGCCTGGTTGGCGATCGACAAAGCCTGAACACCCAGCTGTTGTTGCGTTTGCAACGCTTGCAAACGTGCCGACGCCTCTTCCATATCGGCATCAACCAAGGCACCGATACCGTTCTTCATCGCATCCGTCAGCTTGCCGACGAATTCGTTTTGATCGGTAATACGCTTGGCAGATGCACCCAGATCAGCCGCGCCCGTGATGGCGGTTTGAAGAAAGGCTTCCATTTCGCCCAGCGCCGTCACCGCTGATGCTTGGTCGGTGACCGCAGTCCGACCGGCGATGTCCAGGTTGGCTTCGAAATCAACCGTGGCCACGTCGATGGTCGACGCAGTCGGCGCGCCCGTGCCAACGCGGTCAAGCGAAGACAGAACTGTCAGCTGGGTACCGCCATTGCCATCAACGTCGGAGACCAGCAGGTTCACACCATTGAACTGCGACGCGCTGATGATGGACAAGATCTGCGCTTCTTTCTGGGCCATATCGGCGTCAATCTTGGCGAAATCCGCCGTTTCGCTGTTGCCTGAAATCGCCAGCGATTTCATTTCGTCCAGAACTTTGACGATTTGTTCGGCGCCAGCCGAGGCGACGGCAACTGTCGCTTCACCAACTGACAGCGAATCCGAAATGGATTTGAAACCCGATACGTCCGATTCCATCACTTTCGAAATCGCCCAGACGGCCGAGTTGTCTTTTGCCATCGCGATCGATTTACCGGTCGAAATCTCGCCCTGGGTTTTTTCCAGATTGGTGTTGATGGATTTGAGAGTTTGCAGAGCAACCATTGCGCTGCTGTTTGTGTTAATGCTCGACATGAACATGCTCCTAAAGTCGTGACGCTTTGCGTCAGGTTACGTCCCGCCCCCCATTGGGACGGACAAAGACAAGCCATTCTGACATTTGCAATTTTCAGCTCTGCTGAGTTGCGCCACTCACTTCTGGAGTGCACGGACACCATCGCCGCCAAGAGCTAACGGAGTGCTAAGACCCGCCAGCCTGTTACACACGATTTGAAACAAACCGCCCTAGGCGCGTTTTTCGACAGAGCGGTCCGGCGACATTGTAATGACCTTTTTCCTGCCGTTGGCGTCATAGGTATCCAGAGAGCTTCGGATACGGCGCATGGTTGCCAACCGCCTTGCAACGGCGCGAATCCCCTCCAGTGCTGCATTTAGCAGCGATTGGTTGCGTTCGACCTTGGCGTTCAGCGCCTCAAGCGTCGCACGATCCGCCATGTCCAGCCTGTTCAGGCGTTCAATCAGTGACTGTTTCAAATCGAGAGTCCGCGCGATTTTCTCCAGATCCCCCTCCAGCATCGCCGCGCGTTCCTGATCCAGCAAATCATCCAAGACGTTTATCGTATCTTCAATCGGCTCATCCGCCATGGGACGTCCCCCGCAATGCATGAAAAAGCGCTTCGCTTAATCCTATTCCGCCCGCAGCGACCATTTTTTCGGCCTGGGCCTGGACCAAAAAGGATGAAAACTGATCCTCTCCTGCACCGCCTCCGAAACTGTCGCGCGATTGGCCTAAGCCGGCAGCCTTCAGCATTTCTGCCAGAAACCCTGCCTCAAGCTGGTCCGCAAGGGCGCCCAGTTCCGTATCGTTTCGCACGGCAGGCCCGCCAGCCATCGGCATGCCCACCCGATCCGAAGTCACTTGCATTCTCTGTTCCTTTCAAATGCTTTGTATTTCTCCGATTATTGTCGAACACTGGTAAAGAAGCGGTAACCATCGACGGGCATAAGACACAGACGTGGAAGAACTCCCGGAGGTCTCGTGCAACTTTTCCCATTGATCCAGATTGACTCGTCCACTCAATCGCGCCGCGATCCGACTGAGGTCTGTAATCCTGAAAACAGCTTTTCTGCTGCTTTTGAATTGCTGAGCGATGCCAAGAATGGCAGCAGCGTTGACACGCCGGCCACTGTTGAAGATGGCGACGGGCCCGGTTTAGACACTGATATACCGCACGACAGCGACGTTTTGGAAAGCTCTGAACCAGGGGCAAGCGAGGCCCCTGATGATACGGCCACAACCAACTCCGTACCCGAAGATCCGCCGGAGATGACAGGATCACCAGCGATTGAGGGCCAGCCAACCCATCGTCATAAGCCCCAGAATGGACAGGAACCTGTTCATATCTCTGCGGCACAGCTAAGCCTTGGCGTGCAGATGGCTGTGGATATTGGCGCGATGGCGCCTGTTGCGGCGTCCGCGCCGTCTCTCCGCACACGCCCCCCCGCACAAGCTGGGGCGCCTTTGGAATCCGACGTACCCCTTCCGGCAAAGGCGGCAGAGGTGCGCGCGAAATCCGCGGCAACATTGGCACCGCCTGTGTCGGATCAAAACTCTCGGCCTTCAGCAGGTGGCGTTTCTGTTGCAGCCGCTACATCTGATAACGGGCGGGCAACGCTTGCCCCGGTTGAGGGACGTTCAGTGCAGGGCGCGCCGCAGTCACTGCCTTCTGCGATGTCGCAGGTCGTGACCACAACGAAGAGTGGCGTCGCGCAATCACCTTCTCCAACGGTCAAATCAGGCGTCTGGCCTGTTCCTGCGCAAACCCCGACGCCATCATCGCCCAAACCAAAGCAGAATGCGGCAGCATTCCCAGCTTTGGCACCCGCCCGTGACAGTGCGACAACAAGTCCGCCAGACCGTATTGCAGCCTCACCTGAACCGACAGCGATCTACCGTCGAACCCACGCTGACGAACATGCCTCCGGTGCATCAACGACTCCCCGGGGCAGCGCACCCGACGCGGCAAGATCAGACGCCCCGCCTATGACCTTCGCAAACCCGTCGGCAATGCTGCCCGAGCCAGAGCAGAATGCGACAGCCTTGCCTACTCAGGAATCCGCTGGTGACAGAGCGACAGCAGAACCTCGTGGTCGTTTCTCTGCCCGACCTGAACCGACAGCCATTTTCCGGCGGGCGCAGACGAACGGGCACAAGCCTGATGCAGCGGCACTTCTTCAAAGCAACAGATCCGATGCGCCCGCCCAGACGCCCGCATTAACACATGCGCCTGCCGCAAAACCGCTTGTCGTGGAAATGGCCGGTACATATCCATCCGCCCCACCGCCTCTTGTCACCGCCTCCCAGGCGCTTGCGCAAGAGGCCACGACCGCCAACAGCCCGCCAACGCAGGCAGCACAATCCGCATCATCTGCTGTGACGCCACCCTTTGAGGTCACCATCTCTTCACAATCCCAGGCGGTCCCGCGCCTGCTATCTGAACAAAGCGCGGCCTTGGGCGACAAAACTGTAAATATTTCCGCTACGGCACTGACCGCAAAAATGCCATCCGAACAGGTGCCATCTGCAGATACCAGATCTCAGACATCAAAACCGGTAACTGACCCGCCTGTGCCGGCGTCTGATGCCGTCGCGCAGCGCCCGTCCGGTGCAGACCGTTTGATTGCCCTAACGTCCAACCCGCGAAAATCTTTCGGTATCCTGGCGTCGTTCGACACTGGCTCCGTCCCGCAAACGGGTTCTCGGGCCGGAACTTTGACAGACCTGGAATCCGCGCCGCCACATACAGTTGACACCGCAGCGTCACCCGTTCGCAACACTGTCTCGCAGTCGCCAACAGACAAGGCACCGCCCCTGAGCCTCGAAACGCTTCCCTCCAAGGGGTCGATTGATCCGGTTTTTTCACAGTCTGAACCGGACTCCTTCATGGTCGAAAGTCGCACGACATCTGTGTCACCTGCAGCCTCACACATCGCACCAACGATCGCGTCGTCGCAGCACTTGCACACCACTGTCGCCCGACAAATTGCCGATGCTTTAAAAAATGGCGCCGACCGACCAATCGAGCTGACACTTAGCCCCGCCGAGCTTGGGCGTGTGCGGATGTCACTTTCAGCAACAGACACCGGTGTCTCGCTTGTCATTCACGCGGATCGCCCTGAAACCTTAGACCTGATGCGGCGCAACATTACAGAACTGGACCGCGAGTTTGTCGACATGGGTTATGCGGAAATCTCGTTTTCATTCTCGGGCGGCGACGGTGCGGAAGATCACCGCGATGAGCGCAGGCCCGATCAAAGCGATCAAGCTGTCATCGACATCCCGACTGTCACGCCCCCGCCAGAGACGCATCAAGATGTTGCGCTGTCACCCAGTTCAGCAATGGATATCAGAATCTAAGGATTTCCCGAATGACCATTTCCCCCGTCGCCGCACAAACGCAACTACAGTCAAACACCAGTTCCGTTTCGGACAAGGCTGCATCGCTGATTTCCTCTGACTTTGAGACTTTTCTTCAGATGATGACCACGCAGGCCCGCTATCAGGACCCGCTGGAACCGATGGACAGTTCGGAATATGCGGCGCAACTGGCTCAGTTTTCGATGGTTGAACAGCAGGTGCAGACCAACGAATTGCTGCGCACCCTTGGTGCGGGGGGGGCTGCGCATAACAACGTCGCCGCTTTGTCTGGCTGGATCGGCATGGAGGCCCTGTCTCCTGCCCCCGCGCATTTTGACGGTACCCCCGTCACCATTGCACCCAATCCGCTGAGCGCGGCGGATTCGGCATTTTTGGTCGTCTACGGCCCTGATGGGGCCGAAATTGACCGCCAACAAATTCCGATTTCACCTGAATCCACCCAGTGGGACGGTATCGCCGGTGTGGACGGATCGACGTTTCCAACTGGCAATTACACATTCGAGATCGAAAGCTACGACGGCGAAACGCTGTTGCTGGCCGAACGCGCCCAAACCTATGGGCGGGTGACCGAAGCGCGTATCGAAAAGGGGCAAACGGTCCTGATCCTAAAGGGCAGTCTTGCCGTTCTGGCGGACAACGTAACCGGTTTGCGCGAACCGGTTTAGTGATCGTTTGCGCAGCCCCGGAAACATGCACAGCAAACCAGGCAGACATTTCAGGTTGCGATCATGGCAATGTTCGCGACCACGGTTTTAGCGACAGACGACGCGCATAGGTCACAGATCGGCCAGCATGAATCCAGCATAGGCCGCAGGCATGACAGCACGGCGAAACCGGCCCAGCGGAAACCGCGACAGCGGCTGCGCCATCGCAACAGGCACGTCGCCCTGCCCCATGATCAGCCCTGCCATCAACTTGCCCGCATAGCTGCCCATCGCCACACCGTTGCCATGGTAGCACAGGCTGGCGAACATCCCCGGTTGACCCGGCACTGCACCAGCAAAAGGCATCATGTCGCGCGCTATACATACCATGCCAGACCAGCAATGCGCCGACTCGACATGCCCCCAGGCGGGAAACATGGTCTCGAAATCGTGACGCACGCGGCGGCGGGCGCGGGCTTCGGCAGCGGGGTTCGATGTCAGCCCGCCGCGCATTCCGAACAGGAACCGTCCATCGGGCATCTTGCGGAAATAGTGCAGCAGGTTGCGCGTGTCATAACAGGCCTGATCGCTGGTCCATCCAGCGTCGGCCTGTTCTTGCGCACTTAGCGGGCGGGTGACGATCACGTTCGACTGACTGGGCATGTAGCGCCCCGCCAGCCACGCGGGCAGATCATCGGCGGAATAGCCGTTGGTAGCGATCACCACCTGATCTGCCGTGACTTTATGGCCTGCACTCAAAGTCCATTTCAGACCCTTATCCAGTCTCTGTACAAGGGTCTTGTCATAAATGCGCACCCCTGCATCCCGCACGGCTGCGGCAAGACCGGCAATGTATTTGCGCGGGTTCAGACCAAAGCCGATGGGGATGGTCAGCGCCCCGTGGAACGGACCGGCCAGGCCGTGACTGGCAAGATCGTCCTTGGCTATGATATCGCAGTCGACGCCGTGGTTCTCGGCCACCGCCTGAGCAGCGCGCCGCAGATCGTCCATGTCCTTGGGCCGGTGTGCCAGTTCGGTTTCGCCGTGCGAATGGCGCTCAACCTCGATGCCGTAGTTTTCCGTGATCTGCGCGACCAGTGCAATCGCATCGCGTTCGGCCTTGCGATACTGCAACCGCCCCTCGCGGCCAAAGCGGCGGTCCAGACCCTCGTCGTCGACCCGCGCGCCCCCCAGACAACAAAAGCCCCCATTGCGACCAGAGGCACCCCAGCCGACGTATTCCGCCTCAAGCACCACAACATCGACGCCTGCTTGCGCCAGATGCAGCGCTGCCGACAGGCCGGTATAGCCGCCGCCGACGATGGCAACGTCGCATGTCACATCAGTCTCTAATGCAGGGAATTCCGGCAAGCCGCAGGTTTCATCCCACCAACACCCGTTACGCGGACCATTGCCATAGGCATAATCAGAATAAATGCGTTTCATGTGGCGCGCTGTGCGGCCTGTTCTTCGCGTCGCACCCGCACCGCATGGCGTTTGGACATCAACGAGGCGGTGATAACGCCAACCGTGACAATCCCGATCAGGATCGACGACAGCGCATTGATTTCGGGCGAGACACCCAATCGCACCGACGACCAGATTTTCATCGGCAGCGTGGTGGCCGACGGGCCGGTGGCAAAAGATGCGATCACCAGATCATCAAGGCTGAGCGTGAAGGCCAGCAACCAGCCTGATATGACCGCAGGCGCGATGATCGGCAGTGTCACCAGCCGGAAGGCATCGAATTGCGACGCGCCCAGATCCAGCGCTGCTTCTTCCAGTGACCGGTCAAATGTCGACAGGCGCGACGACACAACCACCGAAACATAGCACATCGAAAATGTGGTGTGCGCCAGTACGATGGTCATGACACCGCGGTCCATGCCGATACCGATGAACAACAGCAGCAGCGACAGGCCGGTGATCACTTCGGGCATCACCAACGGGGCATAGATCATGCCGGAAAACAGCGTGCGGCCCAAAAAGCGCCCGCCGCGTACCAGCACATAGGCGGCCATTGTCCCCAACACAGTGGCCAGGGTGGACGACATCACGGCCACCTTGAGCGTCACCCAAGCGGCATCCAGAAACGCCTCGTTCTGGAACAGGGTGCCGTACCATCTGGTCGAGAAACCGGCCCAGACCGTCACCAGTTTGGACGAGTTGAAGCTGAAGATCACAAGGATCAGCATCGGCAGATAGAGGAAGGCAAAACCAAACGTCAGGCTGACCACGTTGAACGGGCTAAGACGGTTCATTGTTCTGCCTCCTGCTGACGCTGCTCGTTGCGCTGGAACAGGATGATCGGAATGATCAGGATCAACAGCAGGATCACCGCCACGGCGCTGGCCACGGGCCAGTCACGGTTGGCAAAGAATTCTTCGAACAGAACCTTACCGATCATCAGCGTACCAGAGCCGCCCAGCAGCGACGGGATCACAAATTCGCCCAGCGCCGGGATAAAGACCAGAAAACAGCCCGCCACAATGCCGTTGCGCGACAGCGGGATTGTCACCAGCCAGAACGCCTGAAAACGCGAACAACCCAGATCTTCGGCGGCTTCGATCAGGCTTTCGTCCAGCCGCTCAAGCGCCGCATAAATCGGCAGGATCATGAAGGGCAGATAGGTGTAAACAATGCCGATATAGACGGCCCAATTGGTGTTCAGAATGGTCAGCGGTTCATTGATCACACCAACCCACAGCAGAAACTGGTTCAGGAACCCTTCGGTACTGAGAATGCCGACCCATGCGTAGACCCGGATCAGGAACGACGTCCAGAACGGCAGAATCACAAGCATCATCAACGTCGGGCGCCATTCTTCGGGCGCGCGGGCCATGCCATAAGCCATGGGATAGCCGACCAGCAGCGTTGCGATCGTTGAAAAGAAAGCGATTTGCAGCGAGCTGGCGTAGGCTTTCCAATACAGGTCATCCTGCGTCAGAAAGACAAAGTTTTCGAAATCCAGACCGGAAACCAGCGCACCGAAGCCGTCTTTCATGGTTGGCGTATAGGGCGGAATGGCCAGCGCCGTGTCGGACAGGGACACTTTGAACACAATGGCAAAGGGCACCAGAAACAGCGCCAGCAGCCACAGGTACGGCACCGCTATCAGGGCAAAACGTCTCACGACTCCAACAACACGCCGGCGGTGGCGCTCCAGCTGAGCCAGACCGGGTCTTCCCATGTATATGCGCGGCGCGAAACCCGCCGCGTGTTGGCCGATTGCGCCTTGATCACCTGCCCTGTTGGCAACTCGACGTGATAGGTCGACAGATTGCCCAGATAAGCGATGTCCAGGACCTTGCCCTGCACGGCGTTGACCGCATCGGGCGGGCGTTCGGCGCTGATCGCGATTTTTTCGGGGCGGATCGCAAGATGGGCCTTTTGCCCCTCGCTGAACGGGCGGACGCTGGCTGCGGTGACAGGCGGGCCATTGCCCCAGTCAACTGCATAGCTTTCAGGGCCATTCGCCTTGGTCGTGCCTTCCAGAATGTTCACATCCCCGATGAAATCGGCAACATAGACACTGTTTGGGGCCTCATAGATCTTCTCGGGGGTGGCCACCTGAATGATGCGGCCCTCGTCCATGACGGCAACGCGACTGGCCACGGTCATCGCTTCTTCCTGGTCGTGGGTGACGATGACGAATGTGGTGCCGGTGGTTTCCTGAATGTCCATCAGTTCAAACTGGGTGTCCTGGCGCAGCTTTTTGTCCAGCGCGCCCAGCGGTTCATCCAGCAGCAGCAGCTTGGGCGCCTTGGCCAGGGACCGCGCCAATGCCACACGCTGACGCTGGCCACCGGAAATCTGGTGCGGTTTGCGACGGCCGAATTTGGTCAACCGTGTCAGCTTCAGCATTTCCTCGACGCGGGCGGCGATGGCGTCTTTGGGCATGTCAGACCGGCGCAGACCAAATGCGATGTTGTCCCAAACGGTCAGATGCGGGAACAGCGCATAAGACTGAAACATCATGTTCACTGCGCGCTTGTTGGGTGGCACGCCTGCAATGTCCTTGCCCGCCAGCAGAATCGCCCCCTCGGTCGGCGCCTCAAACCCGGCCAGCATGCGCATCATCGTGGTCTTGCCACAGCCCGAAGGCCCCAGCAGCGCAAAGAATTCCTTTTCGTAGATGTCCTGTGTCAGATCGTCGATTGCCACAAAATCACCAAAGCGTTTGGTGACTCCGACAAATTGGATCAGCGGCTTTTGCTGCGGGTCATCCCAAGGGGCGAATACGGTTTGGGCCAAAATCAGTCCTCACGAAATCAGTGGGAAATAAGGGCGCGACCCCAGCGGCCGCGCCCTGTCTTCGGGCCTCAGGTGCCCGATTTGACCTTGGTCCACAAACGCGTGACGACGCGCTGTGTTTTTGCGTCATAAGGCGACGTCGTATACAGGTTTTCCAGCGTCGCGGCATCGGGATAGATCGCCGTGTCACCGATCACGTCTTCAACCAGATACTCCTGGCTCGCCAGATTGCCGTTGGCGTAATAGACATAGTTCGACGCCGCCGCCATGTTCTGCGCGTCCATGATAAAGTTCAGGAACTTGTGCGCCCCGTCCGGGTTCGGTGCATCCACCGGAATCGCCATGTTGTCGAACCACATCAGCGCACCTTCTTTCGGCGCGTGATATTCGATGGTCACACCGTTGTCGGCCTCGACCGCACGGTCGCGTGCTTGCAGGATATCACCCGACCAGCCGACTGCGACGCAAATGTCGCCATTGGCCAGCGCGTTGATGTATTCCGAGCTGTGGAATTTCTGCACATAGGGCGCGATGGCGGTCAGAACCGGCTCGGCCTTCTGGATGGTTTCGGCGTCTTGCGCGTCGGGGTTTTCACCGATGTAATTCAGCGCGGCGGGGATGATTTCCGCCGGAGCATCCAGGAAATGAACGCCACAGGCGGACAGTTTTTCCATGTTGGCAGGGTCAAAGATCAACGCCAGCGAATCGACAGGCGCATCATCGCCCAGCGCTTCTTTGACCTTTTCGACGTTCACGCCAATACCCGTGGTGCCCCACATGTAGTTGATCGCATATTCGTTGCCGGGGTCGTATTTTCCAACGCGGTCGCTGATCACGTCCCACATGTTCCCAAGGTTCGGCAACTTCGACTTGTCCAGCTTCTGAAAAGCCCCTGCGCTGATCTGGCGTTGCAGGAAAGTGCCCGATGGCACCACGACATCATAGCCCGACGAACCGGCCAGCATTTTGGTTTCCAGAACCTCGTTGCTGTCAAAAACGTCATAGATAAGATCAATGCCCGTTTCCGCTTCAAACTTGGCAAGCAGTTCTTCGTCGATGTAGTCGGACCAGTTGTAAACGCGCACTTCTTCTGCCAGTGCCGAAGTGGCCATAACAGCCAATGCTGCTACTGTGCTAAGCATCATCTTAGTCATAGTGTTCTCCCGGTTATCAGACCGGGTTGATCCCGGCTTGGGGTAATTTGATCAAGTTTTGCCCTTTGCGGCAAGATGTTTTATGCTTTCACGGCAAAGGGAACCGTGCAAGCAGTTCGCCGCCGAGGTGCCAGAAAGAGATATCGCAATGAATGCATCGCTGAAAAAAGAGGCGCTCCAGAACGGGGCAGAAACCCGGGCCCTGACCGCCAAGACGCCCGCCCACCAAGCGGTCTACACCAAATTGCGCGATGCGGTGTTGTTCGGTGATCTGGCGCCCGGTCAGCCGATCACGATTCAGGGTCTGACAACAATGCTGGACGCAGGCATGACACCAGTGCGTGAAGCGATCCGCAAGCTGACCGCCGAAGGCGCGCTTGTGATGCAAGGCAATCGTCGCGCGTCAGTGCCGGTGTTGGACTTGCATACGCTGGAACAGCTTGAATTCATGCGATTAAATCTTGAGCCAGAGTTGGCATTTCGCGCAACTTCGCATATTTCGGCTGACGATATTGCGACGCTGACAGCCATCGACAACGGGCTGAACCACGCCATTTCAGCGGGGGATATCAGCGGGTATTTGCGTCTGAACCATGCCTTTCATACTGCCCTATATGCCGTCGCACAGGCGCCAATACTGGCGCAATTCGCTGGTGCGCTCTGGCTGCGTTTCGGGCCCTCTTTGCGTGTGGTCTGTGGTCGGTTTGGCACCTCCAACCTGCCGGACAAACATGCCGAGCTGCTCGAAGCACTGACACTTGGCGACGCCGATGCCGCGCGCGACGCCATCGCCGAAGACATTTGCCAAGGGATGGTGCAAGTGCGCGCCGCGTTGACCGAAGACCCTGCGCCACGGTGATTCGCCACCTGCCGGATTGACAGCGAAAAATTTGATCATATTCTGCGGGCAACTTCATTTCGAATGAAAAGGACACCGTCATGGCTGCCATCACCAACCATCTGCCCACCGCGGAATTGCAGGCGCTGGACGCCGCACACCACATGCACCCCTTTAGCACCAACAACGAACTGGCAGCAAAAGGCGCGCGCATTATCACCCGTGCCGACGGCGTTTACCTGACCGACAGCGAAGGCAACCGCATCCTGGACGGCATGGCAGGGCTGTGGTGTGTCAATATCGGCTATGGTCGTGGCGAACTGGCCGATGTTGCTGCACGGCAGATGCGCGAACTGCCCTATTACAATACGTTTTTCATGACATCGCACGCACCGGTCATCGCACTGGCCGCCAAGATTGCGGAACTGGCACCGGCGCATCTGAACCATGTTTTCTTTGCAGGTTCGGGGTCCGAGGCGAATGACACCAACATCCGCATGGTGCGCACCTATTGGGCGCAAAAGGGCAAGCCGACCAAATCCATCATCATCAGCCGCAAGAATGCCTACCATGGGTCCTCTGTCGGATCGGGCAGTCTGGGGGGCATGACCCCGATGCACGAACAGGGTGGCCTGCCGATTCCCGACATTCACCACATTGACCAACCGAACTGGTGGGCCGAAGGCGGCACATCCACGCCCGAAGACTTCGGCCTGCAACGCGCGCAAGAGCTGGAAAAAGCCATTCTGGAGCTGGGCGAGGACCGCGTCGCCGCCTTTATTGCAGAGCCTATTCAGGGCGCTGGCGGTGTAATCGTGCCTCCGTCGACCTACTGGCCGGAAATCCAGCGCATCTGTGACAAATACGAAATTCTGCTGATCGCCGACGAGGTCATCTGTGGTTTTGGCCGCACCGGCGAATGGTTCGGATCGACCACCGTGGGCATCAAACCCGACATCATGACCATCGCCAAAGGTTTGTCGTCGGGATACCAGCCCATCGGCGGATCAATCGTGTCGGACGAAGTGGCCGAGGTGATGAATGCTTGCGAGTTCAATCACGGCTATACCTATTCCGGTCATCCCGTTGCCAGCGCCGTGGCGTTGGAGAACCTGCGGATCATGGAAGACGAAAACATTCTGGACCACGTCCGCAATGTTGCGGCCCCCGCACTGGCCGAGATGTGGCACGGCTTGGGCGATCATCCGATGGTGGGGGAAACCAAGATTGTCGGCATGATGGCCTCGCTGGCCCTGACGCCCGACAAGGACAGCCGCGCCAAATTTGCCGCCGACGCGGGCACCGCCGGTTTCATGACGCGTGAACGCAGCTTTGCCAACAACCTGATCATGCGCCACGTCTATGACCGTATGGTGATCTCGCCGCCGCTGGTCATCACGCCGGAAGAAATCACCGAAATGGGCAAACGTGCGCGCACCGCGCTGGACGAATCCTATGCGCAAATCAAGGAACAGGGGCTGTTCAAAGCCGCATCCTGAACCATCAGGCGCCCGTCATAAGTGGCTCTAACATGGCCAGACAGGCGGCCATCTGGTCGATGGCGACAAATTCATCCGGTTTATGGGCCTGGGCGATATGCCCCGGCCCGCAAACCACGACATCCATCCCCATCTCCTGAAACAGCCCCGCTTCGGTTCCGAATGGCACCAGTTCGGCGCTGTTGGTGCCCAGCAATCCGGCCAGAACATCGCGGGCGGTGTTTACTTCCATCGGCTCCAGCCCAGCGATTTCGCCTATTGTTTCGGTGCGAATATCGGCCTGTGGATAGATGGCGCGCATCATCGGCAGCATTTCATCCTCGACAAAAGCCTCGATGCTTTTTCGTACAAAACGGGCGTCATCTTGTACAACAGGGCGCATTTCCCATTCCACCTCTGCCTTGCCCGCGATGACATTATGCGCCACCCCACCTGAAACCCGACCGATATTAATCGTGGTCCATGGCGGCTCGAACCGGCTGCCGGCGGGCGTGCGCGCCATCAGATCGGCGCGCAGTTCCATCAGCCGACCGACATAGCGCACAGCATATTCCGCAGCATTCACACCGCGCCCGGGATCACTGCCGTGCCCCTCAAGACCCGTAAAATGCGTGGTGTATTCGCAGCACCCCTTGTGCCCCTCGATCACACGCATCCCGGTCGGTTCTCCGATCACGGCCATTGTGGGTTGCAACCCGCGTGCCTGCAATTCAGGGATCAACGCGCGGGCACCTATACAGCCCACCTCTTCGTCATAGGTAAAGGCGAAATGCACCGGCTTTTGCGCCTGTACCTTGCCTGCCATGACCACGGCGGCAGCGATAAACCCCTTCATGTCACAGGTGCCGCGTCCGTACAGACGATCCCCTGTATTGCGCATCGCGAACGGGTCCGACGTCCAGTCCTGGTCTTCCACGGGCACCACATCTGTATGCCCACTCAGCAACAGTCCCCCCGGTGCGTCGGGGCCGATTCGGGCCCATAGGTTGGCCTTGGTTCCACAGGGCGACAACATTACATCGGTTTGTGCACCGGCGTCTTCCAATCGTTGCGCCAGTTCGGCGATCATTGCCATGTTGCTGTCCGCCGACACTGTCGGCATGGCGATCAACTGGTCCAGCAGTTCGACAGTCTCGCGCAGGCTCATGATTTGACAAACATCTTGCGCGGGCGGTCGCAGAAACATTCAGCGGCGCCATCTTCTGTGATGCGGATGCTTTCGGTAATTTCAAGCCCCCAGTCGGCCATCCAAAGGCCGGGCATAAAGTGGAATGTCATATTCGGTTCCAGAACAGTCTGGTCGTTGCTGCGCAGTGAAATCGTGCGTTCGCCCCAGTCCGGCGGATAGCTGAGGCCGATGGGGTAGCCACACCGCTCCCCCCGTTCTATTCCCGCGGCTTCCAGCGGGGCCGCCAGTGCATTGGCAATGTCGCAAGCGCGATTGCCCGCACGGGCCGCATCCAACCCGGCCTCAAGCCCCTCGACCAGGGCCGCCTCGGCGCGTTTCAGGAAATCAGGAGGCGTGCCCAGAAACAGCGAGCGGCAGAACGGCGCGTGATAGCGGCGATAGCAGCCGGAGATTTCAAAAAATGTCGCCTGCCCGGATTCAAAGGGGCGGCCATCCCATGTCAGATGAGGTGCCGCGGCATCTGACCCGGATGGCAAGAGCGGTACAATCGCAGGATAATCCCCCCACGCGCCGTCGACCCCGCGCACCGCGTCACGATAGATTTCCGCGACCACTTCGTTCTTGGGCACCCCGGGTTCGACCCGCTCAAGCAGACCATCGACGATCTTCTCGGATATCCGCGCGGCCTTGCGCATGTAATCCAGTTCGGGCGCGGATTTCACGGCGCGTTTCCAGTTCACCATTGCGGTGGCATCTGAAAACCGGGCCTCCGGCAGGCTGGACTGCATCACCGCAAATGCCTTGGCTGAAAAATAATAATTGTCCATCTCGACGCCGATGCGCTGCGCGCCCAGCTCTTGCAAAATGCCCGCAAGATCCTGCATCGGATGGCGTTCTGTAGACTGTACAAAGTGATCCTCATAGCCGCGCACATGATCGTCATCCATCCAGACCGTGCGCCGCGCCCCGGCAGTATCCTGACGCCGCCCCCACCAGACAGGATCCCCCTCTGCGCGCAGAATGACCCCCTGATGCACATAGAACGACCAGCCGTCATACCCTGTCAGCCAGGCCTGATTGCTGGGGTCCGTAATAAACAAAGTGTCGATACCAGCATCATCCATAGCGCCACGCACAAGCGCGATGCGGCGATCATATTCGGCAATGGTAAACGGAAGGTTTTTAACAATCATGCGCGTGCTCCATTTTAAGAAACTTGCGTTGTGACGCCTCAGGACGCAACACCAAACAACTTTGACCGATTCCTGATGTCGGTGACGGCACAAGCGATGCCGTTTCAGGCAGGCCATTGTCCTTATATTTGGAATTTAACGAGAAAAACGCCCTATTGTGGGCACAACCAACTGTTTTTCAGTAATCTGGTTGCAATACTCGACTGTGGTCGTTTTACTCGTAAGCAACAAGGCGGGTTCACCGTCGTCATAAAAACCAGGGAGCCTGATTTGGCTAACACATCGACCGATGCTGCGTTCGTTGAATTCGAACGCGTGCAAAAAAGTTATGACGGCGTAAATCTCGTCGTCAAAGACTTGAACCTTTCCATGCCACGCGGCGAGTTTTTGACAATGCTCGGCCCATCCGGTTCGGGCAAGACGACTTGCCTGATGATGCTGGCAGGATTTGAGACAGCAACACATGGTGACATCCGTCTTGGCGGAACGTCGATCAACAACATCCCGCCGCACAAACGTGGCATCGGCATGGTTTTCCAGAACTATGCGCTGTTCCCGCACATGACCGTTGCAGAGAACCTGGCCTTCCCGCTGGAAGTGCGCAAGATCGGCAAGTCGGAGCGCGAGGAGAAAATCCACCGCGCCCTTGGCATGGTGCAGATGAACGATTTCGCCGGTCGGCGTCCCACGCAATTGTCGGGTGGTCAACAACAGCGGATCGCTCTGGCGCGTGCGCTGGTGTTCGAACCCGAACTGGTTCTGATGGACGAACCGCTGGGTGCGCTGGACAAACAGCTGCGCGAAACCCTGCAGTTCGAAATTACCAAGCTGGCGCATGATCTGGGCATTACCGTGGTCTATGTGACCCACGACCAGACCGAAGCCCTGACCATGTCCGACCGCGTTGCCGTGTTCGAAAACGGCCGCATTCAGCAATTGGCACCGCCCGACCAACTGTACGAAAAACCCGAGAACAGCTTCGTCGCCCAGTTCATCGGTGAAAACAACACGTTGATGGGCGAAGTCAAAGAGATCAGCAACGGCACGGCTGTGGTTCAGCTGGACGGCGGCGACCTGATCGACGCGGTTCCGGTGAACGTCAGCAAGGTTGGCGAACGCACCCGTGTGTCCATCCGTCCCGAACGGGTCGAGATGAAAAAGGAACGCCTGATGCCAGGCGCCCGGACCCTGAAGGCCGAAGTGCTTGAGTTCATCTATATGGGCGATATTTTCCGCACCCGTCTGCGCGTCGCAGGGACTGATGAATTTGTCATCAAGACCCGGAACGCGCCGGACCAGGAGCGTCTGACACCCGGCACCCAGATCGAAATCGGCTGGCTGCCCGAAGATTGCCGCGCTTTGGACGCGTAACGTCCCAAGCACGCGCGAGACGTCGCGCGGCTGCGGTCGCGCGATAAAAAAGGGACGGTATCAAAGCCCGTTATCCCCGTCCCAACATCCACACGGGCAATGGCCGGAAACGGCTAAATGATTGGGAGATCAAATATGAAACTGACCAAAATTCTTATGACCTCGACGGCGCTCAGCTTTGTCGCGGGCATGGTCGCAGCCGAAGCGCACATGGCCAACGAAATGACCATCGTGTCCTGGGGCGGCGCCTATTCCAAATCGCAAAAACTTGCGTACAGCGATCCCTATGCCGAGAAAACCGGCGTCAGCATCATCAACGACGACAGCTCGAACGAAGCCGTGGCAAAGCTGCGTGCGATGAACGAAGCCGGCAACATCACATGGGATGTGGTCGATGTTGTGGCCTCTGACGCCATCCGTCTGTGTGACGAAGGTCTGGCGATGGAAATCGACGCAGACGAAATGCTGGCCGACGCGCCCGATGGCACGCCTGCATCCGAAGATTTTGGCGACCTTCTGGTTTCCGACTGCTTCATTCCGCAGATCGTTTATTCGACAACATTCGGCTATCGTACCGACATGGTCGGCGACACGCCTCCGACATCGGTCTGCGCGATCTTCGACACCGAAACATATCCCGGCAAACGTTCGCTGGAAAAACGCCCGATTAACAACATGGAATGGGCGCTGATCTGTGACGGCGTTGCCAAGGACGAAGTCTATGACGTTCTGGCCACACCAGAAGGTCAGCAGCAGGCGCTGGACAAACTGGCAACCATCAAAGACGACGTGATCTGGTGGTCGGCCGGTGCGGATACGCCCCAATTGCTGGCAGACGGCGAAGTTGTGATGGGTTCGACCTATAACGGTCGCCTGTTCTCTGTCATCGAAGAGCAAGACCAGCCCGTCGCCATGCTGTGGGACGCGCAGGTGTTCGATCTTGACGGCTGGATCATTCCCGCAGGTCTGAGCGACGAGCGTAAAGCCCGTGCACTGGACTTTATCTATTTTGCGACAGACACACAGCGTCTGGCGGACCAGGCCAAATACATCTCGTACGGCCCCGCGCGCAAATCTTCGGCTCCTCTGGTTGGCAAACACGCCGATCTGGGCATCGAAATGGCACCGCACATGCCGACCGATCCGGAAAACGCAAAGAACACGTTCCTGTATAACTACGAGTTCTGGGCCGACTACCGCGACGACATCGACGCAAAATTCCAAGCGTGGCTGGCGCAATAAGCTTCGCCTGATCGCCTGAAACAGGGGGAGGCCACATCCGGCCTCCTCCACCCTCCAAAGCGAGATCGATGATGAGCAACGTACCAAATCAAAACGCCGAAGACGGCCCGGTGATGGCCGCTGACGGCACCCCGCTGAAACGCAGCCTTGCGCGTGCCCTGCGCCGCCAGAAAAGCCGCGCCTTGCTTCTGATTGCGCCGTTGCTGATCTTTGTTCTCGTGACCTTTATCATTCCGATCGGATCGATGCTGTTCCGGTCTGTCGAGAACGACATCGTGGCCAACACACTGCCCAATGCGGTACGCCAGCTTGCCGGCTGGGACGCCACATCGGGCGAAATCCCCTCTGAAGCTGTCTATCAGGCCATGTATTATGACCTGTTCGTCGCCGTCGAAGCCAAACGTCACACGCGTTTGGGTTCACGCCTGAACTATGAAAAATCCGGGATCTCATCCCTGTTCCGCCAAAGCGGCCGCAAGGTTGACGATCTGGCAAAAGACGCCACCAAGGCGCTGGAAAAGGCCCTCCCGGCCTTTAAGGACGGTGAAACCTGGTACGCGCTGATGAACGCAGGCAACGACGAGGCCGACACCGGACTGCTAAGCGCCATGCGTGGACGCATCGGTCGACTGAACGACAGCTCGGCCTCAGCCAAAATGGACTTTGCCCCCAGTGCCCAGATGGCCGACGCGCTGCCCCTGACCACCCGCAGCTATACTGAATGGGCCGTCTACGAGGCCACTGAAGAACAGCGCGACCCCGCCACACGCGATCCGTGGGAACTGGTGCCGCTGGCCTTGCTGCAAGAGCTGAAAACAGCCGACCTGTCAGGCCTGTCAGGCCCGCGTGCCGATCTGTTGAAACAAGCGCAGGCTGTGCAATTCGACATTCCCGCCTTTTCCAGGGTTTTCACCGACATTGACCCCGAGTGGGCGACACCCGGGCCATGGGAAACACTGCAAACCCATTCCTCGAAATACACCGCCGGTTACTTTCTGAATGCGATAGATGCGCAGAAAACGCCGGAAGGCATTGCCTGGCAGCCGGAAGACAAGCAGATCCTGCTGAAACTTTTCGGACGCACGCTGATCATGTCGCTGGTGATCACCGGATCCTGTATCCTGCTGGGCTATCCGGTGGCGTGGCTTCTGGCCAACCTGCCCACCGCCAAGGCCAACCTGCTGATGATCCTCGTGCTGCTGCCCTTCTGGACCTCGCTTCTGGTGCGCACATCGGCCTGGAAGGTCATGCTGCAACAACAGGGTGTGATCAACGACGTGCTGGTCTGGCTGGGGCTGGTGGACGACGCCAACCGCCTGATCATGATCAACAACCAGTTCGGCACGATCGTGGCCATGACACACATCCTGCTGCCGTTCATGATCCTGCCGATGTATTCGGTGATGCAAACCGTACCGCCGACCTATCTGCGGGCGGCAAAATCACTGGGGGCGACGAACTGGACGGCCTTCTGGCGCGTCTACTTCCCCCAGTCGATTCCGGGCATCGGTGCGGGGTCGATTCTCGTATTCATCCTGTCCATCGGCTACTACATCACCCCCGAAATCGTCGGCGGAACCAAAGGCGTGTTCATCTCGAACCGCATCGCCTACCACATTTCGTCCTCGCTGAACTGGGGCCTCGCGGCCGCGCTGGGGTCGATCCTGCTGGCGGTCGTTCTTCTCCTTTACTGGTGCTACGACCGGATCGTCGGCATCGACAACGTGAAACTGGGATAACTGATTATGGGCCTGCCTCCTTATGCAACGACACCGCAGCGGATCTGGTACTATTCCTTCCGCTTCATCTGCGCGCTGATCTTCATCTTTCTGATCACGCCGATCATCGTGGTGATGCCGCTCAGCTTCAACGCCGAGAACTTCTTTACCTTCACGCCGGAAATGCTGCGGCTGGACCCTGACGGTTATTCGCTGAAGCACTATCAGGACTTCTTTACCAACAACGAATGGCAGCGCAGCCTGAAAAACTCGCTGATCATCGCGCCCTTTGCCACCGTGATCTCGGTGTCGCTGGGCACGCTGGCGGCCATCGGTCTGTCGCAATCCCACGTCCCGTTCAAAGGAACGATTATGGCGATCCTGATCTCGCCAATGATCGTACCGTTGATCATCTCTGCGACCGGCATGTTCTTTTTCTACTCAACTCTGGGCAACTGGCTGGAAACGACCCTGGGGCTCGACAAGAACTTTGTCGGATACGTCAAGGTCATCCTCGCCCACGCGGTGCTTGGCATCCCCTTCGTGATCATCACCGTCACGGCCACGCTGGTCGGCTTTGACCGCTCGCTGACCCGCGCGGCGGCCAACATGGGCGCCAACCCGGTCACTACTTTCTTCCGCGTGCAAATGCCGCTGATCCTGCCCGGCGTGATCTCGGGCGGCCTCTTCGCCTTTATCACCTCCTTTGACGAAGTCGTTGTTGTCCTCTTTGTCGGCTCCGCCGGCCAGAAAACGCTGCCCTGGCAGATGTTCACCGGCCTGCGCGAACAGATCAGCCCGACGATCCTCGCGGTCGCCACGCTTCTGGTCGGTATCTCGATCATTCTGCTGACCGTGGTCGAACTGCTGCGCCGTCGCTCGGAACGTCTGCGCGGCATCGTCGAAAGCTAAACTTCTTTTGGCCTAAAATATCCCGAGGTCCGGGGCAGCGCCCCGGTCCTGCCCCTACCCGCCACGCAAGCGCTCAAGCAAACGCAGCGACGCATAGCCATCCGGCACAATCCCCTTAGACAATTGATACCGCCGCACCGCGTCCACCGTCAGCGGACCGATCTTGGCGTCAATCTTGTGCGTATCAAACCCTTGCGCCGTCAGCCGTTCCTGAAGCTCAATTCGCTCGGCAAACGTCAGCACCCGATCACCGCGCGGCCAGTTTGCGCGTATCGCAGCACCACCCCGAATGCGATCAGCCAGATAACCGACCCCGATCACATAGGCATCGGCGGTGTTATAGGCCTCGATGACCTCGAAATTATCAAACACCAGGAAAGCGGCCCCTTCGGCCCCCGCAGGCAGCAGAACTGCCGCCGGCCCATGGTCCGGCACCGGCCCGCCGACGCCTTTCACCCCCAAGCCTGCCCAGACCGAGGGCAGCTTGGTGATCTCGCGGTTGGCTTGCGTGTAATCAAACCCCTCAGGCAGCGTCACCTCGACGCCCCAGGGCATACCTGTCTGCCAGCCGTGGTGTTTCAGATAGGCCGCCGTCGACGCCAGGGCATCCGTCGGATCGTCGGACCAGATGTCACGCTTGCCGTCGCCGGTGAAGTCCACCGCATGGGCCAGAAACGATGTGGGCATGAACTGGGTATGCCCCATCGCCCCCGCCCAACTGCCATTCATACGCGCGGCGGCCACGTCGCCATTCTCCAGAATCGTCAGCGCCGCCATCAGCTGTTCTTCAAAGAACGACGACCGCCGCGTGTCATAGGCCAGCGAGGCCAGGCTTTGCACCGTGCTGTTCGATCCGCGAAACCCGCCATAGGCGCTCTCCAGACCCCAGATCGCGGTCACCACGTATTTATCGACGCCGTATTTGGCCTCGATCCTGTCCAGCGTGGCGCCGTGTTTGCGCATCGCCTCCTGACCGTTGGCGATACGGGCGTCTGACACCGCGGTGTCCAGATAGTCCCAGATCGTCTTGGTAAACTCCGACTGGTTGCGGTCGCGCCGCACCACGTCCGCGTCAAAGGTGATGCCGGCAAAAGCGGCGTCCAGCGTGCTCTGCCGGATGCCTTTGGCCATGGCGCGCGGATAGAACCCTTTGATCCAGTCCTGAAAGCCTGCGTTCGACAGTGTTTCAGTCTCTGTGACAGGGGTTTCGCCCACGGTGGTGCCACTGGCTGATACCGCCGGTTGCGGACGCAAGACGGGCCGGATCGATGTTTCAGCCAGCACAATGCCGCCGAATCCGACGCCCAGCGCCGCTGCTGCTGACAGGGAAAGATACCGCATAGTGCCTCGATTCTCGCTGGTGTGGTCCGCGTGATTGGCCGCAGGTTAGCGGCAAAACCCGGCTGCCGAAAGCGGTCAGGGCAGACAGTGGCGTTCCTGATCGGCCCGGATCCGCTCAAGGTGCTGGCGCAGCAGCGCCACGCGGTGCGGTCGAAAGCTGGTGTCGGTGCGTTCCAGATCGCTCATCCGGTCCAGCCGGAACGTCCGGAAGTCCTGTCGCAGCAGGCACCAGGCCAACAGCACGTTGTTGTGGTCGAAATAGACGATCCCCAGCGGGCGCACGCTGCGTTCGGTCTGTCGCGCCTCGGCGTCGGAATAGGAAAACCGCACGCAAACCTCGTCCCAGGTGGCCGCGCGCAGCAGGCCCACGTCGATGGTGGGGGCGGCGGGGCGGTGGAACCGGTGCGCGTCCAGAATCGCATGTTTCAACCGGTGGGCCTGACGGGGCGGCACGCGCGCCTGAATTTTGACCAGCGCCGATTCCGCCGCTTTGGACAGTGCCGGATCGCCAATCACCGCCACATCGCGCAGGCCCAGCACCAGCGCCTCCAGTTCGTCATCCTCGAACCCCAGCGGTGGCAGTGTTGCGTCCTCGATCAAGGTAAAGCCAAAGCCTGCCTCGCCGTCGATCACAGCCCCCAACCCGCGCAACGCATCAATGTCACGGTACACGGTGCGCAAGGACACATCCATGTCGTCAGCCAGCTGCTGTGCCGTGACAGGCGGAGGCAGGCGACGCAAATGTTGCATCAATTGGAACAGGCGATGTGTACGGCTCATGCGCCAGTTATAACACAACTCCTGTCAGAAATTGACAGCAGACATTCGAATCTAACCGCGTTTCCGGCTGACCTTGCGTTTGATCTTGTCGGTTTTGCGTTTGCCCTTGGCCGCCTTGCGCCGTGGTGAACGACCTGCGGGTGAACGGCTGCCGCCTTGGGGCATTTTTTCCCCGTCAATCGTCAACAGCTCCAGCGCCACGCCCCCTGTGACCGGCGTGGCTTCGGTCAGGCGCGCGGTCACCCGTTGGCCGACACCGATGGTCAGGCCGGTGTCCGCCCCCATCAGCGTGCCCGCCTCGCGGTCAAAGTGGAAGAACTCGCGTCCCAGCGTGCGGATCGGCACCAGCCCGTCGGCACCGCTGTCGTCCAGTTTTACAAACGCGCCGAACTTGGCCACGCCGCTGATCCGTCCGGTGAATTCGTCGCCCACCCGTTCCGACAGGTAGGAAGCCAGATAGCGGTCGGTCGTGTCCCGTTCGGCGACCATCGACCGGCGTTCCGTGTCGGAAATATGTTGGCCTGTCTCTTCCAGCCGTTCGATGTCCTCGGGCTTCAGCCCGTCCTTTCCCCAGCCATGCGCCGTGACCAGCGCGCGGTGCACGATCAGATCGGCATAGCGGCGAATGGGCGAGGTGAAGTGCGCGTAATTGCGCAAGGCCAGACCAAAGTGGCCAAAGTTCTGCGGCCCGTAATAGGCTTGCATCATTGACCGCAGGGTCGAGATGTTGATCAACTCGGCATCCTCGGACCCCGCAGCAGAGTTCAGCAGGTTGTTCAGATGCGCGGTTTTCAACACCTGCCCCTTGGCCAGCGGAAACCCTGCCTCAAGCGCGATTTCACGCAGGGCGTTCAGCTTTTCGGGGCTGGGTTCTTCGTGGACGCGGAACAGCAGCGGCTGTTTCTTGGCGATCAGGGTCTCGGCGGCGGCGACGTTGGCCAGCACCATGAATTCCTCGATCAGACGGTGGGCATCCAGCCGTTCCTTGAAGTTGACAGAGCTGACGGTGCCGTCGTCTTCCAGCACGATCTGCCGTTCGGGCAGGTCCAGCTCCAGCGGCTGACGCAAATGGCGTGCTTTGACCAAAGCGGCATAGGCGTCATAGAGGGGCTGCAAAACAGGCTCTAACAAGGGACCGCACCGGTCGTTGGGGTTGCCGTCAATGGCTGCCTGCACTTCTTCGTAGTTTAGCGACGCGGGTGACCGCATCAGACCGCGCACGAACTTGTGGCTCAGCTTTTCGCCCTGCGCGTCGATCTGCATCCGCACGGCGATACAGGCACGCGGCACGCCCTCGTGCAGGCTGCACAGGTCGCCGGACAGACGGTCGGGCAACATCGGCACCACGCGGTCGGGGAAATAGGTCGAGTTGCCGCGCTTGCGCGCCTCGCGGTCCAGCGCCGAACCGGGCGTGACATAGGCCGCCACATCCGCAATCGCGACCCAGATGATATGGCCGCCCTTGTTCTTGGGATCATCGTCGGCATGGGCATAGCAGGCGTCGTCGTGGTCGCGCGCATCCCACGGGTCGATGGTGATCAGCGGCATGTCGCGCAGGTCCTCGCGGCCTTTCAGGCCCATCGGCTTCATCGCGTCGGCCTCGGCGATCACCTCGTCGGGGAAATCATCGGGGATGCCGTGCTGGCGGATGGCGATCAGCGACACAGCCTTGGGCGCAGACGGATCGCCCAGCCGTTCCACAATGCGCGCACGCGGCAGGCCCATGCGGGCGGGGCCGGCCAGTTCCGCCTCGACCAGCTCGCCGTCCTTGGCGCCACCCGTGGCGTCGGATGGCACCTGCCATTCCTTGTCGGCGCCCTTGTCCACGGGCAGGATACGCCCGCCTTCGGCTGTTTTGCGGAACACGCCTAGGATCTTCTTGGGGTTGCTGCCAACCCGCCGGATCATCCGCGCCTCGTAATTGTGATCCTCTGCCGTCACCACGGTCAGGCGCGCCAGAATACGGTCGCCTTCGCCCAGCGCCGGATCGGATGCGCGGGTGATCATCAGCACCACGGGTTCTACCCCCGTGCCGTGCCATTCAAGGGGCCGCGCGAACAGGTCGCCGTTGCTGTCAGGGGCCAGCACCTGCAAGATGCTGACGGGTGGCAAGCGGTCGGGGTCCTGATAGGTCTTTTTGCGCTTTTCCAGATGACCTTCGTCTTCCAGTTCGCGCAGCAGGCGTTTCAGGTCGATCCGAGCCGCGCCTTTGATCCCGAAGGCCTTGGCGATGTCACGCTTGGCGGTCAGGGTCGGATTGGCGGCAATCCAGTCGAGGATCTCGGGTTTTGAAGGTATACGGCTCATACCTCCGAGGTAGCACGGGCATGAGGCAGCGTCATCGGCTATTTATCGTGTCCGGCGCGGGGCAGATCGGCGGCGGAGTCCACATCTTGCAGGGTCGCGATCTGGGCAATGCGCAGGCCGGACAGCGTGGCGCGGGTGTCGGCCAGCGCGTGTTCGGTGGACCAGCGGACGCCGTGGAACAGCCCGCGCGGCAAGGGGTGCGCGCGGCGCAGGCCGATCAGCCAGTAGCCGCCATCGTGGGCGGGGCCAAAGACGGCGTCGTGATCGCCCAGCGCCTTGAACGCTTGGGCGATGTGCGCGCGGGTGATGCCCGGCACGTCAGCCCCGATCACACAGACCGGGCCGCCCGCGCGTGCCATCATCCGCGCCATCCGGTCGCCCAGATCGCCCTGCCCCTGCGGCCAGCGCGGCAGATGCGCGGGCCAGACGCGGCTGGTCATACCTGCGCGGTCGGGGGCGACGGCCAGAACCGTGGTCCAGCGCGGATCGTCGATGGTGCGCAGCAGGCGGCGGACCTGATGGCGGAACCACCATGCAGCGGCGGTCATGCCAATGTCGCGGCCAAGCCGGGTTTTCACCCGCCCCGCACGCGGCTCTTTGACCATGACCACCAGGGTGGGGGTCACAGGGTCAGTTCCATGTCGCGGTGGCGAATGCCCGCGTCCAGATAGACAGGCCCATAGGCGGAAAATCCCAGCTTTTCATAGAAAGGAATCGCATATTCCTGCGATCCCAGCTTGGCCCGTGTCACGCCCGCCTGATCCCGCACCACATCCAGCGCTGCGCGGATCAGAGCGGCCCCAAGGCCCGTACCGCGCTGGTCTTTCAGCACGCAGACGCGGCCGATCTTGGCCGTGTCGTCCAACAGGATGATCCGCGCCGACCCGACCGGACGACCCGCATCGGTGGCAAGGATATGCAGCGCGTCCTCATCCAGATCGTCGATCTCGTCCGCCTCGGGCACCTGTTGCTCTTCAATGAACACCGTGCGTCGCAAGGCGCGGCAGGCGTCAATATCGCGGGTCGTGGCAATCTGGACCGTCATGCGAAATAGTCACGCAGGATGCGGGCATAGATCGCCTTGAGCTGGTGGATATGTTCGATGCGCACGTGTTCGTCCACCTGGTGCATCGACTGCCCGACCAGACCGAATTCGACAACCGGGCAGTGATTCTTGACAAAGCGCGCGTCCGAAGTGCCGCCGGTGGTGGACAGGACCGGCTTGACCCCGGTTTCCGCCTCGACCGCCGTGCTGATCAGCGTCGACAGGTCACCGGGCGGTGTCAGGAAGGCCTCGCCCGAAACCTTGATGCGCAGGTCGATTTTCACGCCGAATTCTTCGACGACCTGGTCCACATTCTCTTGCAGCCACAAGCTGAGGCTGTCGCCCGAGTGGATGTCGTTGAACCGGATGTTGACGCAGGCAGAGCAGGTCGCCGGAATCACATTGGTGGCGGGGTTGCCGGTGTCCACTGTGACAACGGCCAGCGTCGAGGGGTCAAAATGGTCGGTCCCCTCGTCCAGCGGATAGCTGGCCAGCCGGTCCATCAGCCGCACCATTGCCGGCAGCGGGTTCAGCGCGCGGTGGGGATAGGCGGAATGACCCTGTTTTCCGGTCACGTCGAACCACGCGGTCATTGATCCACGACGGCCAATCTTCATCATGTCGCCCATGGTCTCGGGGCAGGTCGGTTCGCCCACCAGACAGACGGTCATCGCCTCGCCTTGTGCATCCATGTAATCCAGCAGCGCAGTGGTGCCGTCCACCGCGTCAGCTTCTTCATCGCCGGTGATGGCCAAAATCACCGCGCCATCGGGCGGCGTATCCTGAACAAAATCAATGGCCGCTGCGGCAAAGGCGGCAACGCCCGATTTCATATCCGTGGTGCCGCGCCCGTACATCACGCCTTCGACAACTTCGGCGGAGAACGGGGGATGCGTCCACGCGCCTGTATCACCCACGGGCACCACATCGGTGTGCCCGTTAAAGCCGAAGGTGCGCGCGTGGCCCTTGTCGCCCCAGCGGGCAAACAGATTGCGAATGCCGCCGCGATCGGCCCATGACACCGCGAAACCGGCCTGTGACAGCACGTCAGACAGCACATCCAGCGCCCCTTCGTCGGCTGGCGTGACAGAGGCGCATTTGACCAGCTCAGCGGTCAGATCAACGGGATCAATGGGAGGCATTTGGTTTCCTTTGGTCAACGATACTGCGCGGCGATCACAGAATTGTGGCGAAATCGGCACAAAACCGCGCTCTTTACATGGAGTTTTTGTTAACAAACTCCAAAAATACATGCTAGGCTTGCGGCAATAACATGACCCGAGGCAGGGCATTCAGCAGTACCGCCATCAACGTATGGCACAAACATGCAAAAACCGCATGGCGTAATGGGCACAGGATAACTGTGCGCTGCTGATTGATCTGTCTCGCTTAAGGGCAAGAGGCAGACATGGCTATAGCAAGCGAACTTCCCATCCAGACGGTGCGCGAAGGTACAGACGCCACGGATATGGCGCAAACCATCTTTGGCGATGGCGTCACGGTGTATGGGGCAACCTATACCGGAGACCGCGATTCTGCCGGTATCTATACCAACGGCGATAGTGTCTCGCCCGGCGCCACCCCCAGCGACACCGGCGTGATTCTGTCCACAGGCAACGCGCAGGATTACACCTCCGGGAGCTGGTGGGGGGGCACAAACACGAACACCTCGACAAACACTTCGACCAACACATCCGGTCGCAACAATAACAGCGATTTTAACGAACAGGCGGGCACACGCACCTATGATGCGGCCTGGCTGGACGTCGATTTTGTGCCCACCGGCGACGTGATGACGATGCAGTTTGTGTTTTCATCCGAAGAATATCCCGAGTTCCAGAATTCGGTCTATCAGGACTTTGTCGGCGTCTGGATCAACGGCCAGTTTGTCGAAATGACGATTGGCAATGGCGACACCGACCCCGGCAACGTGAACGAAACCAATAACCAGAACATGTATCTGGACAACTCGAATGACGACTACAACACCGAGATGGACGGGTTGACCATCACGATGACCCTGACAATTCCGGTGAACGCAGGCCAGTTGAACAGCATTCGCATCGGCATCGCGGACGTGTCGGACGCCAACTACGATTCAAACCTGCTGATCGCTGCGAATTCGGTGCAGACGCAACTGGTGGCCAACACCGACGACGCGCATGTGGCCCCCGATGGCACCAAGATCGTCGATGTGCTGGCCAATGACATCAACAACGGTGCCGGCAGTCTGACCATCACCCATATCAACAACATGGCCGTGGTGGCCGGTCAGACCGTCACCCTGCCCACAGGCCAGCAGGTGATGCTGAACGCCGACGGCACGCTGACGCTGATTGGTGATGGCGACGCTGAAGATTTCAACTTTACCTATGAGATCGACAACGGCGACAATACCGATATCGGCTATGTCAACGTCAGTTCGATCCCCTGTTTTGTTGCCGGAACCATGATTGCAACTCCGCAAGGCGAGGCGCGGGTCGAGGATCTGGTGCCCGGCGATCTGGTGATGACACAAGACGACGGTGCCCAGCCCTTGCGCTGGATCGGACAACGCACCGTGGCGGCGGCGGGAAAATTTGCGCCTATCTGCGTGCGCGCCAATACCTTTGGCAGCCACCGCGAATTGCTGGTCTCGCCTGAACACCGCATCCTGATCCGCGACAGTCTGGCCGAACTGCTCTTCGGCGAGTCCGAAGTGCTGGTCGCCGCCAAGGACCTGGTGAACGACCGTTCCGTGCGCGCGCGTGCGGGGGGCGAGGTGACCTATGTCCATCTGATGTTCGACAGGCATCAGGTGGTGTTTTCGGAAGGGCTGGCAACAGAGTCTTTCCTGCCCGGACCGCAGACCGAGAAGAGCTTTGAAAAAGACATCCTCGACGAGATCTGCGCCCTGTTCCCCGAACTCGACCCGGCAACCGGGCAGGGCTATTCGCCCGCCGCGCGCCGGACATTGAAACACTTTGAAGCGGACCTGTGGCGCCGCGCACAAAAGGTCGCCTGATTATGGCTTGGATTGCACTACTCGACACCCGCGAAGGCCGCTTTTGCGCCAATGGGCTGGGGCTTGATCACCACGACGCACCGCAATGCGATATGGCCGACGAGGCGATGCTGACACGCGGCAGCCTGATGCTGGAAACGCGGATGTCACCCGATGGCCGGCCGCAGGAACTGTTCGGCTTTTCCGCAGGCCATCCCTGGCCGCGCAGCCTGACGTTTCAGGCCATTCCCGGCGGCGGAATCTCGATGGTGCACAGCCACGACAGTACGGTTGTACACGGCGCAATCCGGCGCAAGACCTTTGCGCGTACCGATGTGCTGCGCGTGACCTATGCCTGGGACACCGCAACCAACTGGGCGCGTCTGTCGATCGAAGAACCCGAGCAGGGCGAAGTTCTGAGCGTGCCGATCAAAGACCCCAAGCCGTTTCTGGTGTCGGACTTGCGCGAATTGATCCTGGGCCAGACCGACCGCGTATTGGCACAGGATGTGATCTTTGCCGCCGTGTCGACCCGGATTGAACCCATCGGCCCGATGCCGTCGCTGGACCCGTCGGTTATGGCCGCGACGCCGGAAGGCTATCGTCCGGTGGGCGAATTGCAGCGCGGCGATACGGTGATGACCGAACAGTCGGGTGTCGTGCCGGTGCTGCACCGCATCGACCGCACCGTGCCTGCGCGCGGCAGCTTTTCCCCCGTCCGCCTGCGGGCGCCCTATTTCGATCTGCAACAGGACATCATCGTTGCCCCCGATCAACGGCTGGTTCTGCGCGGGTCGGATGTTGAATATCTGTTCAACCAGCAGGCCGTTCTGGTCCCCGCGCGCCACCTTATGAACGGGCACGCCGCGCATCCAGCGCCCAGCGGGCCGGTGATCACCTATACGCAGCTGTTGCTGCCGGGCCATGAAACCCTGCTGACCGCAGGCACATGGGCCGAAAGCCTGTATATCGGGCGCCTGCGCCGCAAAAACGACCTGTTGAACAACAGCGTATTGCGTGATGTCGAACGTATAACCCTGCCAGAACACGGAAAACCGGCCTTTCCGGTGCTAAAATGGTTCGAAGCTGTCACTTTGACGGATCAACGCGCCGCTTGACGCTTGCGCACCCTTGCAGGGTCAAAAGCCTTGCATTAACCCCGTTGGAAATAATGGGGTTAGGGGATGATCCGTAATTTTCTTGCGATCTTGTTCGCCTGCTGCCTTTTGTCCGAGGCCGCAGCCCAGGAGCTGTCGATTGCCACTGTCACACGGCCACCATTTTCCATGGTCGTGGACGGTAAGGATACCGGATTCTCCATTGACCTGTGGCACGAGATTGCCGCCAAGCTGGGCCGCCCCTATCAGTTTGTGCGTTACGACAGTTTTGGCGATATGCTGGACAGCGTAAAGACCGGGACCTCTGATGCGGCCATCGCCAATATCTCGATCACGGCGCGCCGCGAGCTTGATATGGATTTTTCCCAGCCGATCTTTGCCTCGGGTCTGCAAATCATGGTGCATCCCCAAGCGGGCAGCGGCGCGTCGATCTGGTCTGCGCTGATGTCGTGGGATCTGGTGATTGCCATTCTGGGTGCCTTTGCCCTGCTTCTGGCCGGTGGCATGTTGATGTGGCATTTTGAAAAGCGTTCGCAGGAATATTTTGACAAACCACTGCGGCAGGCGATCTTTCCGTCATTCTGGTGGGCGCTGAACCTTGTGGTCAACGGCGGGTTCGAGGAACGGATGCCGCGCAGCCCCTTTGGTCGTGTGTTCGGCGTGTTGTTGGTGATTTCGTCGCTGTTCATCGTGTCGTTGTTCGTGGCGCATATCACAGCCGCCATGACGGTCGATGCAATCAACGGGTCTGTCGGATCAATCAATGATCTTTATGGCAAACGCGTTGGCACCATCGAGGGCAGTACCGCGCAGGTGTTTATGGACGCGCGCGAATTGCGCTCGGAGGGGTCACCCGATCTGGCCTCCCTGATCGAGAAGTTCGAGACCAACCAACTGGACGCCGTCGTTTTTGATGCACCGGTGCTGGCCTATTACGTCAACACTGCCGGTGCAGGTCTGGCAGAACTGACCGGATCTGTATTCAAAGGCGAGAACTATGGCATTGCGCTGCCCACCAACAGTGCGCTGCGCGAAGACATCAATCAGGTACTGCTGAGCCTGCGCGAAGACGGCACCTATGCCACTCTCTATCGCAACTGGTTTGGCGAAGCGCACTAAAGCTTGTCGTAAAAGGGCGTGACCTGCGCCACGATCACCGCGTTTTCGTCCAACGCCTGTTGCATCAGCGCGCGCTCTTCGTCGTCGATCTCGTGGCCTTCTTCCTCGCGCTCGGCCAGGGTGCCGTAGCCTGTAACGTCCAGCGGCGCGGTGTCTGCCTGCTTCAGGATCGCCACGGTTTCGCGCACGGCTTCGGCCTCGTCCACGCCACTGGCAAAGCACATCAGCGCAGCGCCGGTCGCCTTGTCGGGCAACCCGTCGCCCTTTTTGCGGCCGATCTGAACCAGCAGCGTATAGACCTGCTGACGCGAGGGTTTCTTGGTTTTTTTGATATCAGACATGAAAAGGGCCACCGCATGAAGATGCGGCAGCCCTAACGTGTTCTTGCCGTCCTGAAAAGGGTTCAGGCGCGGCCGCGGATCAACCGGGTGACCCAGATCAGCAGGCAGGCGCCAAACACAGCCACAATCAGTTGGCCGATCCAGCCGACCAGCGTGCTGCCGACGATTGTCACCAGCAAGAAGTTGGCGACGATCGCGCCAACGATCCCCAGACCGATGTTTGCCAGCAAGCCCATGTTCGAGTTCATGATCTTTTCGGCAATCCACCCCGCAAGGGCCCCGACGATAATCGCCGCAAACCAACCCAATCCTGTCATCTTGTCTCTCCAATGTGTTGTGTTGGAGAGACAACAGACAGCGGGTCCTTTTGGTTCCCTCAGTCGCGCAGCAGCTCGTTGATCGAGGTCTTCGAGCGTGTTTTCGCATCGACCTTTTTCACGATCACGGCGCAATACAGGCTGACGTTGTTCTTGGACGGCAGCGTGCCTGCCACAACGACCGAACCCGCAGGCACTTCGCCATAGGTGACTTCACCGGTTTCGCGGTCCACGATCTTGGTCGACTGGCCGATGAACACGCCCATGCCCAGAACCGAGCCTTCGCGCACGATGCAGCCTTCGACAACCTCGGACCGCGCCCCGATAAAGCAGTTGTCCTCGATGATGGTCGGACCCGCCTGCATGGGCTCCAGGACGCCGCCGATACCGACACCACCCGACAGGTGGACGTTCTTGCCGATCTGCGCACAGCTGCCGACGGTTGCCCATGTGTCAACCATGGTGCCCTCGTCCACATAGGCGCCAAGGTTCACGAATGACGGCATCAGCACCACGCCGGGTGCGATGAACGCCGACTTACGCACCACACAGTTGGGCACCGCGCGGAAACCCGCGGCTTTCCACTGGTTGTCGCCCCAGCCTTTGAACTTGCTGTCAACCTTGTCCCACCAGCCGCCGCCCTGGGGGCCGCCGTCCTGCTGTTCCATGTCCTTGATGCGGAAACCCAACAGAACCGCCTTTTTGGCCCACTGGTTCACATGCCACGACCCGTCAGCCTGTTTTTCGGCAACGCGCAGCTTGCCGCTGTCCAGCGCGTTCAGCGTGTCTTCGATGGCTTCGCGCGTTTCACCAGTGGTTGCGGGGGTGATGCTGTCGCGGGTTTCCCATGCAGCTTCGATAGAGGATTCAAGTTGGGCATTGGACATGGTGTAAATTCCAGAGTTGGGACATTTCAGCCCCTTTACCGTCTGAGCCGCTTTCACGCAATGCACGCGGGCGACGCTTTGGCGCCCAAAATCGCGTGGCCAATGCCGCCAAACCCATGCATGTTGACCACAACACCACACCGGAGACAGGCATGACCAAATCTGCACACCACCCGCTGCGCCACGCAGGCAGCGACCGTTCCAAGGCAAAAGAAGTTCCAGACACGCCGCAAACGCGCTCGTCTGCCTACCATCTTGCCTTTACAGACGACGATTTCCTGTGCCGCGAGGAACTGCGCCCTGTCCGGTTGCAGCTGGAGTTGATGAAAACCACGCTGATGCTGGATGAACAGGGGATCAAATCGACGATTGTCCTGTTCGGCGGCGCGCGCATCCCATCGCCTGCAAAAAAGGAAACCGCCCGCACCAAAACGCTGGCCGACCTGTCGCATTTCTATGACGTTGCCCGGGATTTCGCCCGTCAGGTGACGCTAAAGTCGATGGAATACAACGGTCAGGAAAACGTTATTGTCACTGGCGGTGGCCCCGGCGTGATGGAAGCCGGCAACCGTGGCGCGCAAGAGGCAGGCGGCAAGTCGATCGGTCTGAACATCGTTCTGCCGCACGAACAGGCCCCGAACGAATATGTCACCCCCGAGCTGTGCTTCAACTTTCACTACTTTGCCATTCGCAAGATGCACTTTCTGATGCGCGCCCGCGCCATCTGCGTGTTTCCGGGCGGGTTCGGCACGCTGGACGAGATGTTCGAAACACTGACCCTGATCCAGACCGGACGCATGGAGCGCGTGCCCTTCCTGCTGTTCGGGCGGACGTTCTGGGAAAAGATCATCAACTGGGACGCGCTGGCCGATGCGGGCACCATCTCGGCCGAGGATCTGAACCTGTTCCGCTTTGTCGAAACCGCAGAAGAAGCGGTCGAGGTGATCGAGAACTGGGAGACGACCAAGCCGCGCGACTCAATTCCCGGACGTTAAACGGAACCTGTCGCTGTTCGGCTGCGTTGTGGTGGTGAAACTGGAATTCAGGAGGCCAACATGTCTAATGCACTTGCTTCGACCAAAGCCAAACTTCACGCCACGGACAGTTCGGACGTGTCCGCACAAATTGACGTAATCCGCTCCGACATCGCGGAACTGACAACATTGCTGGGCCAACTGGCCACCGACAGCAAGAACGAGGCCGCGTCGCGTGTAAAACAAAGCGCGAAAGACCTGAAGCAATCGGCTTCGGATCAGGCGACATATGCCCGCGTCCGCGCCGTCGAAGCTGGTGAGCACGCTCAAGAACTGGCCGAGGAATATTACGGTCAGGCGGAAGACGCGGTGCGAAAGCAACCCGCGCTGGCCGTTGGAATAGCGGCCGGCGTCGGATTTCTTGTGGGCCTTATGGCCACACGCCGGTCGTAAACGCATGCTCCAAGCACTGCGCCATCGCATCCACCTGACCGTCCAACGCTATGCGTTGGGCGGTGTCGGCGGGCTTATGACCCTGATCGGTCTTGGGTTTCTATCTGCATCCGGTTTTATGCTGTTGCTGACAGTGACCGATCCGATCACAGCCAGCGCCATCTTCGGGTGCGGTTTTTTCGGTCTGGGCCTGATATTGATGGTTATGGCCCGCAAGCCACCCAGACCCGCACACAGCGCCCCCTTGTCAGGCGCGCAGGCTGGCCACCAACCTGAGACAAGCCCGATGCCGCCGCTTGCCGCGGCCTTTGCGCAGGGTGTCGCACAAGGTATGGCTGCGCGTCGTCAATAGCGGCGCGTTCTGTCAGGCCGTCAGATCGACCGGAAGCGTGCAAACCGGCACATGATGTGGCAGCGTTTCGACGATCTGGCCATACTGTGTGTCGCGCACACAATAGCCATATCCGGCAATACGATGCTGCCATTCGCGTTTGGAAAGCGACTTTGAACGCTCTTGCGTGATCAGTTCCAGCACCTGTGCGGCGACCAATGCGTCCGTTTTGACAAAAATGGACATCTTAACATCTCCTGTTCCTACAATGTTGCAGGAACAGGATGGTGCCGGTCATTGGCACAAATCGTACACAATCAGTGTTTCTTGATGGCAACTGTGTCTCATTCTGGCACAATTTCCCGCGCAGGTTTAATTCAGACCGGTTTCCGCCGCAATTTCGCGACGCGATTTGCGCGCGCGCTCGGTCGCGGATTTCAACTGACCACAGGCCGCCATGATATCCTCGCCGCGCGGTTTGCGGACGGGGCTGGCGTAGCCGGCTTGATAAACGATCTCGGAGAATGCACGGATACGGTTATTGGACGACCGCTTGTACGGCGCACCGGGCCATTCGTTGAACGGGATCAGGTTGATCTTGGCAGGAATGCCGCGGATCAGTTCGACCAGACGATGCGCGTCTTCGTCGCTGTCGTTCACCCCGTCCAGCATCACGTATTCAAAGGTGATACGTTCCGAATTGCTGACCTTGGGATAGGTGCGCAGCACGTCCAGCAGCTCGGCGATGTTCCAGCGCTTGTTGATCGGCACCAGCTTGTTGCGCACCTCGTCCGTGGTGGCGTGGAACGACACGGCCAGCTGACAGCCGATTTCCTCGGCGGTACGCGCAATCTCGGGGACCACGCCGGACGTGGACAGTGTAATGCGACGGCGCGACAGCTGGATGCCTTCGGGGTCCATGGCGATCTTCATCGCGTCGCGCACATTTTCAAAGTTGTACAGCGGCTCGCCCATGCCCATCAGAACGATGTTCGACAACAAACGCGCGTCTTCCGTGCGTTTGCCATGTTCGGGCCATTCGCCCAGATCGTCGCGCGCCATCATCACCTGCCCGACGATTTCACCCGCCGTCAGGTTGCGCACCAGCTTTTGCGTGCCGGTGTGGCAGAAGGAACAGGTCAACGTGCAGCCAACCTGGGACGAGATGCACAGCGTGCCGCGGCCCTCTTCGGGAATATAGACGACCTCGACCTCGTGCCCGCCCGCGATGCGCACCAGCCACTTGCGGGTGCCGTCGGTGCTGACCTGTTTGGACACGACTTCGGGGATTTCGATCACAAATTTTTCGGCCAGTTCAGCGCGAAACGCTTTGCTGAGGTTCGTCATCGCGTCAAAGTCGCGCACGCCCCATTGGTAAATCCATTGCCAGATCTGGCCCACCCGCATCTTGGCCTGCTTCTCTGGCGTGCCCGTGGCGATCAACGCCGCGCGCATCGCCTCGCGCGTCATACCGACAAGGTTCTGGGGCCCTTCCGGCAATTTGCGGGGGATGGTCATAACATCTTGGGTGATCGGCGCATCGGCAGACATCGGGCAACTCCGGGGTTCGGGTGATGCGCCTCTATATAGGAAAGCGGGGCAGGATCAAAAGGATTCGCCCCGCAAACCCAGCGCGGTCAACCGCCGCAGCGGTTTTCGGCTTCTTCCACGGCTGCGGTAAAGCCCAACAGCGAGAATGTGTCTTTGGTCTGGGTGCCACGGCCGGACACGCCGGTGACAATCGCATCGGCACCGCGTTTCATCGCTGTCACGATCTTGGTGTCATCGGCCGCGGTTGCCGGCCACGCCCATTCGCCATCGGTGAACAGCTCAAATTCGCTGCCGCTGATGTTCAGATTAACGGTGCTGCCGCTGGCAAAGGGATATCCGCCGGTAAAGGCAACCTGACCCTTGGCCTCGGCGCTGGGGCGATAGAACACCATCAACAGGATCTGGCTGCGCGTCGCGGCGACAACACGTCCGTCGCGGGTGTTCACGGTTTCCTTCGGGGTCGACACACTCCAGCATTCAGTCGGGTTGTCTTCGACAAAGACGCTCCAGTCGGTTTTGGCTGCAACCCGGTTGGTGCTTTGGTCTTGTGCAGCGACGGTATTCACGGTCAAAGCCAGCGCCAGCCCCGCCATGCCAAACATACCAGTCGTTGTATTCATAAATCCCATCTGTCCAGCCTCCAGACTGTCCTTAGCCTCAATACGCGGGGCATTGCCGGTTACCCCTTGTTCGGGGCCTTCTCTTGCAACTGCCTCATTTCTTCTCGACAAGAAACATATTAGCGCGAAAGGCGCGACAGGCGAAACCTAAATTGGCAGGTTTTCGCCAAGTTGTGAGGTGAACTATGTCGAATTCCGTTGCAATGGCTGAAATCTGGCGCGGTCCGTTTATGGAAAGCGTCCATCGCGGGCATGCGGTGGTCTGTGATGACAGTGGCCAGATCGTACATGCCTGGGGGGATCCCCAAGCCGTGATCCTGCCGCGCTCGTCGGCCAAGATGATTCAGGCGCTGCCACTGATCGAAAGCGGTGCGGCGGATGCCTATGGATTGGGCACCGAACATCTGGCGCTGGCCTGTGCCTCGCATAACGGTGCGGCGATCCACACCGACCGGGTGACCAAATGGCTGGACCATCTGGGCATGCGCGACGACGATTTCCGCTGCGGCCCGCAAGAACCCGACGACCGCGATGCGCGCAATGCGCTGATCCGGGCCGATGAAAGCCCCTGTCAGATGCACAACAATTGTTCGGGCAAGCACAGCGGTTTTCTGACGCTGAACAAACATCTGGGCGCGGGGTCCGAGTATGTCGAGCCTGACCATGCGGTACAACGCGCCTGTCTTGAGGCGTTCGAGCGTGTCACAGGCGAATCAAGCCCCGGTTATGGCATCGACGGATGCAGCGCCCCGAACTTTGCCACCAGCCTGCATGGCATGGCCCGCGCCATGTCGCATTTTGCCGCCGCCCCGACAGGCAGCGCCGAAGAACGCCTGCGGTCCGCAATGATGCTGCACCCCGATCTGGTGGCGGGCGAAGGTCGCGCCTGCACCAATCTGATGCGCGCGATGGGCGGCAAGGTGGCGATCAAAACCGGAGCCGAGGCGTTTTTCATCGCCATCATCCCCGAGCTGAAGATGGGCGTGGCGCTGAAGATCGAAGATGGCGGCACCCGCGCCGCCGAATGCGCGGTTGCGGCGATTCTGGTCAAGCTGGGCGTGCTGGAAGCCGATCACCCCGAAACATTGAAGTACCTGAACGCGCCGATAAGCAACCGGCGCGATCTGGTGACAGGAGCGGTACGCGCCGCACCCGCGCTGATCTAGCGCAACCTACATCTCGATAATCGGGGCAACCTCGACCGAGCCGCTGCCGTCTACAACCATGGGGCATCCCTTGGCCATTTCGGCGGCGGCGTCGATGTCTGCCGCCGATATCACCGAGTAGCCGGACAGCGGGTTCGCGCCGCCGTCTCCCGTGACGCCCGATGCTGTCACGGTCTTGGATTGTCCGACCGGATTGCCACCATCCACCACAGCGGCCCCCAGATTTTCGAACCACGCGACCCATTTGGCCATCGCGGCGGCGCCTTCTTCGGGTGTCTGCGGCGTCGTACCGCCATGATAGGCAAAAATGAAATTGGGCATATGCTGGCTCCTTGCTGGTTTGACCTATGCCTTCACCCTACCACAGCATGGCGATTCGATGTGAAAGCCCGAGGATCAGACGAAGTCCGATCGCGCATAGCCCTGGATGAACAACAGCGCCGTCAGGTCGCCGTGGTTGATCCGCACATCGCATTCGGCAGCCACCACCGGCTTGGCATGCAACGCCACGCCGGTGCCTGCGCGATGCAGCATACCCAGATCGTTGGCCCCGTCGCCCACGGCGATCACGTCAGCCTGCGAAATGCCCAGCCGCGCGGTGATCTGTTCCAGCGCGTCAACCTTGGCCTGTTTGCCCAGAATCGGATCACCGACCGTGCCCGTCAGCGTGCCGTCTTCGATGATCAGCGTGTTGGCGCGGTTTTCGTCAAAGCCCAGATATGCCGCAACCGCAGCCGTAAACGCCGTGAACCCGCCCGACACCAACGCCGCATGGCCGCCGTTGGCCTTCATCGTCGCCAAAAGGGTCGCGCCGCCGGGCATATAGGTGATCCGTTGGGCCAGAACCTGATCAATCACAGTTGCATCCAGCCCCTTGAGCAAACCGACCCGCTCGCGCAGGGCCGATTCAAAATCCAGCTCGCCATTCATCGCACGGGCGGTGATATCCTTGACGAAATCCCCCACGCCTGCGGCATCTGCCAGTTCGTCAATGCATTCCTGCTGGATCATGGTGCTGTCCATATCGGCCAACAGCATCTTCTTGCGTCGCCCGTTGGCAGGCTGGATCACCAGATCGACGCCCAGCTTTTGCACATCGGCCCAGACATCCCAGCGGTTGTCGGGCATCTGCACCAGCGTGAACTCCGCGGCTTCATCCGCTGCCAGCCAGTCCACCGCACCACCGCCCCAGGCATTGCGCAGCGCCTCGGCCAGTTCGGGTTGCAGCGCGCCGGGGGCTGCGATCAGCGTGCAGATAAAAGTGTCCATGTTTCCGATCCGCTCCATTGATGTCGCAAAAAGTTATCCAAGCGGCGCTATAGGGGTATTTTCTGCATTGCGCCACCCACCGAACGCCCGTAGATGCGTCGGTGGGACACCCTTCCCCAACGAAGGGCGATTATCTGAGAGGATACCAGAAATGGTTATTGACCAACCGGCAGCGCGGCCGGCCAACCCGCGTTTTTCTTCCGGCCCCTGTGCCAAACCCCCCGTATTCAATCTGAACAACCTGTCCGACGCGCCCCTGGGCCGTTCGCACCGTGCAGCCGTTGGCAAGGCCAAGCTGCTGAAGGCGATCGAGGACACCCGCGAGATCCTTGGCGTGCCTGCCGACTACCGCATCGGCATTGTTCCCGCATCCGACACCGGCGCTTTTGAAATGGCAATGTGGTCGCTGCTGGGTGAACGCCCCGCCGAAATGGTCGCCTGGGAAAGCTTTGGCGCAGGCTGGGTCACCGATGTGGTCAAACAGCTGAAAATCGACGCCACCACCCACACCGCCGAATACGGCGAGATCGTGGATATGGCCGCGCTGAACTATGACAACGACGTCTGCTTTACCTGGAACGGCACCACCTCGGGCGTGCGTATGCCCAACGGCGACGCCATTCCTGCCGACCGCGCGGGCCTGACCCTGTGCGACGCAACCAGCGCCGCATTTGCGATGGACCTGCCGTGGGACAAACTGGATGTAACCACGTTCAGCTGGCAAAAAGTGTTGGGCGGCGAAGCGGCTCACGGGATGCTGATCCTGTCCCCGCGCGCTGTGGAACGGCTGGAAAGCTACACGCCCGCATGGCCGCTGCCGAAAATATTCCGCATGACCAAGGGCGGCAAGCTGATCGAGGGCATCTTCAAGGGTGAGACCATCAACACCCCATCGATGCTGTGCGTCGAGGATTACCTGCAAGCGCTTGAGTGGGCGCGGTCGGTCGGCGGGCTGAAAGGTCTGATCGCACGGGCCGATGCCAACACCAAGGCCGTTGCCGATTTCGTGGACGCAAACGACTGGATCGAATTTCTGGCGGCCGACCCCGCGATCCGCTCGAACACATCCGTCTGCCTGAAGTTCAACGATGCGCGCATCACCGACGGCGCGGCCTTTGCCAAGGCCGTGGCGAACCGTCTGGCCGATGCCGACGTGGCGCTGGACATCGGTGCCTATCGCGACGCCCCTGCGGGCCTGCGCATCTGGTGCGGCGGAACCATCGAGACATCGGACATCGAAGCGATGCTGCCGTGGCTTGCATGGGCTTTCGAGACTGAAATCAACGCATAATCCAGACGGGGTGAACGCCCGGCTTGCACATAGCCCTGTTCGCCCCGTCCCACCCCCCGTTTATTCAATGAAGGACCACTGACATGGCTCCCAAGGTACTTATCTCCGACAGCCTCAGCGACGCGGCTGTACAAATCTTCAAAGATCGCGGCATCGAAGTCGACTTCCAGCCCAACCTGGGCAAGGACAAGGACAAGCTGGCCGAGGTGATCGGCAAATATGACGGTCTGGCGATCCGCTCGGCCACCAAGGTCACCGAAAAGATCCTTGCCGCTGCTGAAAACCTCAAGGTCGTCGGCCGCGCCGGTATCGGCACCGACAACATCGACAAGGACGCCGCATCGAAAAAGGGCGTGATTGTCATGAACACCCCTTTTGGCAACATGATCACCACCGCCGAACACGCAATTGCGATGATGTTCGCCGTGGCGCGCCAGATCCCCGAGGCCAGCGCATCCACACACGCGGGTAAATGGGAAAAGTCCAAGTTCATGGGCGTCGAGCTGACCGGCAAGACACTGGGCGTAATCGGGGCCGGTAACATCGGTGGCATCGTCTGCGACCGTGCGCGCGGCCTGAAGATGAAAGTCGTCGCTTACGATCCTTACCTGAGCACCAAAAAAGCCGACCGTATGGGCGTTGAAAAGGTCGAACTGGACGAGCTTCTGAAGCGTGCCGACTTTATCACGCTGCACGTTCCCTACACCGAATCCACGGCCAACATCCTGTCGAAAGAAAACATCGCCAAGACCAAGAAAGGCGTGCGCATCATCAACTGTGCCCGCGGTGGTCTGGTGGACGAGGAAGCGCTGGCCTTAGCCCTGAAATCGGGCCATGTCGCCGGCGCCGCCTTTGACGTGTTCAAGGAAGAGCCCGCAACCGAGAACCCGCTGTTCAATCTGCCCAATGTCGTTTGCACGCCTCACCTGGGCGCGGCAACAACCGAAGCGCAGGAAAACGTGGCGTTGCAAGTGGCCGAGCAGATGGCGAACTATCTGCTGACCGGTGCCGTTGAAAACGCGCTGAACATGCCGTCGGTCACGGCGGAAGAGGCCAAGGTGATGGGCCCGTGGCTGACGCTGGCGGGGCATCTGGGATCGTTCATCGGCCAGATGACCGACGAGCCGATCCGCGCGATCAACATCCTGTACGACGGTTCGGTCGGCGCGATGAACCTTGATGCGCTGAACTGCGGTGTGGTTGCAGGTATCATGAAACGTGCCAACCCCGACGTGAACATGGTGTCGGCCCCCGTGGTTGCGCGTGAAAAAGGCATCCAGATCAGCACCACCAACCAAGACAAATCCGGCGTCTTTGACGGCTATGTCAAGGTGACCGTCGTCACCTCAAAGCGCGAGCGTTCGGTGGCCGGCACGGTGTTCAGCGACGGCAAGCCGCGCTTTATCCAGATCAAAGGCATCAACATCGACGCCGAGATTGGCCAGCACATGCTGTACACCACCAACAACGATGTTCCGGGCATCATCGGCCTGTTGGGCAACACAATGGGCAAGAATGGCGTGAACATCGCCAACTTTACCCTGGGCCGCAACGAAGCCGGTGGCGAAGCGATTGCGCTGCTTTATATCGACGATGCGCTGCCCAACGACGTTCTGAAAACGCTGGAAGGCACCGGCATGTTCAATCAGGTCAAGCCGCTGGAATTCGTCGTCGCCTGACCTGACGCGCTATTAACTCTGGCGACCCTGGAGCACCACGGTCGCCAGAAAGATCAACATGCTTGCGAAAGTGATAAGCGACCCAACGGCTGCCGCAATCTCCGGCCCGCCGGAATGGGCCACTGCAATCCCCGGCACCATCACGATCACACCCACAATGGCGACCACCAGATGCACCCGTGCCAGCAACCCTTCGCCTGCCGCCGGGACCAGATGATAGTAGATCGCAAACAACGCCAGTGTGACCCAACCCACCAAATTAAGATGTGCATGTGCCGGAAGCATCGTGTGATCGCCGCTGATGGCCATTTGCAGGCCCCAGATCATGCCCAAAACAACGCTGATGACGGCTGCCAGCATGAAATAATGTGCAATTCCCCGCATCTTCAATTTCCTATGTAAAATCAGGCGGCAATACGTCCGCCAACGCAAAGACAATAAGACCGGACCGGACCCAATTCTGTCAAGTCTGACGTTCACTTGCACCAAGGCGCTGCTAAGCATATTCCCGTCGTCGACGCAGCCTGCACAGCCCAAGGATTTTTCATGACCAAACCCATTTACGCCGTCGGCGACATTCACGGACAGCTTGGCGAACTGACCCGCATCCTTGCCTTGATCGAGGCCGATGGCGGAACGGACGCAAGCGTCGTGTTCGTCGGAGACTATATCGACCGTGGCGCAGACAGTTGCGCGGTGCTGGACACACTGATTGCGGGCCGTGATGCGGGGCGCGACTGGACCTTTCTGCTGGGCAATCATGATCGCATGTTCGACTGGTGGATGCAGGATTATCCCGTTCAAGAAGCCTATTTGCCGGTCGAGCTGTACTGGTTGCACCCGCGTCTGGGCGGCGACACGACGCTGGCGTCCTATGGCATCGAATTCACCGTAAAAAGCCGCCAGATCAACGTGCACGCCGAGGCGCGCCAGACGGTTCCAAAGGCGCATATGGAATTCATCGCGCAGTGCAAGCTAAGTCATGAGACCGACGAGTTGTTCTTTTGCCACGCTGGGGTGCGCCCCGGTGTGGCGCTGGACCAGCAAACCGAGCACGATCTGATCTGGATCAGGGAAGAGTTTCACGAACACACCGCGCCCCACCCCAAGCTGATCGTGCACGGGCATACGCCGGTAGAGGTGGCCACCCATTACGGCAACCGTGTCAATCTGGATACAGGGGCGGGCTATGGCAAGCCAATGACCGTAGCAGTGTTCGAAGGACGCGACTGCTGGACACTGACCGACAAAGGTCGCGTGTCGCTGAAACCGCAAGGTTGAACGCTCACGCCCGACCCTGAAACGGTCGGGCGTTGTCGCCCTTTCAGGTCCAGTCCAGCACGACCTTGCCGCTTTGCCCCGACTTCATCGCCGCAAATCCGGCCTCGAAGTCGTCCACATGGAACCGGTGAGTGATCACCCGTGACACGTCCAGACCGTTTTCCAGCATCGCAATCATCTTGTACCACGTCTCGAAGATCTCGCGGCCATAGACGCCCTTGATCGTGATCGCCTTGAACACGATCCGGCTCCAGTCGACGGGGCTTTTGCCCGGCGGAATGCCCAGCATCGCAATGCGCCCGCCCATGGTCATCGCCTCGACCATCTGATCCAGCGCCTGCTGGTTGCCGGACATTTCCATGCCGACGTCAAAGCCCTGCTTCATCTTCAGCCGTGCAATCACGTCCGGCAGCGCCTCTTGCGTCACGTTCACCGGCACCACATCCGCCACCTGCGCGGCCAGCGTCAGCCGGTCGGGGTTCACGTCGGTAATCACCACATGCCGCGCGCCCGCATGTCGGGCCACTGCGGCGGCCATGATGCCGATGGGACCGGCGCCGGTCACCAACACGTCCTCACCGATCAAATCAAAGCTTAGGGCCGTGTGCACCGCGTTGCCCAGCGGATCAAGGATCGCGCCGATGTCGTCGCTGATCTCATCCGGCAGCGGCACCACGTTGAATGCCGGCAGGCGCAGGTATTGGGCAAAGGCCCCCTGTTCGTTCACCCCGATCCCCCGCGTTGCGGGATCAAGGTGAAACTTGCCCGCGCGGCTTTGGCGGCTTTGGGTGCCGATCAGGTGCCCCTCGCCGCTGCACCGCTGGCCCAGCTCCAGCCCTTGCACATCACGGCCGATCTCGACGATTTCGCCGGCAAACTCGTGGCCGGTGATCATCGGCACGGGCACGGTTTTCTGCGCCCAGTCGTCCCAGTTCCAGATGTGGATGTCGGTGCCGCAAATGCCCGTCTTGTTGATCTTGATCAGCACATCATCGGGGCCGATCTCGGGCACCGGCGCGTTGACCATCCACAGCCCTGCGCGGGCGTGCAGTTTGGACAGGGCTTTCATTTCGTTCGTTGTCATCAGATCACCCCACAGGCCTTGCCAGCCGTCTTGAATGCATCCAGCGCGCGGTCCAGATCATCGCGGGTCAGCGCGGCGTTCATTTGCGTGCGAATACGGGCCTGTCCGCGCGGCACGACAGGGAAGAAGAAGCCCGAAACATAGACGCCTTCGTCATAGAGTTTCGACGCCATGTCCTGCGCCAACTGTGCCTCGCCCAGCATCACGGGGATGATCGGATGCTCACCCGGCAACAGGTCAAAACCCAACGCTTCCAGCCCCTTGCGCCAGTATTTCGCGTTCTCGAACAGCTGCGCGCGCAAGGTGTCGCCTTGTTCGACCAGCCGCAGCGCCTCGATCCCCGCCGCGACAATCGCGGGCGGCAGGGCGTTCGAGAACAGATAGGGCCGCGCGCGTTGGCGCAGCAGGTCGATCACCGGCTGCGGGCCTGCGATATAGCCGCCGATGGCCCCGCCCAGCGCCTTGCCCAGCGTGCCGGTCAGAATGTCCACGTCGACGCCAAAATGCGACGGGGTGCCCGCGCCCTTTGGCCCCATGAAGCCGGTGGCGTGGCAGTCGTCGACCATGACCAGCGCGCCATAGGCTTCGGCCAGCCGGGTGATGTCGGGCAGATTTGCCAGATATCCGTCCATGCTGAACACGCCATCCGTGGCGATCATGATGAACCGCGCACCGTCGGCCTGCGCCTGTTTCAGCTGCGCCTCAAGGTCGTCCATGTCGCTGTTGGCGTAGCGATAGCGTTTCGCCTTGCACAGGCGGATGCCATCGATGATCGACGCATGGTTCAACGCGTCGGATATGATCGCATCCTCGGGACCCAGCAGCGGCTCGAACAGGCCACCGTTGGCGTCGAAACAGGCGGCGAACAGGATCGAATCGTCCTTGCCCAGAAAAGCGGCCAGCTTTTGCTCCAGCTCGCGGTGCATGTCCTGCGTGCCACAGATGAAGCGGACCGAGGCCATGCCGAACCCTTTCGGGTCCATCGTATCCCGCGCCACGCGGATCAGGTCGGGGTGATCGGCCAGCCCCAGATAGTTGTTGGCGCACAGGTTGATCATCTCGCGGCCCGCGACACGGATCTTGCCGCCCTGGGGCGAGGTGATCAGGCGTTCGACCTTGGTCAGGCCCTCGGCGTCGATCTCGGCCAGCGTTTTGGTAATGTGGTGCAGAAAGGCTTGGGTCATGGATGGCTCCTCTTTGCCGGTTATCTAGCATACCGGAAATGATTCCCAAATAGAGGATTTCTCTATCGCGGAAATTTTTCCAGTATACTGGATCACAGTGCCCGCAAGGCATCGACAAAGGCCGCAATCCGCTCGGGCGTGGCGTCGGCAAAGCCGATGACCAGCCCGCAATTCGCGACATCTGAACAATAGTCAGACAATTTGGCAGGTTGAAAACCCTGTGCCGACACAGCCGCCAGCGCGGCGTCTTCGGTCAACCTTCCGTCAAATAGGGCGGTAACCTGCACGCCGCCATCGGGCTGGCTGGCCGATACGCCGTCAAGCGACGACAACGCCTGCGCCAACGCACGCCCCCGCCCCTCGTACACCCGCGCGATCCGCTTGAGCTGTGCGCGATAGCGCCCTGTGTGCATCATATCGGCCAGTGCGTGCTGCGCATGTAGGTTCGCCATCAGCCCGAGATTGCGTTGCGCCGTGCGCAGCGGGTCGACCAGGTCTGGCGGCACCACCATCCAGCCGAGCCGCAGCGCGGGCATCAGCACCTTTGACGCCGACCCCATATAGATCACCTGACCGGCCGACGCCTCGGCCGCCAACGCCGCGATCTCGCGGCCGCGCCACAGGAATTCGCTGTCGTAATCGTCCTCAAGGATCAGCGCGCCCGTCTGCTGCGCCATGTTCAGAAACGCAACGCGCCGCGCATGCGACATGCGGATGCCCATTGGGTACTGGTTGGATGGCGTCAGGTAGATCAGCCGCGTGTCTTTGGGCACCGCATCGGGTCGTGCGCCCTCTGCATCGACCGGCATCGCATGCAGGTGCAACCCCGCGCCCAAAAAGGCGGCGCGGGCACCGGGATAGCCGGGGTCTTCCAGTGCCGCCCGGTCGCCTGCATCGCTGAGAACCTGCGCGGCAAGGGCAAGCGACCCTTGGGTGCCGGTGGTGATCAGGATCTGTTCGGGATCAACGGCAAGCCCGCGATCCGTCGCCAAACGCCCGGCCAGAACGCGGCGCAACTCGGGCAGACCATGGGGCGTTGCATAAGAGGACACAGGACCATGCTGTCGGCGCGCTGCACGCCGCAGGGCGCGGGCCCATTCATCTGCGGGAAACAGCGCCTCGCTCGGCTCTCCCGGTGCCATCCGGCCCAATGCTTGTGCCGTCGCGCTGTCCCGGCGGACTTCGCCCAGTTGCCGTCCGCGTTGCGACGGGATTCGCACGGCTTTGGCTGTTTTCCTTGGGGGGCCGGTCACAGGGGCAATCACCCGGGGCGCGGCCCCTTGCCTGACCTCAATCACCCCCTCCGCGCGCAGCAGCTCATAGGCCAGATTGATCGTACTACGCGACAATCCCAGCGCCTGAGCGGCCGCGCGACTGGACGGCAACCGGCTGCCATCGCCCAAACGCCCCGTGCGCACCGCCTCCAGCAGATCACGATAGACCTGTACCGCCAGCGCTTCGGGCCGTTTGGCGCTGGGGTGGCACATCAGTGGTATGGAAAGTGGTTTGGTCATTCTTTATCAAACTGGATATTTTTAAATACCAATCTGCATCGTAAGCCGACAGGCGTCAACACAAGGAAATTCTGATGCAGCCCAAATATGCCCGTGCCCGCCAATCCAGACGCGCGCGTTACGACACCGATACCATTCACGCCATTCTGGATAGCGGATTGGTCGGTCATGTCGCCTTTGTCGCCGAAGACCGGCCCATGGTCATGCCGATGGCCTATGCCCGGATTGGTGAAACATTGTACATTCACGGCGCGTCGAAAACGCGGATTGCCCTGCTGGATCAGGTGCCGGTCTGTCTGGGCGTGACCGACATCACCGGCATCGTCGCGGCGCGGTCGGGGTTTCATCATTCGGTGAACTACCGGTCGGTCGTGGTGCATGGCACAGCACGACGGGTCACCGGGGCCGAACTGGACGCCGCACTGGATGCGATCACCGACCACCTGCTGCCGGGACGCAGCACCGAGGTGCGCCCGATGACAACGCAAGAGCGCAAGGCGACAGGCGTGGTTGCAATCGAGATCGAACATGCCAGCGCCAAGGTCCGCACCGGAGCACCGGTAGACGATCCCGCCGATCTGGATCTGGGCATGTGGGGCGGCGTGGTGCCCGTTGTTACGGCGCTGGGCGCGAGCGTGGCCGACGGGCATACACCCGAAGACACACCCGAACCGCCCTCTTTCGCAGCGGCACGTCAAAAATTCATCTGACCCCGCTTCAGGCGCTCTGTACCACCAGAAAGGCGCGCGCGGCGGTGGTTGCAGTGATGCGGTGCGGGACGTCGGCGGCATAGCGGGCGGTGTCGCCCGCGCCGATGCTCTGCGTTGCCTCGGCGCTGGTCACGTCCAGCGTGCCCTCGATCACCGTCAGATGTTCGCGCGCGCCGCGGGTGTGGGGCTGGCTGTCCAGCATGCCACCTTCGGAAAAGCGCAGCTCGTAAACCTCGTGGTGGCCCGCCTCTTCGGGCGGGGACAGGATGCGGATGCGGCAACCGCTGCCCCGGTTTTCGATGGTGGGCACATCGACGCTGCGCAGCACCTCAATGCTTGCCGTGGCCGCATCGCCGTCCAGAAGCCCCGCGAAATCGACCTGCAAGGCGCGCGTCAGGTTCCACAAGGTTGCAATCGTGGGGCTGCTTTCGCCGCGCTCGATCTGGCTGACCATCGAGCGGCTGACACCGGACAATTTCGCCACGGCGTCCAGCGACAGCCCTTGGCCGCGCCGCGCCTGTTTCAGGCGGCTGGGCAGGCGTGTCAATATTGCGTCAGTATCATCCGTCATGACGGATGATATGCGCGGGGGGTCGCCTGCTGTCAACCAGGGTCTAGACCCATTAACCTAGGTCGTCAGCGGCATCAATGACGGTGCGAATGCGATGGTTCTGGCCACCGCTGACGCCCCGGAAAAGGCCGAAAGGTTGCGCCCCCGCAGTGTTTTTCAAACCAGGGAAGAGGCGTTACAGCGTTCCGCGTTAACCCAGATGCTGGGCCAGCGCGAATATGGCACCCCCAAGGGTCATGCCCCCAAACCCTGCCAGAACGATCCAGCGCCAGAACGGGCGGTGTGGCGGGGTCTCATCCTTGGACTGACGGACCAGCGCGGCTTCGACCAGTGCGGGCAGGCGCGGGCCGAAACGGGCGAGAACCATTGCGGTTTTGCCCAGATCGCGAAGGGCCGCGCGCGGGCCGATGGATGTCTTGATATAATCGGTGACGATGGGGCTGGCGACTTCCCAGATGTTCATGTGCGGGTTCAGCGACCGCGCCACGCCCTCGACCACCACCATGGTGCGTTGCAGCAAGATCAGCTCGGTGCGGGTTTCCATGCCGAACCGTTCGGTCACTTCAAACAGATAGCTCAGCAGCCGCGCCATCGAAATGCGGGTGGCGTCCATGCCGAATATCGGCTCGCCCACGGCGCGCAGAGCGCGGGCGAATTCGTCGACATCCTTGTCGGCGGGCACATAGCCGGCCTCGAAGTGCACCTCGGCAACGCGTTTGTAATCCTTGCGGATAAAGCCAAAGAGGATCTCGGCATAGACGCGGCGGGTGTATTCGTCGATGTGGCCCATGATGCCGAAATCATAGGCGATGATGTCCCCGTTCGCCGCGACCTTGAGGTTGCCTTGATGCATATCGGCGTGAAAAAAACCGTCGCGCAGCGCATGGTTCAGGAACAGTTGCAGCACCCGTTCCGACAGCTCGACACGATCCACGCCCAGCGCGTCAATGGCGTCATTGTCGCCCATCGACACACCATCGGCCCAGCCCAGCGTCATCACGCGACGCGCGGAATATTCCCATTTGATCGGCGGCAGGCGAAAGCCCTTGTCGTTTGTGGTGTTGGCCGCAAATTCCGACGCCGACGCGCTTTCCAGCCGCAGGTCCAGTTCGCCGCGCACCACACCGTCAAAATGTTCGATCACGTCCATCGGTTTCAGACGCCGCGCCCCTGGGGCGAAAACATCAACCAGTCGGGCCGCGAAGTAAAACGCGTCCACGTCCTTGCGAAAGGCCGCCTCGATGCCGGGGCGCAGCACCTTGACCGCGACCTCTTCACCGCTTTCGCGCAGGGTCGCCTTGTGGACTTGCGCAATCGACGCCGCAGCCACGGGTTTACTGAAATCGGAAAAAATCGTGTCGACAGGCTGGCCCAGCTCTTTTTCAACTTCGCGTTTGGCCACAGCGACGTCAAAGGGGGGCAGTTTGTCCTGAAGCACGCGCAATTGCACGGCCAGTTCCTCGCCCACCACGTCGGGACGGGTCGACAGGACCTGACCGAATTTGATGTAGGCCGGGCCCAGCGCCGTCAGTGCGCGGGTCGCGGGAGGCATGGACGGATCGCCATAGTAGCCCAGCCACATGAACGGCTTGCCCAGCAGCCTGGCCACGAAACGGATCGGCTTGGGTGCGTCAAAGGCGTCCAGCACCACGTTCATCGCACCGGTGCGTTCCAGCGTGGCGCCGGTGCGGATCAACCGCCAGATGTTGTGAGGTCCGCGCACGCTAGATCTTCCATCCCGAATGCAGGGCGGCGACGCCCATTGTCATGTTGCGGTATTTGGCGTTCTCGAACCCGGCCGCGCGCACCATGCCCAGGAATGTTTCCTGATCGGGAAAGTTGCGGATCGATTCGACCAGGTACTGATAGCTGTCGCGGTCGTTCGCGATCATCTTGCCCATCTGCGGGATCACGTTGAAGGAATAAAGGTCATAAGCCTTTTGCATCGCGGCGTTGGGCAGCTGGCTGAATTCCAGAACCATCAGGCGGCCACCGGGGCGCAGCACGCGGTACGCTTCGTTCAGCGCCTCTTGGGGGCGGGTCACGTTGCGGATGCCAAAGCTGATTGTGTAGACGTCAAAGGTGTTGTCGGCAAAGGGCAGCGCCATCGCGTCGCCCACGACCCAGTCCAGACTGTCGTGCATCTGTTCTGCCTCGGCGCGCTTGCGGCCTTCGATCAGCATCGGTTCGGTCAGGTCCAGCACCGTGGCATGACCGCTGCCTGCGCGTTTCAGGAAGCGGAACGAAATGTCGCCCGTACCGCCCGCCACATCCAGCAGCTTTTGACCGGCGCGCGGCGCCAGCCAGTCCATCATCGCATCCTTCCAGATCCGGTGGATGCCCATGCTCATCACATCGTTCATGATGTCGTATTTGCTGGCGACCGAATTGAATACGCCCTGAACCCGACCGGCCTTGTCAGCCTCGGGGACGGTTTCAAATCCGAAATGGGTGGTCTTGTTGGTATCGTCGGTCATCGTGTCAATGTCGCCTTTGTCAGTCCGCCTTGTTATAGGGCGCTGGGGCCTGCGCACAATGCGCACCTTTTGTCACAGGAAACCATTCGATGCCCGAATTACCAGAGGTCGAGACAGTACGCCGCGGATTGGCCCCGGTGATGGAGGGCGCGGTGATCGCCCAAGCGGACGTGAACCGACCCGATCTGCGCTGGCCTTTCCCCCCTGAAATGGCAGCGCGGCTGACGGGGCGGCAGGTGCTGGGCCTGCGCCGGCGGTCAAAATACATTCTGGCCGATCTGGACAGCGGCGAGACGTTGTTGATCCATCTGGGCATGTCGGGCCGCATGCTGATCTCGGGCGATCCGCTGGGGCAGTTCGTACACAATCACCCTGCCCCCGAGAAACACGATCACGTTGTCCTGCACATGGACAACGGTGCCCGCATCACCTTCAACGACCCGCGCCGGTTCGGCGCGATGGACCTGTTGGACACCGCCACCGCCGAGCAGCACAAGCTGCTGGCCGTGCTGGGGCCCGAGCCGCTGGGCAATGCGTTCAACGAGGACGTGCTGGTGCAGGCGTTCAAGGGCAAGGCGTCGCCGGTCAAATCGGCGCTTCTGGATCAGCGGATCGTTGCGGGATTGGGCAATATCTACGTCTGCGAAGCCCTTTTTCGCGCCGGTGTGTCGCCACGTCGCAAGGCCGGGAACATCTCACAAGCGCGTGTGCGCGCCCTTGTTCCGGTCATCCGCGCGGTGCTGTCCGATGCCATTGCCGCGGGCGGATCATCGCTGCGCGATTTCCGCCAAGCCGATGGAGAGCTTGGATATTTCCAGCACAGCTTTGATGTTTACGGCCGCGAGGGGCAGCCCTGTCGCACGCCCGGATGTGGCGGCACCATTCACCGAATTGTGCAGTCGGGTCGGTCGTCCTTCTACTGTAGCATATGTCAAACTTAGCTTGAAACGCGCACCGCCCATGTTAAGGAACGCGCTCAGAAGGCAACAAATGGAAGCATTCAAATGGCCTATGAGACGATTATCGTCGATGTAGACGACCACGTCGCCCGCATCACGCTGAACCGCCCTGACGCGTTGAACGCCCTGAGCGAAGAGCTGCTGGGTGAACTGGCTGACGCCGTTACCGAGGCTCAGAAGGATGAAAAGGTGCGCTGCATCGTCATCACCGGATCGGAAAAAGCTTTTGCAGCGGGTGCTGACATCGCGATGATGAGCCAGAAGAGCTTTGTCGATGTTTTCGCGGGCGATCTGTTCACCGAATCGACCGAGGCAATCACCCGTGTACGCAAACCAATGATTGCCGCCGTGTCGGGCTATGCGCTGGGCGGTGGTTGCGAGCTGGCGATGATGTGCGATTTTATCATCGCCTCGGAAAGCGCCAAATTCGGGCAACCCGAGGTGAACCTTGGCGTGATGGCCGGCATTGGTGGCACACAGCGTCTGGCGCGTTTCGTGGGCAAGTCCAAGGCGATGGACATGAACCTGACGGGCCGTTTCATGGACGCGGAAGAAGCCGAACGGTGCGGGCTGGTCAGTCGCGTTGTGCCGACCAAGAAGCTGATGGAAGAAGCCATGGCCGCCGCAGTCAAGATCGCATCGAAGTCGATGATTTCTGTAATGGCGATCAAGGAATCGGTGAATCAGGCGTTTGAAGTTCCGCTGCGTGACGGTCTGCTGTTTGAACGCCGTCTGTTCCATTCACTGTTCGCCACCGACGATCAGTCCGAAGGCATGGCGGCGTTCCTGGAAAAACGTGAACCGCAATTCCGCGACAAGTAAGCAGCGCGGCAGCGTTGGTGCCACAGGCGCGATAAACTCTGCCGTTGACTCGGACCATCCGCGCGCCTAAAGACGCGTCTTCACCGCAGCTTTTGGCTGTTTTTACACTACCGCACCAATCATTGGGACGAGATAAGCATGGCAAATACGCCTCAGGCCAAGAAACGGGCCCGTCAAAACGAAAAACGTTTCGCAATCAACAAAGCACGCCGTTCGCGGATTCGTACATACCTGCGCAAAGTCGAGGAAGCGATTGCTTCCGGTGACAAGGCCGCAGCCGAATCTGCACTTCGTGTTGCACAGCCCGAACTGATGCGTGGCGTCACCAAGGGTGTATATCACAAAAACACCGCATCGCGGAAAATGTCACGGTTGTCGTCGCGCGTCAAAGCGCTGGCCTAAGCCAAGACACAGAATTATGACGGTTTTGCAACGGCATCGCTCAGGCGGTGCCGTTTCTTTTTTGAGCCTTCAAAATAAGGCCCCCAGATTCTTTTCCACAAAAGCCCGAGTCAACATTTAAGTTCTGTTGCTGCGTCGCTGGCGAAGTTGCTACCAAGGGTACAGCGATTCACTTTGCTATGGGGGGACAGGACAATCAGACCCGCGTGCTGCCGCACGAAAAGGTTATGATTGCGGGCCGGACAGTCGGACAACGGCTGAAGGGTGTCTGTGGAATGCCGGGTTTTCGGCGCCACCTGTCGCATCACTATTAGGAATGACAAACGTCGTTCAAGGAGTCCCGAGGGGCATCCGTGGGCGAAGTGTGTCTACCGATCGAGAACGACGCAAGTCGCACCTGTTTCCGAAGGGACACGGGACAGGGCGATTGTTTCGTGGGCAGAACTTAGGCGGCCGGGCATAATACTGTGCTTTGGTGGGGACAGCGGAAAGACTTGGGGAACAAACGA